>NZ_JAXGFS010000030.1:0-3453 GCF_041008745.1 Pseudophaeobacter sp. 1A09344
GAAAATTCTGATCGCCAACCGCGGCGAGATAGCGATCCGCGTGATGCGGGCTGCGAATGAGATGGGCAAGAAGACCGTTGCGGTCTACGCCGAAGAGGACAAGCTTGGCCTGCACCGGTTCAAGGCGGATGAGGCCTACCGGATCGGCGAAGGCTTGGGGCCTGTGGCGGCCTACCTGTCGATTGACGAGATCATCCGGGTCGCGAAGGAATCCGGCGCAGATGCGATCCATCCGGGCTATGGGCTGTTGTCGGAAAACCCTGATTTCGTCGATGCCTGCGCCCGCAATGGCATCACCTTCATCGGCCCCAAGGCCGAGACCATGCGCGCCCTTGGCGACAAGGCCTCGGCGCGGCGCGTCGCGATCGAGGCAGGCGTGCCGGTCATTCCCGCGACCGAGGTTCTGGGCGATGACATGGACGCCATCCGCAAGGAAGCGGGTGAGGTCGGCTATCCCTTGATGCTCAAGGCTTCCTGGGGCGGTGGCGGCCGCGGCATGCGCCCGATCTTCTCCGAGGCTGAGCTGGAAGAGAAAGTTCTGGAAGGGCGCCGCGAGGCCGAAGCCGCCTTTGGCAATGGCGAAGGCTATCTCGAAAAGATGATCACCCGCGCCCGCCACGTCGAGGTGCAGATCCTTGGCGACAAGCACGGTGAGATCTATCATCTGTTCGAGCGGGATTGCTCAGTCCAGCGCCGCAACCAGAAAGTCGTGGAGCGCGCCCCGGCGCCTTACCTGAGCGAGGCGCAGCGCGCCGAGATCTGCGATCTGGGCCGCAGGATCTGTGCCCATGTGAACTACGAATGCGCCGGCACCGTCGAATTCCTGATGGATATGGAAACCGGCAAGTTCTACTTCATCGAGGTGAACCCGCGGGTGCAGGTGGAGCATACCGTCACCGAGGAAGTCACCGGCATCGATATCGTGCAGGCGCAGATCCTGATCGCCGAAGGCAAGCCCCTGGCCGAAGCCACCGGCAAGGCGGACCAGTCCGAAATTCGTCTCAATGGCCATGCGCTGCAGACCCGGGTCACCACCGAGGATCCGCTCAACAACTTCATCCCCGATTACGGCCGCATCACCGCCTATCGCTCGGCCACCGGCATGGGCATTCGCCTTGATGGCGGCACCGCTTATGCGGGCGGGGTGATCACGCGCTATTACGACAGCCTGTTGACCAAGGTCACCGCCTGGGCGCCGACCCCGGAAAAGGCGATTGCCCGCATGGACCGGGCGCTGCGCGAATTCCGGGTGCGCGGGGTCAGCACCAATATCGCCTTTGTCGAGAACCTGCTGAAGCACCCGACTTTCCTCAACAATGAATACACCACCAAGTTCATCGACGAGACGCCGGAGCTGTTCAACTTCGCCAAGCGCCAGGACCGCGGCACCAAGGTGCTGACCTATATCGCCGACATCTCGGTGAACGGTCACCCGGAGACCGAGGGCCGCGCCGAGCCGAAAGCGGGTCTGAAGGATCCGCGCCCGCCGAAGGTCGAGACCGGCGCCCTGCCCTATGGCACCCGCAACCTTCTGGAGCAGAAGGGCGCCCAGGCGGTGGCCGACTGGATGAAGGCGCAGCGGCAGCTTCTGCTGACCGATACCACCATGCGCGATGGCCACCAGTCGCTTCTCGCCACCCGCATGCGCTCCATCGACATGATCCGCGTGGCACCCGCCTATGCGCAAAGCCTCAGCCAGCTGTTCTCGGTGGAATGCTGGGGCGGTGCGACCTTTGATGTGGCTTATCGCTTCTTGCAGGAATGCCCCTGGCAGCGGCTGCGGGATCTGCGTGAGGCGATGCCCAACGTGATGACCCAGATGCTGCTGCGCGCCTCCAACGGGGTGGGCTATACCAACTACCCGGACAACGTGGTGCAGGCCTTTGTGAAACAGGCCGCGATCACCGGCGTCGATGTCTTCCGGGTCTTTGACAGCCTCAACTGGGTGGAGAACATGCGCGTCGCGATGGATGCGGTGGTCGAGAGCGGCAAGATCTGCGAAGGCACCATCTGCTACACCGGCGACATCATGGACCCGGACCGGGCCAAGTATGACCTGAAATACTACGTCGGCATGGCCAAGGATCTGGAGGCTGCGGGCGCCCATATCCTCGGCCTGAAGGACATGGCAGGCCTATTGAAACCCGCCGCCGCGCGTCAGCTGGTGAAGGCGCTGAAGGAAGAGGTCGGCCTGCCGGTCCACTTCCACACGCATGACACCTCCGGCATCGCCGGGGCCACCATCCTGGCTGCCGCCGATGCGGGCGTCGATGCAGTGGATGCAGCGATGGATGCGTTCAGTGGCGGCACCTCGCAGCCCTGTCTGGGGTCGATCGTCGAGGGGCTGCGCAACACCGACCGCGACACCGGGCTGGATATCGCCAAGATCCGCGAGATCAGCGATTACTGGGAACAGGTGCGGGCGCAATACGCAGCCTTTGAGTCTGGCCTTCAGGCTCCAGCCTCGGAAGTTTACCTGCACGAGATGCCGGGTGGCCAGTTCACCAACCTCAAGGCGCAGGCGCGCTCCCTGGGACTGGAGGAGCGCTGGCACGAGGTCGCCCAGACCTATGCGGATGTGAACCAGATGTTCGGGGATATCGTCAAGGTGACGCCCTCCTCCAAGGTGGTCGGTGACATGGCGCTGATGATGGTGAGCCAGGGCCTCAGCCGCGAAGAGGTGGAGGATCCGCAGACCGACCTCTCCTTCCCCGATTCCGTTGTCGACATGCTGCGCGGCAACCTCGGCCAGCCGCCGGGCGGCTTTCCGGCGGGTATCGTGGACAAGGTGCTGAAAGGCGAAAAGCCCAACCTCGAGCGCCCCGGCAAACATCTGGAGCCGGTCGATCTGGAAGCCACCCGCGCCGAGCTGTCCCAGCAGCTGGAAGGCAAGGCAGTCGATGACGAGGATCTGAATGGCTACCTGATGTATCCCAAGGTGTTCCTTGATTACATGGGCCGCCATCGCCAGTACGGCCCGGTGCGCAGCCTGCCGACGCGGGCGTTCTTCTACGGGATGGAACCGGGCGAGGAAATCTCGGCCGAGATCGACCCCGGCAAGACGCTAGAGATCCGCCTGCAAGCCATCGGTGAGACCGATGAGAACGGCGAGGTGAAGGTGTTCTTCGAACTCAACGGCCAGCCGCGGGTGATCCGGGTGCCGAACCGTCTGGTGAAATCCACCACCGCTGCCCGCCCCAAGGCCGAAGCGGGCAACCCCGACCACATCGGCGCGCCGATGCCCGGCGTCGTCGCCTCGGTCGCGGTACAGGTTGGCCAGCAGGTGCATGAGGGCGATATGCTGCTGACCATCGAAGCGATGAAGATGGAAACCGGCCTGCACGCCGAACGCGACGCGGTGGTCAAGGCCGTGCACGTCCAGCCAGGCGGCCAGATCGACGCAAAGGACCTCCTCATCGAGCTGGAATAAGACACGAAGCCCAGACCACAAAA
>NZ_JAXGFS010000031.1:0-3325 GCF_041008745.1 Pseudophaeobacter sp. 1A09344
TAGGTATCGTCCAAGAGCTTCCAGGCCTCGTCGAGCACGATGATGGTGGGGCGGCGATCCTCGACCACGCGTTCGATCTGGCGGAAGATGTAGGAGAGCACCGCCATGCGCTCGGTGGTCATGTCGAGGATCTCGGTCATATCAAACCCAACGATGTCGCCCGTGAGCTTGAGGCCTGCGCCGCGCTCGGGCTCGTCAAAGACCCAGCCATAGCGCCCACCTGGCGCCCATTCGGCGACGCGGGATTGCAACTCGCCGTCGTCATCGAGCGACTTGAACAGGGTCTCGAAACTGACAAAGCGCTGCAAGGTCGCGCCCGCATCGGCGTTCTGGCCGACGGCGCTCTGGATATGGCGAGATTGCTCGCCCGAGAGGGTTCCATTGCGTGTGAGAAGGGTCGCGAGCCAGTCCGAGAGCCAGGCTCGGCCGCGCTCGTCGGTCTCCGTAGCGAGTGGGTTGAGCCCCGTGGGCACCCCGGCACGGATTTCGTTGTACCGTCCACCAAGGGCGCGGACGGCCATCTCAAGCCCGCGATCCTTATCGAAGAAAAAGAGCCGCGCGCCGACCCGCTGCGCTTGTGCTGCGAGGAAAGCAGTGGTCAGTGTCTTGCCGGTGCCAGTGCGCCCCAGCACAAGGGTATGGCCAACGGTCGGTTCCTTGCCAGGGCTGCCCGCCTCGTGGAAATTGAACCGATAGCCCGAGGTGCCAACCGTCGGCAGGACCGAGATGGTCTGGCCCCAGGGTGACTGGTCCGGCCCACGCCCCTCGACGCTGCCGTGCAGGGCCGCGAAATCCGCGAAGTTGATCGAGGAAATCGGCGTCTTCCGCGCCCGGTAGCCGAAATTGCCGGGCGACTGCGCAAAATACGTGGCTTTCAGCGCCATGTTCTCGCGCACGATCACCGACATGATCTCCTGGCCCACGCGTTTGATCTGGGCGGCGGCGCGTTCGAGCGTGTCGCGGTCCGGGGCGTAGACCGCGATGGAGAGGTGATGGTCGCCAAAGGCGATGCGGCCCGCTTCCTGGTCGTCGGCTGCTTGCCCGAGCTGTTCGCGCAAGGAGACGGCCGCATCGTCGGAGGCGTGCATCTGGCGGATGATGCGCTGGATGCGTTCGGCCATGATGTTGTTCGGGATCGGGCTGAAGGAGTTCGTCAGCACGATGTCGAGCGGCAGGTCGAGCGCGTCGAGCAGCGTGACGTCGGTCAGCGCCGGATAGGACTTCATTGAGAAGAGCGCGCCGTATTTGACCTGACCGGTCACGACGTCGGTCAGGGTGACGACATCGCCATCAAAGGTCGCGCGACAGTTGCTCAGGGTATGCGAGAGGGGCAGGGCGCTCTGCCCGAAGGCGATGGGGGAGAAGCTGCCTGCGTTCAGCGTATTGAGATAGCCCAGCCATTCACCGTCCGACTTCGTGAGCCTGACTGGATTGGCCGAGGCAAGCGCCACCTCGAAGAAGCCCATGACCTCGTTCAGCTCCTGCAGGCGTGTCGCGCGATCCTTGACCCAGGCCTTGCGGGCCAGAGCGCGCAGAAGCGGGATGCGCGCGGAGATGTCCGGGCGCCGGATGACGCTGAGATAGAGCTGGCGCTTGGCGGGGCGGAGGTCTTTGACATGGGCCCGCCAGCGCGCGTCGATCGCGGCTGCGAAACTGTCTCCCTCGATGGGGCGCATCCCGAGATACTGCGGCACGGAGATCCGGTGGATGTAGAAACCGAAGGCGTTGCCGGTCTGGGCGACGATGGCGGCGACCGCGCGCTTCAGCGCATCAAGCCGGGCGTCTTCGCTAGTCATCGGGTTCAGACCATCAAGGCGCAGGGTCGCCAAGAGGTCGCCCTCGCGCAGCACCATCACATCGTCATCCGCGAGCGCGAAATACGGCAAGTGCTCCGCGAGATAGCTCTCCCGCGCGAACTCCGCGCCGCCCGCTTTAAGGAGAGCAGTTCCGTGAGTGGAAAGTGTGCCCGCATCAAGCGCCAAAGCTGTCGCCTCCGTGCAGGGCCCGGTTCTTCGTCGGGCGCACTGATCCAAAGGAGACGCGCAGCACTTCGAAGAAATGCGGCTCACGGTCGGCGACGAACCAGAGGATCGGATAGGCGACAAGGCCGATCAGGAAAAACACCATCGACTTGGTCCAGATGAACGGCAGAACGACCCCGGTCGCCAGCACCACCAGGTATCCGACAGGGAGACCCAGATACTTGGGCGGTCGGGCGAGGCCCAGAAAGAGGGGGGATCGTTCTGCCAACTAGATGCTTTCCCGCTTAGCTGAAATGAAGAATCCGCAGGACGTCTCGAGGCAGCGTTTGCAGTGCAAACGCGTTCGAGACGACCGGAGGATGCGAGTGTGCGGGAAAGTCATCGGCCAACCTCAGGAGAAGCCGTCGACGATGGTGCCGGCCGAGAAGATCAGCACGATCCCGATGATGACCGAGGCGAACCAGCCCCAGTTCAGCCGCCCCATCATGCACATGAAGCCGGTGCCGATGACCGCGAGCGTGGCGACCGCGATCCCGATCGGACCCGTCAGCGCGGCCTCGACGGTTTCCAGCATGGTCTGGATAGGCGACAAGTCCTGCGCGAGAGCGGGTGTTGCGAAAGCCGCCAGGGTTGTGGCGGCAGGCAAGAGGCGGCTGAGGCGATGTCTGAGCATGCGAAGTTCCCTTATTTTACTGAAGATCGATGAGGACCGGAGCGCGCGCAGGCACCCGGGCAGCGACGCGGATGTCCGGCGCGGAAACAGGTGTACCCGCGAGTCGGGACCGGATCCGGTGGATGCGCGCGATGTAGTCGCGGGTCTCGGTGAAAGGCGGGACACCGGAATATTCGACCACCCGGTGCGGTCCGGAATTGTAAGCTGCCAGCGCCAGGTCGATGTCTTTGAACGTGGCGAGCTGCGCGAGCAGATAGCGCGCCGCGCCGTCGAGGTTCTGCGGGGGATCGCGCGGATCGACTCCGAGGGCACGTGCCGTGTCCGGCATCAGCTGGCCAAGACCATAGGCACCCTTGGGGCTCACGGCAGTCGGATTGTAGCTGCTTTCAGCTTCGACCAGGGCGCGGAACAGGACCTGCCAGTCGTCGGCACCCAGACCAACCTGGCGCAGGGCACGGTTCCCTTGGTGGCGGTCAGCAGTCGTCCGGATCAGGAAGAGGATGTCGTCGCGACCGGACAGCGGCGCGGTGTCCAATGAGGCCAGAATGACTTCGGCTTCAGAGCGATCATCCAACCCCGCCCATACAGGCCGCTCGCCATGAAAGGTCCAGCCGGATGTCCGGGCTGTCCCGTCGCGGCCGAAGGCGATGACGTCAGCCGCGCTCCTCGA
>NZ_JAXGFS010000032.1:0-3313 GCF_041008745.1 Pseudophaeobacter sp. 1A09344
TAGGTATCGTCCAAGAGCTTCCAGGCCTCGTCGAGCACGATGATGGTGGGGCGGCGATCCTCGACCACGCGTTCGATTTGGCGGAAGATGTAGGAGAGCACCGCCATGCGCTCGGTCGTCATGTCGAGGATTTCGGTCATGTCAAACCCGACGATGTTACCCGCGAGATTGAGGCCCGCGCCCCGCTCGGGTTCGTCGAAAACCCATCCGTAACGTCCACCCGGCGCCCATTCGGCAACGCGGGACTGCAGCTCGCCATCATCATCGAGCGACTGAAACAGCGTCTCGAAACTGACAAAGCGCTGCAACGCCGCGCCCGCATCGGCGTTCTGGCCGACCGCGCTCTGGATGTGGCGGGATTGCTCGCCCGAGAGCGTGCCATTCCGCGTGAGAAGGGTCGCGAGCCAGTCCGAGAGCCAGGCGCGGCCGCGCTCGTCCGTCTCCGTGGCAAGCGGGTTCAACCCCGTCGGCACGCCCGCGCGGATTTCATTATAGCGGCCACCAAGCGCGCGCACCGCCATTTCGAGGCCGTGATCCTTGTCGAAGAAAAAGAGCCGCGCGCCAACCCGCTGCGCTTGGGCCGCGAGGAAGGCGGTGGTGAGCGTCTTGCCGGTGCCGGTGCGCCCGAGCACAAGCGTATGGCCAACGGTCGGCTCCTTGTCCGGGCTGCCCGCCTCATGGAAATTGAAGCGATAGCCAGAGGTGCCGACCGTGGGCAGGACCGAGATGGTTTGGCCCCAGGGGGATTGGTCCGGGCCACGTCCCTCGACGCTGCCGTGAAGCGCCGCGAAGTCGGCGAAGTTGATCGAGGAGATCGGCGTCTTGCGGGCGCGGTAGCCGAAATTGCCGGGGGATTGCGCGAAGTAGGTGGCTTTCAGCGCCATGTTCTCCCGCACGATCACCGACATGATTTCCTGGCCCACGCGCTTGATCTGGGCGGCGGCCCGTTCGAGCGTGTCGCGGCCCGGGGCGTAGACGGCGATCGACAGGTGGTGGTCGCCAAAGGCGATGCGTCCTGCCTCCTGATCATCGGCGGCTTGTCCCAGCTGTTCGCGCAGGGACACGGCGGCATCGTCTGAGGCGTGCATCTGACGAATGATCCGCTGGATGCGTTCGGCCATGATGTTGTTCGGGATCGGGCTGAAGGAGTTCGTGAGCACGATGTCGAGGGGCAGGTCGAGCGCGTCGAGCAGCGTGACGTCGGTCAGTGCGGGATAGGTCTTCATTGAGAAGAGCGCGCCGTATTTGACCCGCCCAGTCACTGCATCGGTCAGGGTGGCCACGTCGCCATCAAAGGTCGCGCGGCAATTGCTCAGGGTGTGCGAGAGGGGCAAGGCACTTTGCCCGAAGGCGATGGGGGAGAAGCTGCCGGCGTTCAGCGTATTGAGATAGCCCAGCCATTCGCCGCCAGCTTTCGTGAGTCTGACCGGATTGGCCGACGCAAGCGCCACCTCGAAGAAGCCCATGACCTCGTTCAACTCCTGCATCCGTGTCGCGCGGTCCTTGACCCAGGCCTTGCGGGCCAGTGCCCGAAGGAGCGGAATGCGCGCCGAGATGTCGGGCCGCCGGATGACGCTGAGATAAAGCTGGCGCTTGGCGGGGCGCAGGTTTTTCACATGGGACTGCCACCGCGCATCGATCGCGGCGGCGAAGCTGTCGCCCTCGATGGGGCGCATCCCGAGATTTTGCGGCACGGAGATCCGGTGTATGTAGAAACCGAAGGCATTGCCGGTCTGGGCGACGATGGCGGCAACCGCGCGCTTGAGCGCGTCGAGCCGGGCGTCCTCAGTGGTCATCGGATTGAGACCATCGAGGCGCATGGTTGCGAGGAGATCGCCTTCTCGCAGCACCATGACATCGTCATCCGTGAGCGCGAAATACGGCAGGTGCTCGGCCAGATAGCTCTCCCGCGCGAACTCGCCGCCGCCGGCGTGATGCAAGGCGGTCCCGAAGGAAGAAAGGGTGCCCGCATCACGCGCCAAAGCTGTCGCCTCCATGCAGGGCCCGGTTCTTCGTCGCGCGCACAGAGCCGTAGGAGACGCGCAGGACCTCGAAGAAATGCGGCTCGCGGTCGGCGACGAACCAGAGGATCGGATAGGCGACAATCCCGATCAGGAAGAACACCATCGACTTCGTCCAGATGAACGGCAGAACGACCCCGGTCGCCAGAACCACGAGGTATCCGACAGGGAGACCCAGATACTTGGGCGGACGGGCGAGGCCCAGAAAGAGGGGAGATCGTTCTGCCATTGGGTGATATTCCGGCTTAGAAGGAAATGTGTGTCCGGAGAGGGGCCCGAGGCAGCGTTTGCGTAGCACAACGCGTTCGGGTCGCTCGTAGGACGCTATTTTGCCGGAATGTCACGAGAAGCCGTCGACGATGGTGCCGGCCGAGAAGATCAGCACGATCCCGATGATGACCGAGGCGAACCAGCCCCAGTTCAGCCGTCCCATCATGCACATGAAACCGGTGCCGATGACCGCGAGCGTGGCGACCGCGATCCCGATGGGACCGGTCAGCGCGGCCTCGACGGTTTCCAGCATGGTCTGGATCGGTGACAAGTCTTGCGCGAGGACGGGCGTTGCGAAAGCCGCCAGGGTTGTGGCGGCAGGCAAGAGGCGGCTGAGGCGATGTCGAAGCATGCGAAGTTCCCTTGTTTTACTGAAGTTCGATAAGGACCGGCGCGCGGGCAGGCACGCGGGTCGCGACACGGATATCCGGCGCGGAAAAAGGCGCACCCGCCAGCCGGGACCGGATCCGATGGATGCGCGCGATGTAGTCGCGAGTCTCGGTGAAAGGCGGGGTGCCGGAATACTCGACCACGCGGTGCGGCCCGGCATTATAGGCTGCGAGCGCCAGGTTGATGTCCTTGAATGTGGCCAGCTGCGCGAGCAGATAGCGTGCGGCGCCGTCGAGGTTCTGTGAGGGATCGCGCGGATCGACGCCGAGCGCACGGGCAGTATCCGGCATCAGCTGGCCAAGACCATAGGCACCCTTGGGGCTCACGGCAGTCGGATTGTAGCTGCTTTCGGCCTCGACCAGGGCTTGGAAAAGGACCAGCCAGTCGTCCTCATCGAGGCCGACTTGCCGCAGGGCGCGGTTCCCCTGGTACCGGTCAGCAGTCGTGCGGATCAGGGAGAGGATGTCGTCGCGTCCGGACGGCGGTGTGGCATCCAGCGAGGCAAGAACCACCCCGGCCTCAGCGCTATCACCCAGCCCCGCCCAGGCAGGTCGTTCGCCATGAAAGGTCCAGCCCGAGGTCCGGGCTGTCCCGTCGCGGCCGAAGGCGATGACGTCAGCCGCGCTCCTCGA
>NZ_JAXGFS010000033.1:0-2858 GCF_041008745.1 Pseudophaeobacter sp. 1A09344
CGATTCGAACGCCCGACCCTAACCTTGGCAAGGTTATGCTCTACCCCTGAGCTACGCCCGCGCTGCCATTCGGTGAGGGGTGAAATATTCATTCCGCCGCGGGGCTGCAAGTGGAAAATCGTGCCGCCCCGGAAAAAACTCTCATTTTCTGCGACGGAACCTGCGGGCTGCTGCGTTTCATACAGACGAAAAGAAACAGAGGGGAGCTGTCTAAGATGAAACCTGCCGATTATGCCCGTATTGGCGCGCTGATCGCGACCATAGCGCTGGCCAAGGCGCTGTCGCCCGCGGGGGGGCAGAGCCCGGAAACCGCATCTGAGGTCGACCCGGGCGCGATCCGGCCCGCGCCGGTCTATGTTAAAACGATCAGCGCCCCCGAGGTCACGGCCCCGGTGCAGGGGCATGACGTTTAGGCTTAGCCACTCTTCACCTTAGAAAAGCGCGTGCGCGATCAGGCCCAGACCTGCCACAAGCAGCATCAGAAGGTTCAGCACGATGCCGGCCTGACGCAGGATCAGGATCTGCGGGCGCGCGGTAAAACCGACCGCGTGCATCAGCCGTCCGCCCAGCAACATCACCCCCAGCGCATGCGTGGCCAGTGCCGGTGCGCCCTGTGCTTCGCTCAGCGCCAGAAGAACCAGGCCAAGCGCGGTATATTCCACGAAATTCCCCTGTGCGCGGATGGCCATCAGTAATGCGCGATTGCCGCCATCTCCGACGGAAATCTTGTGTTTCAGCCGCTGGCGACTGACGCCAAGCGACAGGTAGACAAACAAGAGCGCCGCCCCGCCGCCATAAAGTGATGTAATCGGAAGCATCGGCCTATCCTCCCCATAGGAATTGCAGTGTCATAAGTGAGTTCGTTTTTGGAACCTAATACTGAACAATCCTGCGGGGCTTTTGAAGCCGATTCAGAGCGGGTTCACGCGAGGGAATGCGCGCCGCGGAAGCGCGGGCGGGATGCCGAGGGCAGCGGGAGTGGTCCCCACGGCCCTTGGGGCGTATCCGTTGAGGTGATTATTTGACCGGGATCTTGTGCTTTTTCAGCGCCTTGGCCAGTTCGTTGTCGACCAGTTTCATCAGCGCCTTGTCCTTGGCGGCGGCCTTGGCAGCCATATCGGTCATCTGTGCCTCGCTTTCCTTGCCGGTGGCGCGGGACAGAATGACGCCATAGCCGACCTTCAGGCTTTCATCGCTGACCTTGTTCATCACCTCAGCCCAGAGCTTGGCCTTGAGCGTATTTGGGATGTTGTTGGTCTTGGCCAGTTTCGCCAGCCGGTCCGGCAGGATCGTGCCCTGCAGAAGATCCTTGTTCTTATAGGCCCATTTTTTCTGGAAGCTGCCGAGGTTCTTCACCATCCCGCCAAGAAGTGCCGAATAAAGAAGTGAGGTTACGATGGCCTGGAATTCCTTTTCGGTCGGGGGCTTGCCGGTCTTCATGATCCGGCCGACTTCCTTCACGGCTTCACCCAGAACGGTTTTGATCACCTCTTGTCCGGAGCCGGCGATGTAATTGGCGATGAATTTCTCAAGCTGTTTGGTGGACAGGAAGGCGACCTTGGACGCCAGCTTGGGTGCGACCCATTTTGCCGCATCATCGCAAAAGCCGAGCGGTACCTTGCTGCCGATCCCGCCGGTCAGCCCGCCAACCGTGCCATCGATCACCATGGCCTGGATCGAACCCCAGACGGTCACCTTCTGACCGCTGGCATGTTTGCCAAGCTCCTGACTGGCGCTTTGCAAAAGGCCGACACCGGCACCAGAGGTGATAGCCGCGCCGCCAGCCGTCATGCCCGCTCCGGTCACCAGAACCGGGGCGGCCAGCGCCCCGACGACTGCAAAACAGGCAGCCGACGAAACCGACAGAACAGTGGCCGTGGTCCGGGCAGAGCCGGTGAATTCCTTCAGAAACCGCAAAAGATCCGCGTTGAAGGCGCCAATCGCCTTTTCTGCCTCGGGCAGGGCCTCATCGATCAGCTTGAGGTCCTTTGTCATGATCGCCCGCTCCAGCTTGCCACTGGCACGGATGGAGCGGCCACAGAGCTTGTTATCGGGCATCTTGACCGATCCGGCCTCGATGATGATGACCTGCGCTACGGCGTTCAGCACGCCATCTTTCAGCTGAGCCACGTCAAGATAGTGCTGATAGGTCTCCAGCGCGGTTTCATGGTTACGCAGGACCGATTTCATATAGGGCGTCAGCCGTTTGAGGACGTCCAGCTTGACCTTCTCGTATTCCTTGGGCGTGCAGCGGATCTTCTTGCCGCGGAAGGTGACCTCCATCATGGGTTGTTTGGCGGCCTTTTCCTCTTCGGCCTTCATCTTCTTGTAGGCTGGCAGCAGCGCCTTGAAGGTGCGCCCGCCGGGATCGACGACCTTGTCGGGGTTTTTGAAGCCGCTTTTCTTCTGAAAGGTGCCGATGGCCTTCAGCAGGCCGGTATCCATCTTCTTGGAGGCGCCAAGCGGACCGATCTTATTGGCCTCCAGCATCCTGCGCACCAACAGCACGTCGTCTGGTTTGTTCTTGACCTCATCCCCGGAACTGGAGCGTGGGGACTGACCGACAGGAGCTGTCAATTTCGCTGAAGACATTGGAAACCTCGCAAACTGGATAAAAACTGGCAGCTATTTTGGGCTGGTCCCGCAAAGGATCAAGATTGACAGCAGCGAAATGAGGAGGCTTGCCGAATTTTCCCCGTTGTCGCGTATTCGCGGGGCAGTGGATCCGGCCTGCGTGCGGCACGAAAAAAAGCCGCAGCCTTTTTGGGCTGCGGCTTGTAGTTTTGTGGTCTGGGCTTCGTGTCTTATTCCAGCTCGATGAGGAGGTCCTTTGCGTCGATCTGGCCGCCTGGCTGGAC
>NZ_JAXGFS010000034.1:0-1719 GCF_041008745.1 Pseudophaeobacter sp. 1A09344
GCTCTTCCGCATCGTTTGTCTCCTCGTTTGGAGAACAGGCTAACTTCAAACCGCGGACTTTTCAGGGGAGCAGGTCAATTGGCATGAACGATCCGTTCCAATAGACGAGCGCGCCTGCATCCTGACACTCCCGGATGGCGCGCACCCTGCCGATCACAATCGAATGAGTGGCGCGATCAATCATCTCCTCGACCTCACAATCGAACGCGGCAGGCGCACCTTTTAATAGCAAGACACCCGTTTCAGCAGTCTCCCATTCACCGCCCTCGTAGCGGTCTGGACCCTTCACCCCGCCAAATCCCGAGAAGTTCTCGGCAATTTGCTGGTGCCCCGCGCCTAGGGATGACCAGCCGAACTTCCGGTATTTGTCGAGCAGGGGCCAGCTGGAGGAGCTTCGGTTGACACAGGCAAGCAGGAGCGGTGGTTCAGCGCTGAGCGAAATTGCCGACGTGACCACCAGGCCGGAGATGTCGGCGCCTTCGCCAACGGTGATGACAGAGCAGTTGCCCACCAACGCGCGCATCGCGTTGGTGAACGACTTGGAGGATGGGATCTCCATTACCGGATACCCGCTTCTGCAAGCAGAGGCAGGACGTTGTCGCGGAAATACGGGAACTCTTCGACGTAATCGACAAAGGACAGCGTGGTACCGGAAAAACCGGTTTCATGCAGTTTGATGATGCCGTCCGCGACCTGTCTTGGCGTGCCGACAAGCGGGAAGCCACCATGCCCCATTGCAAACAGGTTCTTGATCTGGGCCAGCAAGTCGTGGGGGAACGACTGCGCATGGGCAAACTGCAGATTCACCAGATTGTCCACCGCCTCCCAGTCTGCCAAATCGCCCATCAGCCGGTCCCGCAGCGCAGTGGCTTCTTCTTCGGTCTCTCGGCAGATGACATGACTGAACGTCAAAACGCCAACATCGCGGCCCTTGGATTTCGCCAGTTCCTTCAGCTCCTTGATCTCATCGACCGACCGCGTCAGATCAATCGCAGGCGTGAAAAGATAATCGGCGTTGTCGGTGGCAAAGGCGCGGCCGGTTTCAGAACCCGCGGCATTCAGGATCGGGGGACGGCCGTTTATCGGCTTCGGATCACCGGCAACATGCTTGAGTTTGAAATATTGCCCATCCCAGTCAAAGTAGTCTTCGGACGTCCAGAGTTTTTCGATGATATCGAACCATTCCTGCGCGTAGCCGTAGCGGGTCTCATGGTCATCCGGCAGGGTCAGTCCCAGCGCCTCGTACTCAGGTTTGTTCCAGCCCGCTACGATGTTGAGCCCGGCGCGCCCGTTGCCGACCTGATCCATCGTGGCGATCTGTTTGGCCGAAACAACCGGGTTGTTGGCAGCCGTATGCATTGTCGCAAAGACGCTGATGTTCTTGGTCGATGCCAGCAAGGCGGTGGCCCAGGTAACCGTTTCAAGGACGCCGCCGTGAAAATCCGTCTCGCCGCCGTACCCGACCCAGCGGGCGATGGGCAGCATGAAATCAATGCCCGCCTCATCCAGCATTTTTCCCAGTTTGAGGTTGTTTTCCCAGCTGTTCACCCAACGGTCCGGTGATTTCGTAACCGTCATGCCAGAGGAGCAGTTTGACGAAAACGTCCCCAATTTAAAGCCAGACTTGTCCTTCATCATATTTTGATGGCTCAAGGGTCGTTGCGACAGTATCCGCTATCTCAGTTTCATCATCTCTTCTCTGAACGCCTCGAGTGGGGT
>NZ_JAXGFS010000035.1:0-1696 GCF_041008745.1 Pseudophaeobacter sp. 1A09344
ATGAAGGTACTCGTGCCTGTCAAACGCGTGATTGACTATAACGTGAAGGTCCGCGTCAAAGCGGACGGAAGCGGTGTCGATCTCGCCAACGTCAAAATGTCGATGAACCCCTTTGACGAAATCGCCGTCGAAGAGGCCATTCGCCTGAAAGAAGCCGGTAAGGCGGATGAGGTCGTTGCGGTCTCGATCGGCGTGAAACAGGCACAGGAAACCCTGCGCACCGCGCTGGCCATGGGCGCAGACCGCGCCATCCTGGTTGTCGCCGCCGATGACGTGCACACCGATATCGAACCGCTGGCCGTGGCCAAGATCCTCGCCAAGGTCGTCGAGGAAGAGCAGCCCGGTCTGGTGCTTGCAGGCAAGCAGGCGATCGACAACGACATGAACGCCACCGGTCAGATGCTGTCCGCACTGCTGGGTTGGTCGCAGGGCACCTTTGCCTCCGAAGTCGACATCGACGGCGACAGCGCCAAGGTCACCCGCGAGGTGGACGGCGGTCTGCAGACCATCTCTGTGAAGATGCCCGCCATCGTCACCGTGGACCTGCGCCTCAACGAGCCGCGTTATGCCTCGCTGCCGAACATCATGAAGGCGAAGAAAAAGCCGCTGGATGAGAAAACCGCTGCCGATTACGGCGTCGACGTCTCCCCGCGTCTTGAGATCGTCTCCACCACCGAACCGCAGGCCCGCTCGGCTGGCATCATGGTCGGTTCGGTTGACGAACTGGTTGCAAAACTCAAAGAAGCGGGGGCTGTGTAATGGCTGTTCTTCTCCTTGCTGAAGTGAACAATGGCGAACTGGCGATGGACGCCACCGCCAAGGCTGTCTCCGCCTCCAAGGCGCTGGGTGATGTGACCGTGCTTTGTGCCGGTGCATCGGCAGCTGCCGCGGGCGACGCTGCTGCCAAGATCGACGGCGTAGCCAAGGTGCTGGTCGCCGAGGACGCCTCGCTGGGTCACCGCCTGGCCGAGCCGACTGCGGCGCTGATCGTGTCGCTGGCTGGTGATTACAGCCACATCGTGGCGCCTGCGACCACCGATGCCAAGAACGTGCTGCCGCGCGTTGCGGCGCTGCTGGACGTGATGGTGATCTCGGATGTGACCGCTGTTGTCGACGCGGACACCTTCGAGCGTCCGATCTACGCCGGTAACGCGATCCAGACCGTGAAGTCGAAAGACGCCAAGAAGGTCATCTCCTTCCGGACTTCGACCTTTGATGCGGCTGGCGAAGGCGGCTCTGCCGCTGTTGAAACCACCGGCGCAGCCGAGAACCCCGGCCTGTCCGAATGGGTCGAAGACAAGGTTGCCGAAAGCGACCGCCCCGAGCTGACCTCGGCTGGCGTTGTTGTCTCCGGTGGTCGCGGTGTCGGCTCCGAAGAGGACTTCAAACTGATCGAAGGTCTGGCGGACAAGCTGGGCGCTGCGGTTGGTGCGTCCCGTGCTGCGGTCGATTCCGGCTATGCGCCGAACGACTGGCAGGTGGGTCAGACCGGCAAGGTCGTCGCCCCCGAGCTTTATGTCGCGGTCGGCATCTCCGGCGCGATCCAGCATCTGGCGGGCATGAAGGACTCCAAGATCATCGTCGCCATCAACAAGGACGAAGAGGCACCGATCTTCCAGGTTGCCGATTACGGCCTCGTGGCAGACCTGTTCCAGGCCGTCCCCGAACTCACCGAAAAACTGGGCTAAAAGCCCTG
>NZ_JAXGFS010000036.1:0-1521 GCF_041008745.1 Pseudophaeobacter sp. 1A09344
GGTTTCATTGCTTGTAAAGCGTTGCGGTGTTAAGTGCGTGGCCAAGTTGAGGCTGAGCCAGAATGGAGTTGCCAATGGGCACGGATTACATCGTCAAAGACATCGCATTGGCCGGGTTTGGCCGCAAGGAACTGGATATCGCGGAAACCGAAATGCCGGGGCTGATGTCCCTGCGCGCGGAATACGGGGACAGCAAGCCGCTGAAAGGTGCCCGTATCGTCGGCTCCCTGCATATGACCATCCAGACCGCGGTGCTGATCGAAACCCTGGTGGCGCTTGGCGCCGATGTCCGCTGGGCATCCTGCAACATCTTCTCGACCCAGGATCACGCCGCTGCGGCGATTGCCGAGGCAGGCATTCCCGTCTTCGCCATCAAGGGCCAGACCCTGGAAGAGCATTGGGATTACCTCGACCGCTCCTTCCAGTTCGCCGAAGGTGCCAACATGATCCTCGACGATGGCGGCGATGCGACGCTCTACGTGCTGCTGGGCGCCCGCGCCGAAGCAGGTGAGGACATCATCCCGGTACCCGGCTCCGAGGAAGAAGCCGCGATCAAGGCGCAGATCCAGAAGCGCATGAAGGAAAGCCCCGGCTGGTTCACCAAGACCCGCGACGCGATCAAGGGCGTTTCCGAAGAGACCACCACCGGCGTGCATCGCCTTTACGAGCTGGTGAAACAGGGTCAGCTGCCCTTCCCGGCGATCAACGTGAACGACTCGGTCACCAAGTCGAAGTTCGACAACAAATACGGCTGCAAGGAAAGCCTGGTCGACGGCATCCGCCGCGCCACCGACACCATGATGGCCGGCAAGGTCGCGGTGGTCTGCGGCTACGGCGACGTGGGCAAAGGCTCGGCGGCCTCTCTGCGCGGCGCGGGTGCCCGCGTGAAGGTCACCGAAGCGGACCCGATCTGCGCTCTGCAGGCGGCGATGGACGGCTTTGAGGTGGTGCTGCTGGAAGACGTGGTCTCCAGCGCCGATATCTTCATCACCACCACCGGCAACAAGGACGTGATCCGCATCGAGCATATGCGCGCGATGAAGGACATGGCCATCGTCGGCAACATCGGCCACTTCGACAATGAGATCCAGGTGGCGAACCTCAAGAACCACAAGTGGACCAACATCAAGGAACAGGTGGATATGATCGAGATGCCCTCGGGCAACCGCATCATCCTTCTGTCCGAAGGGCGCCTGTTGAACCTCGGCAATGCCACCGGTCACCCGTCCTTTGTGATGTCGGCCTCTTTCACCAACCAGGTTCTGGCGCAGATCGAGCTGTGGACCCGCGGTGAGGAGTATAAAAACGAGGTCTACATCCTGCCCAAGCATCTGGACGAGAAGGTCGCCCGCCTGCATCTGGAGCGTATCGGCGTCAAGCTGACCACGCTCAGCCCCGAGCAGGCCGCCTATATCGGCGTCACCCCGGAAGGTCCCTTCAAGCCGGAACACTACCGTTACTGACCGGCCCTACAGCAGAACACCACAAAGCCCCCGCAAATCATGCGGGGGCTTTTTTGTT
>NZ_JAXGFS010000037.1:0-1276 GCF_041008745.1 Pseudophaeobacter sp. 1A09344
TGAGCTACTCCCCGATCGTTGGACAGGATCTGGCGTAGTTTAAGCTACTCTCTGCCGCTGCTGACCAGGTTGGGTTTCGTCTTTTCTCAGCCAATAGACCATGGCAGGAGGCTTGCCGCCAAGGGCGGAATGTGGGCGTTTTCGATTATAGAACTCGATCCATCTGCCGACGCCTGCCTTCGCCTCTGATCCAGTCTCCCAAGCGTGCAGGTAGACGCACTCGTATTTCAGACTCCGCCAGAGCCGCTCGACGAAGATGTTATCGAGGAACCGGCCTTTGCCATCCATCGAGATGCGCACATCGGATCGCCGCAGCCTGTCCGTCCAGGCGAAAGACGTGAACTGGCTGCCCTGATCTGTATTCATGATCTCGGGCGGGCCGAACTTGTGGATGGCCTCGTTCAGCGCCTCGACACAGAAGTCCGCTTCCAGCGTGTTCGAGATGCGCCAGGCCAGCACCTTGCGGGTGTGCCAGTCAATGATCGCCACCAGATACAGGAACCCCTTGCGCATTGGCAGATAGGTGATGTCTGCCGCCCAGACCTGGTTCGGGCGCCCCACCCGCAGACCACGCAGCAGATAGGGGTAGGTCTTGTGTCCCTTCGCTGCCTTGCTGGTGTTGGGCTTCTGGTAGATCGGCATGAGCCCCATCACCCTCATCAGCCGCCTGATCCGCTTTTCGTTCACCAAATGACCCTCATTGCGCAGATGCCAAGTCATCTGCCGCACACCGAAGAACGGCGTTTCCAGGAACTGTTCGTCGATCCGACGCATCAGCATCAGGTTCAGAGCCGTCTCGCCTTTGGGTTGATAATAGAACGACGACCGCGAGATCGACAGCAGCTTGCACTGCTTGCCAATGGGCAGATTGGCATTGGCAGGCTCGATCATTTTCCGCCTCACTTGCCGATCCACGGTTTGAGCTTTCGTGACAAAAAATCGTTGGCAACGGCCAGCTCCCCAATCTTAGCGTGCAGCTCTTTGACCTGTTCTTCGTCAATCTCCGGGGTTTTCTTGCCGCCACGCTCGAACACGCCGGACGCGCCCTCCAGGAGCGCCCGCTTCCAGCTGTGGATCATCGTCGGATGAACGCCAAATTGGCTTGCCAGCTCTGCAACAGTCCGCTCGCCCTTCAAAGCCTCAAGCGCGACCTTGGCCTTGAACTCAGGCGAATGGTTCTTCCGTTTCGACATCTCTGATCTCCTCTGCGTCGAAGATCAACAGACAGCAATTCGTAGCTTACGTCAGTGTCCGAAATTCAGGGGGTAGCTCAAAC
>NZ_JAXGFS010000038.1:0-1087 GCF_041008745.1 Pseudophaeobacter sp. 1A09344
TGATGGCTCAAGGGTCGTTGCGACAGTATCCGCTATCTCAGTTTCATCATCTCTTCTCTGAACGCCTCGAGTGGGGTGCGCCATCCAAGGCACTTTCTAGGCGTGCCGTTCAGGCGGTCACAAATCGCCTTCATATTGCGATTTGAGAGCGCCGCGAGTTGGGTGTCCCGTGGCAAGTATCGCCTGGCCCGTTTGTTCAGATTCTCGACTGAACCCTTCTGCCAAGGTGCTTGGGGATCGCAGAACCAACTATCCGTGCCGATGCCTGATTTGAGCTTGCGCCACGCGCGGAACTCGAAGCCACGGTCGAAGGTGATCGACCTCCGGGCTGGCTGGGGCAGGGGCTCCATCACATCCATCAGCTTGTTGATGAAGTGGGTAGAGCTGCGGTCGTTATTGCGGAACAGGACAGCAAACCGGGTCTTCCGTTCGACCAGCGAGGCAACATTCATTGTGCCTTGAGCTCGCTCGAAGATCATCAGATCGCCTTCCCATTCGCCGAAAGTCTCACGCGTCTTCACGTAGTCAGGACGTTCATGGATGGACCGGTCCGGCGGAAAAACCTGGCCTCTTGGCCGTCTGGCATGGCGCGGTTGCCGCTTCTTGCGACGGCTGGGGAGATGGCGAGCCAGTTGTTCGGACTGTCCTTCGGGGCTGTAGACGTAAGCATAGATCGTCTCATGACTGACGCGCACAGGCTGGCCGTCATATCCCAGACGTCCCGCAATCTGTTCCGGCGTCCATCCAATCTTCAACTGAGCGATGACATGAGCGCGCAGATCCTTCAGTCGGATCAGTTTGCGACGCCGTGCGCGTCGATCTGATGCGTATTTCTGTGCGTTCATCCCGTAGTAGCCGTTCAGATAAGGCAGCTCGTCATCGGAAAAAGAGTTCCGCTTGATCTCGCGATAGACGGTCGAGCGATGCCTGCCGATTTCGGCTGCTATCTTGCTCACAGGCACTTTTGCATTCAGCATGTCTTCGATCGCGCGTCTTTCACGCAAATCCAACTCTGTGTGGGCCATGTCCGTTCTCCTTGCTTTTCAGCAAGATAGGGGATGTGTCGCAACCCAGTTTAGAATGTGCC
>NZ_JAXGFS010000039.1:0-885 GCF_041008745.1 Pseudophaeobacter sp. 1A09344
ACGCGCAGCTGGTCGGCCTGGACGTCGGCCAGCGTGGACTCCGTCCGATCCTTGTCCTGCTGTACGCCCAGATCCTCGGCTAGCGCTGTCACCCGCGCGATGGCACGCCCGATCGCGGAATTATCCTGCGTCGGCACGCCCTGGGCATGCGCGGGCAGGGCGCCGAGGCCAAGGCAAAGCCCGGCGGATATGATCGCGGCGCGGCTCATTCCGGACGGGGCAGGGGCTCGAAGGTGCAGTCGGGTTTGGCCGTCTCCTGAGCCGGTGCGCCCATGGTCGAGAAGGAAAGCGCGGACCGCGTCACCTGCGGCTCGCCATTGCGTCCGAAGCAGGGCGAGGTTTTCTCGGTGTATTTCTCGCAAGCCGACAGCAGGCTTGCGGCGGCGCAAAGCACGAGGAGAGGTTTCAAACTCATATCACATGTCTCCAGAAATCGGGATTGGCGCGCCAATCGGCGGGCACGCGGGCCTCGCCTGTGGCGCCGCCACCAAGGATGGGAAGGAGGTTGCCCAAGGCGGAGAGGTCGGCGTCGACGAAGACGCTGTCGCCCGCCGAGCGGACAAGGGCGATGCGCTGGCCAATGGTGGGCTGGACGAGGAGCGCGGCCTCCTTGGCGTTCACGCGCAGGAAATCGTAATCGGAGACAGCAGCACGATCGTTCGGGAAGAGGATCTGCGTCGGCACCGTCTCGACGATGGTTTTGCCGACGCGGCTGTCGCGCAGTTGGCTCGGATATTGCGTCATCATGATCACGACGCAGTTCATCTTGCGAAGCGTAACCAGCCAGTTTTCCAGCCGCGCCCCGAAATAGGTATCGTCCAAGAGCTTCCAGGCCTCGTCGAGCACGATGATGGTGGGGCGGCGATCCTCGACCACGCGTTCGAT
>NZ_JAXGFS010000003.1:0-480705 GCF_041008745.1 Pseudophaeobacter sp. 1A09344
GCTCTTCCGCATCGTTTGTCTCCTCGTTTGGAGAACAGGCTAACTTCAAACCGCGGACTTTTCAGGGGAGCAGGTCAACCGTAACAAGGATCGAGAAAAGAGGCTTGTCGGACAGGAAGCTCCTGAGCCGGTTTTCGTCGCCACGGCACAGTAGGGGCATAATTGCTCCAACGCCTCAAAACGGTCCTATCGAGGTAGTTCGCACGTTTCACTGGCGTGCGGGCTACCAGCCAGTAAAATGCTACCCAAATGATACCCACAGCAAAACGCGCTTCTACTATGGCTAGGCCGATGAGGATTAACGTCTTGCTTTTATTGGGTTTTAATGGTGCCCGGGGGCGGAATCGAACCACCGACACGAGGATTTTCAATCCACTGCTCTACCCCTGAGCTACCCGGGCACGGGAAGGCGTCTCGCCTTGGGTGTGGGCCTTCTATGCTGTGGGGCGGGCGGTGTCCAGAGGCTTTTTGAAAGAAATTTTTCAATGCCGAAACTGTGAGTGCTTTTCTCCGGAAGACAGCGATCTTTCGGTCTCTTCCAGCGCCTTTTCAATGTCTTCCGGGTCCCGGCTGGGGACCGCATAAGCGCCGTTCAGCCATTTCGCCAGATCAAGATCCGCGCAGCGCCGAGAGCAGAAGGGGCGGTAGGAGCGGGCGGTTTCCTCGCCACAGATCGGGCAGCTCATCGCAGAATCTCCCGCAGGGTCGGGCGGCCGCGTTTGCGTTGCAGTTCGAAGTGGCCCAGGTTGGTCCAGCCGACCAGAACCGTTTCTTCGCTGTCGGCGCGCAGCGCGGCCCGCAGAGTGGTTTCAAAGGCGCGCCGGTCCTTTTTCGGCATCGGCGCCAGATCCAGTACGATCTGCCCGCCAAGTCCCCGAACACGCAGCGCCCGGGGCAGGTCTTTGGCGCAGGCCATGTTGGCCTTGAGGCCGGCCGCGAGCGAGGTATCGGTGCCGGTGTTGACATCGACGGCCACCAGTGCGCGCGTGGGTTCGATATAAAGGAACCCGCCGCCCGGCAGCGGTTCGCGGATACCCTGGGCCTGGTCAAGCGCGTCCAGCACACCGTGGGTCTCAAAGCCGCCCGGAGTGCGTTCGACCTCGGCCGGTTCCACCCAGTCGCGCCATGCGCGGATATGGGGGCCGTCGCCTTCGGCGAGGGTTTCCACCTCGGTTCCGTGATCGTTCAGGACCTGATCGGCGAGGGCTGCCATGGCGGTGATATCCTCGGCCACCTCATCGGCATCCGCGCCCGCGCAGGCAGAGCGCAGGATCAGGCCGTAATCGGTGCCCTCCATGGCCAGATGGGCAACCTCCAGAAGACGGTCACGCTCATCCTCGTCCCGGATCGAGCGGGAGATGTTCAGCCCCGGCGCCTCGGGGGTGACGATGGCGTAGCGGCTTTTGAACAGCAGTTTTTGGGTGACCGGGATCGCTTTGCCCGGCTCGGCATAACCGGTGACCTGCACCAGAAGCTGCTGGCCCGGGGCCATGCCCTTGACCTGCCGCAGGAAGGCGGCGCCATCAGGCGTGCTGAGGAACATGCCGCCCTGGCCCTTGACCGGCCGGTCGGCGC
Organism: Pseudophaeobacter sp. 1A09344; assembly: GCF_041008745.1. Taxonomy (NCBI): domain Bacteria; kingdom Pseudomonadati; phylum Pseudomonadota; class Alphaproteobacteria; order Rhodobacterales; family Roseobacteraceae; genus Pseudophaeobacter; species Pseudophaeobacter sp. 1A09344. The sequence continues at coordinate 1,576 of NZ_JAXGFS010000003.1, forward strand.
GAGCGCGGTAGACGGTGCCGGGCACGGGGGCGTCGCCATCGATCAGGAAATCCTCAAGCTTGCCATCGACCATCAGCGCGGCGGCCTCGTGGCCTTCGATGTGGTCTAGAACGATCGTGCGGCCCTTCATGCGGCGGCCTCCTTGTATAGTGGCCAGCCCGCGGCCTGCAGAAGATGGGCGGTTTCGCAAAGCGGCAGGCCGACGATCCCGGTAAAGGAGCCGTTGATCCAGGGGATGAGCGCCCCCGCTGGTCCCTGAATGGCATAGCCACCGGCCTTGCCCTGCCAGTCATCACTGGCGAGATAGGCGTTCAGTTCCTCATCGCTGAGGCGCTTCATCTTGACCTGGCTGACCACGTCCTTTTGCCAGACCCTCTCGCCGCGGCGCACCGCGACCGAGGTGATGACCCGGTGACGGCGGCCAGACAGGGCCAGCAGGAATTCGGCGGCCTCTCCGGCATCGGCAGGTTTGCCCATGATTCGCCGCCCCATCGCGACGGTGGTATCGGCACAGAGCACAACGTCATCGGTCCCTGCTGGCACGGCTTGCACCTTTTCACGTGTCACGCGGGCGCAGTAATCGCGCGGCAGCTCGCCCTTGTGAGGGGTCTCGTCGATATCCGGCGGGCGGACCGCGTCCGGGGTAACGCCAAGCTGTGCCAGCAGTTCCAGCCGCCGCGGGCTGCCAGATCCCAGAATGAATGCCATGAGGGGCCCTTTTATCTATACCGTGCCAATGCTGCCGTGGGCCCTTGTTTTAGGAGTAAACCCCCAAAAACAAAAGCCCGGCATCTGGGCCGGGCTTTGGTCATCAAGTCGGATCGGTCGCTTATTTGAAGCGGTAGTTGATCCGGCCCTTGGTCAGGTCATAGGGGGTCATTTCCACCTGAACCCGGTCGCCAGCCAGAACACGGATGCGGTTCTTGCGCATCTTGCCTGCCGTATGTGCGATGATCTCATGGCCGTTTTCCAGCTCGACCCGAAACGTCGCATTGGGCAGGAGTTCCTTCACGACACCGGGAAATTCGAGCGTATCTTCCTTGGCCATGTTCTCTCCATCATTGCGTTACCCCGTCAATCTGCGGGGATGAGCGCTTAAATGAGCCTATTTTCCCAATTTTTCAAGGGCGCAATCACGGCATGAGGCGAATTGTGCAGGTTTTTGTCCTGCTGTTCTGTTCGTCCCAGTGGCTGCGGTTGCGGACGACCCCATTGCGACGGACCTCGGCGACCTGTGCGATGTCCACTTCAGCCAGGGTCCAGCCGGGCTGGTCCAGGGTGCCTTCGGCAAAGACGCCGGTCGCAGGGAAGCCGGTATCCGGCGGACCAAAGATGCCACCCATGCCGCATCCCACGTCAACCGATTCGGACCAGTCTGCCTGCCCCACGATTGAGGCCATGGCGGTGATGCACTGGTTTTCCAGCGCCCGCGACATGGCGCCGATACGCACTCGCCAATATCCCGCCAGCGCTTCGGTACAGGAGGGAACAAGGATGATATCTGCCTCTTCCAGCGCCCGGCCCAGCAGGGGGAATTCGCTGTCATAGCAGATCAGCACGCCGATCTTGCCAAGCGCGGTGTCAAAAATCTTGAGCGGTCCGCCCCCGGTGACATTCCAGGGATCGCGCTCGAACATGGTCATGATCTGCTTGTCCTGATGGTCCCGCTGTCCGGTCGGCGCGTAGAATTCGGCGCGGTTCACCGGGCGCTCGAAGCCGGCATTCACCGGGGCCGAGGCGCCGAGGATATGAACACCGTGTTCGGCGGCCAGTTTCAGGTGCAGCGCGGCGGCATCCTCCATCCGATCCGATACGGCATGCAGCGACCGCTCCAGATCAAGGGCGGCGTCAGCGCCATCCAGCGTCGCCAGCTCCATCGCGCCATATTCGGGAAAGACCAGCAGGTCGCCGCCCTGTTTGGCGGCATCGCCGACCCATTTTGCCAGCTTGTCCTCGTATTGTGCCCAGCTGTCGAGCCAGTCGAGCGGGTAGGCGGCGGTGGCGATTTTCATGGGCAAGACCCCCTTTGTCTGGCGGGTACCCCGCCGGTCGTTTCAAAGTGAGCCTACAGCTCCCGGCTCCAGAATTGCAGCGCCTTTTTGCTTTCGGCGCGGTCGCCAATGTCTTTCCAGGTGAATTCGGCAAGGACGCCCGGCATCGGGCGGTAGCCGCGCTTTTGCCAGAACACATCATTGCTGCGGTAATCTGCGGGGCGCAGCGGGTGATCCTCCGGGCGGATCACGCTGCAAAAGGCCGAAAGCCTGAAACCCAGGGTGCGCGCGTGCGCTTCGCGGTGGTCAAAGAACGCATGGCCGATCCCCTGTCCTCTGAACTCTGGCAGCAGCACGGATTCGGCGCAGTAGAACACATCCTCGACAGGCAATTCGCCCTTTGAGATCTGCGCCGCATCGCCATGGCTGCTCAGCGGCATGCCCGTGGCCGCGCCGATCACACGTCCTTCGGATATGGCTGCCACCAGCACCGCATCGGGCGTGTCGCGGTAGCTGCGCAGATAATGCTGCTCATAGGCTTCGTCCCCATCATAAAGATAGGGAAAGGCGCGGAACACTTCGATGCGCAGCCGTGCCAGATCCGGAAGGGCAGCCTCCAATGCCTCGCCCGAAAGGGCTTTGACCTTAACCGCCATCAGGCCGAGACCTGCGCCATCCAGTCAGAGAGGTTGTAATAGGTGGTGACGCGGGAGATCTTGCCGTCCTTCAGATCAAAGAAGGAGCCTGCAGGCAGACGGTAGCTCTGGCCGCGCGCCTCGGGCAGGCCCGCGTCGGTTTCCAGATAGGTGCCGTTGACGATGTATTCGGCGGCGGCGCGGCTGCTGTCGGGGGTGGAGAATACCACCATGTCGGTCAGCTCTTCACGGTAGCAGCGGCTCATGTGGTCGCAGAACTCGGCGAATTTTTCCTTGCCAACGCGGATGTTGCCCTCGTTGACGTGATGGGCCACGTCGTCAGACAGGCAATCGATCATGCCTTGGGTGTCGCCTGCGTTGAAGGCCGCGAAATAGCGCGTGATGGTGTCGCTCATAACAGCTCCGTCGGTTCGCCCCAGCGGGCTTTCAGGTGTTGAATGATCTGGTCGCGGGTCTGCCGGTAGCTGTCCAGCTTGGCTTCGCGGGTTTCACCAAGGCCGGTCGGGTCCATGATCGGCCAGTATTCGACTTCGAGGTGGAAATAGCGGGTCAGCTCCAGCGCGCGGCGTTGGCTGGCGGGCGACAGGGCCACCACCAGATCAAAGGACGACAGATCATCGCCCCATTGCTCCATCTCGTCGAAAGAGCGCGACCGGTGGCGCGACAGTTCCACCCCGATTTCCTGGCAGACAGCGATGCAGAAGCCGTCGATTTCCATGTCGTTCTTGACGCCGACCGACTGCACGTAGGTCCCGGCGCCATAGAATTTCTTCATGATCCCCTCGGCCATGGGGGATCGGACCGCATTGTGGTCACAGCAGAACAGGATGGACTGCGGTAACTGCTCCACCCGTCAGCCTCCGAAATGCAGGACGCAGATCAGGGTGAACAGGCGACGGGCGGTGTCGGTATCCACCTCGGCCTTGCCCTCCAGACGTTCCTGAAGCACGCGGCTGCCTTCGTTGTGAATGCCGCGCCGGGCCATGTCGATGGTCTCGATCTGGCTGGGGGGCAGGGTCTTTACGGCGGTGAAATAGCTTTCGCAGATCTGGTAGTAATCCTTCACCACCTGACGGAAGGGCGACAGCGACAGGTGAAATTCCGCCGCCTTCTGCCCGTCTTCGGTGGTGATATCAAAGACCAGCCGTTTATCCCGGATCGCCAGCCCCAGATGATAGGGGCCGGGGGGGACAGCGCGCCCATCACGGGCAGGCAGGGTAAAGGAGTTCTCCTCGATCAGGTCAAACAGCGCCACCTTGCGCTCCTGCTCGATCTCGGGGGTCGGGGGCGGCAGGTTGCTGTCGTCCAGCTCGATATGACTGATGCGGCTCATGGCGTGCGATCTCTTAACCGGGAATCGCACCCTCACTAGCCGATGGCGCGCGGCGCGGCAATCTTTTGAGGGCTGCCTTGCGCCGCGTCCGGCCGTGATCAGTCGTTCAGCGCGTTCAGACGCTGGGTGACGGACAGGCCGTGCGCCTCCAGGCTTTCGCTTTGCGCCAAGGTTTCTGCCGCAGGGCCAATGGCGCGCAACGCTTCGGGCGTCATACGGGCCAGGGTGGTGCGTTTGAGGAAATCCATCACCGATAGGCCCGAAGAGAACCGCGCCGAGCGCGCCGTGGGCAGCACGTGGTTGGGGCCGCCGACGTAATCGCCGATGGCCTCGGGCGTGTATTGACCCAGGAAGATCGCCCCGGCGTGGATGGTCTTCTGGCTCAGTTCTTCGGGATCGCCGGTGCAGAGTTCCAGGTGCTCGGGCGCGATACGGTTCGACAAGTTTGCGGCCTCATCGAGATCGCGCACGGTGATCACCGCGCCGAAATCGCGCCAGCTGGCTCCGGCGATGGCGCGGCGCTCCAGTGTTTCAAGGCGCTTGTCCACGGCTTCGGCCACCGCGCGGCCAAATGCGGCATCGTCGGTGATCAGGATCGACTGGGCGCTTTCGTCGTGTTCCGCCTGGCTCATCAGGTCCAGCGCGATCCAGTCGGGGTTGTTGTCCTTGTCGGCGATCACCAGGATTTCCGACGGCCCGGCGATCATGTCGATGCCCACCTTGCCGAAGACGCGGCGCTTGGCGGCGGCGACAAAGGCGTTGCCGGGGCCGGTGATTTTATCCACCGGCGCGATGCTTTCTGTGCCATAGGCCAGCGCCGCAATCGCCTGAGCGCCGCCGATGCGATAGATCTCATCCACCCCGGCCAGCCGCGCCGCCAGCAGCACCAGCGGGTTCAGCACCCCGTCGGGCGTGGGCACGGTGATGGCAAGACGCTCGACCCCGGCGACCTTGGCCGGAATGGCATTCATCAGCACCGAAGAGGGGTAAGAGGCCAGCCCGCCCGGTACATAGAGGCCTGCAGCAGAAACCGCAGACCAGCGCCAGCCAAGGATGGCTCCCGCCGGATCGGTCCATTGGGCATCTTCGGGCATCTGCCGTTCGTGATAGGCGCGGATGCGATCCGCTGCGAGTTCCAGCGCCGCCCGTTCCGCAGCAGGGACGCCTGCGATCGCGGCGGTCACTTCGGCCTCGGAAATTGCCAACTTGTCGGCGCTCAGCTCCAGCCGGTCGAACTTCGCTGTCAGGTCGATCAGGGCCGCATCGCCGCGGCTGCGTACATCGGCAATGATCTCCGCGACAGTGGCGTCCACGTCCGGGCTGTCCTCGCGCTTGGCGCTCAGAAGCGCGGCAAAGGAAGCCTCGAAATTGGCATCAGAGGTATCAAGGAATACAGGCATCTGGTCACTCCGGCTGGTGCGACCGGGACATATAGAGCGAACCGCGCCGGGACAAGCCTTTGCCGCCGGGTGCAGCAGTTTGCCCTGCGACAGTCCCGCTGGCGGCGGGGTTAGTCGTCGCCGTGATCCGGCGCCTTGCCCGAGGGCGCAGTATAGGGACGGGTCACATCGCGCAGCGAGACGTCGATGGCCTCGACAGAGAGGCGGATGGCGCCATCGCCGGCCAGGGTCAGCACCAGGTGGCCGGCACCATCTTCGCCGGGTTCAAAGGACAGCGACAACAGCGACAGCACAAGATCCTTGTCGCTGCGGTCGACCCCTTGCGAGGCGACGCCCAGCACATTGTCGACCACCAGCAGCGATTGCACCCGCTCGTAAGCGCGGGCGCGCTTTTCGGCTGCGGCGCGATCCTCCCAGCGGAACCGGTTGACCAGCAGCGCAAAGCGGTGCCGGGAGGCCTGCCAGCGCATTTCGGTAACCGGGAACACCGAATCCTGCACCAGCGCAGAAACGACTTTCAGGTCCTCTTCTTCCTGCGCGCCAAGGTTCAGCGGCGCCTCGCGCCCCTCTTCAAAGGTTGCGTCTGCCATCAGGTCCCCTTGATCCGTTCGATTTTTGCGCCAACGCCGGACAGTTTGCCCACAACATGTTCATAGCCGCGGTCCAGATGGTAGACCCGGTTCACCAGTGTTTCACCCTCGGCCGCAAGCCCTGCCAGAATCAACGAGACCGAAGCGCGCAGATCGGTGGCCATCACCGGGGCACCTTTCAGCCGCTCAACCCCGGTTACGGTGGCGGTGCCGCCCTGCACGTCGATGCGGGCGCCCATGCGAGTCAGCTCCGGCGCGTGCATGAAACGATTCTCGAAAATCTTCTCTTCCAGAACGCTGACCCCATCGGCGGTGCACATCAGCGCCATCATCTGCGCCTGCAGATCGGTCGGAAAACCGGGGAAGGGTTCTGTGGTCACATTGACCGCCTTCACCCTGTCGCCGCGGCGGCGCACTTTCAGGCCCGCGTCGGTTTCCTCGATGGCGACGCCTGCCTCGTCCAGCTTTTCGGCAAAAGCGCCGACCAGATCCATGCGGCCGCCCAGCAGTTCGACTTCGCCGCCACAGATAACCGGTGCCAGCATATAGGTGCCAAGCTCGATCCGGTCGGTTACCACCTGGTGGGTGGCGCCGTGCAGGCGGTCAACGCCCTGCACTTCGATTCGCGAAGTGCCGTCGCCTTCGATCTGGGCGCCCATCTTGCGCAGGCAATCGGCGAGATCCGAAATTTCCGGCTCCCGCGCGGCGTTGTTGATGACGGTGGTGCCCTTGGCCAGGGTCGCCGCCATCAGGATATTTTCAGTGGCCCCGACCGAGGCAAAGTCGAGATCGATCACCGCGCCTTTCAGTCCGCCGGGCGCCTTGGCATGAAGATAGCCGTCGCGCAGGTCGATCTCGGCGCCAAGCGCCTCCAGCCCGTGAATATGCAGATCCATTGGGCGTGCACCGATGGCGCAGCCCCCCGGCAGAGACACCACCGCTTGACCCAGTCGGGCCAGCATCGGCCCCAGCACCAGATTCGACGCCCGCATTTTGCGCACGATGTCATAATCGGCCACGTGATTGTCGAGGTTGTGGCTCGACATGGCCTGCACCTGACCGTCCTGAAGCGCGGAAACCTCGGCGCCAAGGGATTGCAGCAGCTGGGTCATCGTCTTGATGTCGCTCAGCCGCGGTGCATTGGTCAGGGTCAGCGGTTCTTCGCTGAGCAGCGTTGCCGGCATCAGGGTAAGGCAGGCATTCTTTGCCCCCGCGATGGGGATCTGCCCCTGAAGGGGGCCATTGCCCGTTACCAGAATCGAATCCATCCGCTCTACCTTTCCGAACCGCCTGTTTGCTCGTCCTGTTTCCCGGCACGCGCCTTAGCCTGCGCCTTGCGGCGGGCCATGTTGGCCTTCAGGGCGGCCTTGAGGCGATCCTCGCGGGTGGTGGACTGAGCACTGGTTTTTGGTGATTTTTTATCTGCCATAAACCTTGTGTAACTTAGTGTGAAAAAACCGTCCAGAATGGTCTTGCGCCGCTCTGCGTTTATCCCTAAAAGCCCCCTCACCGGCGCTGCTGTAGCTCAGAGGTAGAGCACTCCCTTGGTAAGGGAGAGGTCGAGAGTTCAATTCTCTCCAGCAGCACCAGTAAACTTTCCCAGCAATATTTACCTGCTCTGGACCGATAATTCGGACCTGAGGACTTTGCCGTTTGGTCTGGCCGGATCTTGCTGTGTTTCTTGGATTCCTGCAGTGCCGACTGTGATTCGGATTGCGGTGCAGGTGGTGATTCCCGGCTGGCCGTCGCGATCCTCTGCGCATGATTCCCACAACCCGATCAAAACGGTTTGGTTACCGACAGATAGGCAAGACGGGGCCGGGGCAGGGAAGCTGATTCCTGTCCCGGGAGCCCCCTCACTCCCCGATAAAGCGACGCATAAGGTGGGCTTCTTGGCCGCGCATCAGGTCCTCGGCCACCTGCATGTGCGAGGCCATGATCTCGCGTGCCCGGTCTGCATCGCAGTTGCGCAGCGCCTCGACCAGTTGCAGCTGGTGTTTGCGGCCTTTGCGCCACAGCTCCACATTCGGCGGATCGTAAAGGCCGCGATACACGGTCAGATCGGTCAGGATCTGCGCCATGAAACCGATGACAAAGCCCAGAAGCCTGTTGTTGGCAAAATCGGACAGCCGCGCATGGAAGATGAGAGAGGCGATATGCTGCTCTTTCTCTTCTTCCGAAGATTTGGCCGGCTCGGGATAGCGTTCGGCAAGCTCCTGCAGTTCTGCCAGTTGTGCCTCGCTCAGCTTTCCGGCCAGGCTGGCGGCAAGTTCCGGCTCCAGCGCTCGGCGCATCTGATAGATGTCCGCCACCGACAGGTCCTGAAAGTAGAAATAATTCGCCAAGAGAGACCGGGCGCGTTCGGCAGAAACCTCGCCAACCATGCTGCCGCCACCGGGGCCGGTCTTGGTCACGATCAGGCCCTGCGCCTCAAGGATGCGCAGCGCCTCCCGCACGGTGCCCTTGGAGACGCCGAATTCCTCGATCATGGCGCTTTCGTTGGGCAGCTTGTCGCCCTTTTTCAGGTCACGCTCGACCACCCACTGCTTGATCTCTTCCGCGACCCTGACGGGGCGGGATTTCTTGGGTTTTGTGGGGGGCGTGTTGCTGCCGTCCATTCGGAACCTCTGTTTTTATCATTATAAAAATATAGACTTCATAGGGCGCCATGTGTAGTGCCTAATTTATCATTATAAATATGGAGGCCGGGATGGACTGGGGTCAGATCGCGCAGAACCGTTTGGCAGAGATTGCGCAGTGCAGCGTCGATTCCGAAGGCGTTACGCGGTTTCCGTTCACCACCGAACATGGTGAGGCGGCCAAGATCATCCGCGCCTGGATGGAGGCCGCGGGGATGGCGGTGCGCTGGGATGCCGCAGGAACCCTGATCGGACGCAAGGAAGGGCCCGCCGGGGCGCCGACCTTTCTGATCGGCTCGCATCAGGATTCGGTACGCAACGGTGGCCGTTATGACGGTATCATGGGTGTCGCTCTGGGATGTCTTGCGGTTGAAAAGCTGACAGCAGAGGGCACTGATCTGCCCTTCGCGGTTGAGGTTCTGGCCTTTGCGGATGAGGAAGGTGTGCGGTTTCCGACGGCGCTGATGGGGCCACGGGCTCTGGCGGGCACCTTTGATCCTTCCGTTCTGGAGATGACCGACCGCAGCGGTGTATCGCTGCGGCAGGCGCTGGCGGATTTTGGTGGCGATCCGGACGGGGTGGCGGCGCTGCGGCGCGATCCGGCGGCAACCTTGGGGTATCTGGAGCTTCACATCGAACAGGGGCCGGTGCTGGAAGACGGGGATGTGGCGCTGGGCATTGTCACCGGCATCTGCGGGATCGAGCGCAACACGGTGATCTTTACCGGTGATACCGGCCATGCGGGCACGGTGCCCATGGCAGGGCGCCGGGATGCCTTGGTCGCGGCCTCGGAGTTTATTACCGAGGTTTTTGATGCCGCCAATAAAATTGCGGACCTGCGCGCCACGGTGGGATCCTTGTCGTTGCTTCCGAATGTTGTGAATGCAATCCCCCGCCAGGTGGAGCTGACGTTGGAAATCCGGGCTTTGCAGGATGAAGCCCGTGAAGAGTTTGCCGCATTCGCGCAGGCGCTGGGACAGAAGATTGCCCAGAAACGCAATGCGGGCTTTGCGATGCACCGCACCTATGACCAGCCCGCAGTACCATGTGACGCGGGTTTGGTGACGGCGCTTGAAACATCAGTGCGACAGGGCTGCCCGACCGCGCCGCGGCTGCCGTCGGGGGCGACGCATGATGCTTCGGCCATGGCAGATCTTTGTCCGATCTCGATGCTGTTTCTCCGCTGCAAGGATGGCGTCAGCCACAAGCCGGAGGAATTTGCATCAGACGCCGACATGGCGGCCGCGATTGAGGCGGTTTCGACCTTTCTGACCTCCTTGCCTACTGGCGCGTGATCAGCGGGGGAACCTATTCCGGGCGGGGGCGTTCCCCTCTCAGCACCTCGCCCAGACGCCGGAACACCTCGGCGCGGGCGGACCCTGACCGCCAGGCGAGAACGATCTGCCGGGGACAGGCATCGGGCAGATCGGTGAGCTGCACCTGACCCTTGGCGACCACACCGGCCTCCACCGCGAGGTTGGGCAATAGCGTGATTCCCAGCCCTTCGGACACCATCGCGATCAGCGTCGGCAGGCTGGTCGCCGCAAAGTCATCCTGTTGGTTCGAAATTTTCCCGGGATAGGCCTCCAGCGCGTGGCGTTGCAGACAATGGCCCTTTTCCAGCAGCATCAGATGGCCGGAGGTCAGTAGGGTTTCAGACCCTTTGCCCGGCGTTGCGGGGCTGCCCGGCGGTGTCGCCAGCTGATAGCCATCCTCGAACAGCGGCTCGATGCTCAGCGACCCGGTTTCAAAGGGCAGGGCGATCAGGATCAGGTCCAGCCGCCCGCTGTGCAGTCCGTCGATCAGGCTTTCGGTCAGTTCTTCGCGCAGGAACAGACGCAGTTTTGGAAAGGTGCTGCGAATGACTGGCAGGGTCTGCGGGATCAGGTAGGGGCCGATGGTGGGAATGACGCCAAGGCGCAGGTCGCCTTCAAACGGGTTGCTGTGCGCCTGCGCCAGCACACGGATGTCCTCGGCATCCACCAGCAGCCTGCGGGCGCGGGCGACGACCTGTGATCCGACCTCGGTCAGCATCACGCTGCGCCGGGTGCGTTCGAACAGGGTTACACCCAGTTGCGCCTCAAGCTCCTGTATCCCCGCGCTTAGCGTGGGTTGGGTCACGAAACAGATCTCGGCCGCGCGGGAAAAGTTCAGCTCGTCCGCGAGTGCGATCAGAAAGCGAAGCTGGCGCAGGGTGAACATTTATAGATCCTTTCTATAACTGATGAATAAATATTCAATTTCACAAATATATGGCAAGGCCCCATCTTCAGATCATCGAAACGACCTGCTCAGGAGATGACAGATGACCGACCAGATTGCCCCCACAGGCCCTCGCCTCAATGAAGCTGCCCCGGCGTTTGATGCGCTGACCACCCATGGTCAGAAAACGCTGGAGGATTATCGTGGGAAATGGCTGATCCTGTTCTCGCACCCGGCGGATTTCACGCCGGTCTGCACCACCGAATTCATTGCCTTTGCCAAGAAGCAGGATGAGTTCGCCGCGTTGAACACCGAACTGCTGGGCCTTTCGATCGACAGCCACTACAGCCACATCGCCTGGATGCTGAACATCAAGGAGAAGTTCGGCGTCGAGATCGGCTTCCCGATCATTGCCGATCTGAACATGGCAGTGGCACAGGCCTATGGCATGATCCAGCCGGGGGCCTCGGACACCGCTGCGGTACGTGCCACCTTCCTGATCGACCCCGAGGGCGTGCTGCGGGCGATGGTCTATTACCCGATGACCGCGGGCCGGTCCGTGGACGAAATCTACCGCCTGTTGGTGGCGCTGCAAACCGCGGATGAGAATAAATGCGCCATGCCCGAGAACTGGACTCCCGGCGATCCGGTGATCGTGCCGACGCCCGCGACGCCCGATGCTGCCATGGCTCGTATCGAAGAGGGCTATGACACGGTCGATTGGTACTTCTCGACCCGTAGCCTTTGATCGGCTTCGAACGTGAAATCCAGCCCGGCGGCCAGAACATGCCGCCGGGCTGACCCTTCCGCGCCGAAAATCCCAAGACTTAGGAGACACTCCCATGCAAAACCCTGTTGTGAAAACCTTCTGGGATCAGCCCACCGGAAGCTGGCAGTATGTGTTCCACGATCCGGCGACCATGAAGGGCGCCATTATCGACCCGGTGCTGGACTTCGATCCGCTGTCTGGTGCTACCAGCTCTGCCAATGCTCAGCGCCTGCTGGATTACGTGCAGGCGACGGGTATCGATCTGGTTTGGATCCTCGATACGCATCCCCATGCCGACCACTTTTCCGCCGCGCAGTGGCTGAAGGCCCGGACCGGCGCGCCCACCGCGATTGGGGAAAAGGTCGTCGGGGTGCAGAAACTGTGGAAGGAGGTCTACAACCTGCCTGACGATTTCCCGACCGATGGCAGCCAGTGGGACCACCTGTTTACTGATGGAGAGACCTTTAATGTCGGCGAGGTGCCGGTCCGGGTTATGTTCTCACCGGGGCACACTCTGGCCTCGGTCACCTATGTGGCAGGCGACGCGGCATTTGTGCATGACACGCTGATGATGCCCGATAGCGGAACCTCCCGCGCGGATTTTCCCGGCGGCAGTTCAAAGGCGCTGTTCGACAGCATTCAGGATATCCTTGCGCTGCCCGATGACACCCGGGTCTTTGTCGGCCACGATTACGCCCCCAAAGGGCGCGCCGCGCAATGCGTTGCCACGGTGGCCGAACATAAGGCGGCGAATATCCATCTGAAGGACGCCCCCGGCGAAGCGGAGTATCGCAGCCTGCGAGATGCGCGTGATGCCACATTGCCGTTGCCACGGCTGATGCTGGCGGCGCTGCAGGTCAACATTCGCGGCGGGCGCCTGCCCGCGCCCGAAGGGAATGGCCATTCCTACCTGAAACTGCCGCTGGATCAGTTCGAACCTCGCTAAGGTGTTCAGCCGCCCTGGCCCAGTTCCGCGCCGCATTGTGCGGGCGGGGCCGGGTGCAGCGCCAGAAGCTTGGCAAGACCGCAATTGCCGCGCACCAGGTCCTCCAGCGTCACCATGTCGAGTTCATGGTAGAACGCTCCCAGGGCGCGCTCCAGATAGCTGCGCAGGCGACAGGTCTCGGTCAGCGGGCAGCTGTTGTGCTCGGCATCGAAACACTCGGCAAAGGGAATGTCGGCCTCGAACAGGCGGAACATCGTGCCGATGGAGATCTGGTCGGCCGCGCGCGCCAGGCGAATGCCACCGGTGCGACCGCGTAGGGTGGTCAGGAACCCCTCGGCATGCAGGCGCTGCACCACATGGGCGGCGTGATTGGTCGAACAGTTGCACAGTTCGGAGATCTCGGCGGTTCGAAGCAGCCGGTCCCCGTTGGTCGCACAGGCCATCAGAATGCGCGCAGCCAGGTTGGTGCGGGTTGTCAGTCTCATCGGCGCTCCCGGTGTTTGGCCCTTGGGTTGGCATATTTGTTACACCGGCCATTCGGATTTTGTCTTGCGCCAGATCAAATCACCATCCCGTTACCTTGGATAAAGTCATATTCAAAATACGGGTTAATCCGGAGTTCTCCGTGAGATTGCAGACTGCCTCTTCCATCCGGGGTGAGGGCCTTGGCACACTGCTGAGCCTAGCCGCATCGCTGACATGGCTGGCCGCTGCCGCGGTAATCGCTTGGTCGCTGGCGGCTTTGCTGACCGATCCTGCGGTGCTGTCACCCGTTCTCATGGCGACGAGTTTCTTCGCGCTGGCCGCGCTGCGGGCTGCGTTGTCCGCCGTGTCGGATCGCTGCCTTGCCGAGGCTGCCGATGCGCGGATCGATGTCCTGCGGCAGGAGATCGCGACGGTTGAGGCGCAAAGCACACAGCCCTCTGCCCTTGGCGGGCCGGGCGCGCTGGCTGCGCTGGCCGGGGAGAAACTGGAGGCGCTGCGCCCCTATCTCATGCGCTATCGCCCGGCGCGGATGCGTTCGGCGGTGATGCCGCTGGTGATCCTCGGCATCGCAGTCTGGCACAGCTGGGCGGTGGCGCTGGTCCTGCTGCTGGCCGGGCCTTTGATCCTGGTCTTCATGGCGCTTGTCGGTTGGGCGGCCAAATCGGCCAGCGAACGGCAGATGGTGGAGATTGGTCAGCTCAGCGATCTGCTGGTGGACCGGCTGGCGGCACTGTCGGATCTGCGCCTGATCGGGGCCGGGCCGCAGATGGTCGATGGCTTCGCCCGCGCCTCGGAAGACCTGCGGGAGCGGACGATGTCGGTGCTGCGGATCGCCTTCCTGTCCTCCACGGTGCTGGAGCTGTTTTCGGCGCTGGGCGTGGCGATGGTTGCGATCTGGGTCGGCTTTTCACTGCTGGGGGAACTCAGCTGGGGCGCCTGGGGCACGGAACTGTCTCCGGCGGCGGGGATCTACCTTCTGCTGCTGGCGCCCGAATTTTTCCAGCCTCTGCGGGATCTTGCGGCCGCCTGGCATGATCGTGCCGCAGCCGAGGCGGTGCAGGATGAAATCGCCGGATGGCGCGCCGAAGACCGCCCGGTTCGAGTGGGACAGGGCGGTGATGTCGCTGCTTTGACCCCTCAGCCCGTTCTGCGGCTGTCGGGCGTGGCGCATCGCGGCATTGCCTATCCCGACCTTTCCATCGCCCCGGGGGAGACTGTCGCTCTCACCGGTTCCAGTGGCTGCGGCAAGTCCACCCTTTTGCGACTGCTGGCAGGGCTGGAGCAGCCGGATCAGGGCGCGGTCCTTCTGGATGGGCAACCGCTGGATGACAGCAACGCGGCGGCGTGGCGGGCGTCGCTCGGCTGGATGCCTCAGGCGCCGCATTTCCTCAATCGCAGCCTGCGCTACAACATCGCCTTTGGCGCGCCGCTGGAGCCGGACCTTTTGGAGGCAGCGCAGTTGGAGCAGGTGCTGAAGGCGCTGCCAAAGGGCGATCTGTCCTTACTTGGAGAGCGCGGTGCGGGTCTGTCGGGCGGAGAGGCGCGGCGGGTGACGCTGGCGCGTGCCATGCAGGGCGCACCGGGGCTGATCATCGCGGATGAACCAACCGCGGATCTGGACGCCGCAACCGCAAAGGCCATCACCGATGGGTTGATGCGCTTTGCGCAGACGGGCGGCACGCTGATCATAGCCACGCATGATCCGGCGCTGGCCGGGCGTATGGACCGGCAGATCGCACTTGGTAAGTCGGAGGATCTGTCATGCGGGATCTGATACACCTGCTCCGGATCATCCTGCGCGCTGAACGCCGCAGCCTGCTACAGGGGCTTTTGCTGTCTGTGGTGGTGCTTGCCATGGGCGTGGCGCTTCTGGGCTTGTCTGGCTGGTTCATCACCGCAGCGGCGGCCGCGGGCATGGCTGGGATTGGCATATTGTTCAACGTCTTTGCCCCCTCGGCGATGGTGCGCTTTCTGGCGCTGGGACGCACCGCCGCCCGCTACGGAGAGCGGGTGCTGACCCATGATGCGACCCTTCGGGCGCTGTCGGCGCTGCGGGTTCGGTTGCTGGCGGGGCTGCTGCACAGCCCGCACCGGCATCTGGAACGAATGCGCGCCAATGCTTTGCTCAACCGGGTGACGGCGGATACGGATGCGCTGGATGGGGCGCTGTTGCGGCTGATGCTGCCTGCGCTGGCAGGTTGGAGTGTGATCCTGCTCAGCACGGTTCTGCTGTGGGTGCTGGTGCACCCGGCGCTGGCACTGACCATCGGGGGCGGCTACTTGCTGCTGCCGACGGGGGTGTTCCTGCTGGGGCAGAAACTGGCGACAAAACCAGCGCGGCGGGCTGAGGCTGCGATGCAGGCATGCCGCAGCCGGTTGATCGACCTGATCGCCGGGCGCGATGATCTGATCGTATATGGCCAGATCGGCGTCGCCACCGATGGGGTCCTTTCTGCCTTTTCGCGGCATGGTGCAGCACGCGCGCGGCTTGATAGGACCGAGCGGCGCGCCGGAGCGTTTCTGGATCTGACTGCTGCGGCAATGACGGCGCTGGCCCTCGGGATGGGCATGGCGCTGGTGCAGCAGGGCAGCATCACGGCCGCCGAAGCGGCGATTGCCATCTTCGCGGCGCTGGCCCTTGGCGAAACGGTAGCGCCGGTGCGGCGCGCGCTGGCCGAGATTGGCCGCATGACGCAGGCCGCGCGGCGTATCCTGCCCTCCGTCGAAACCGAGTTCGCATCCAGTCAGGCATCTATCCCGGCTCCATCCGGCTCTCTCACCTTCGACGCTGTAGCGCTGAAAAGGGGGCAGGGCGGGATGATCTTTGCCCCGCTCAGCCTGACGGTTGCACCCGGCGAAACGGTTGTGCTGCAGGGCCCCAGCGGCAGCGGCAAAAGCACCGCCTTGCTGCTGGCGGCAGGCGCGCTGACACCTTCGGCTGGAACAGTGCGGTTCGGCGGCCTCGATCCGGCGCAGCTGCCGCTGGAAACACGCACGCAAAGCATCGCCCTGGTGCCGCAGCGCCATGCTTTGATCGCGGGCAGCGTGGCCGAGAACCTGCGGCTTGCTGCGCCGAACGCCCCGGACGCCGAGCTGTGGCAGGCGCTGGAGGCGACCCAGCTGTCGCATACCCTGCGGCAGCGCGAGGGGCTGGACACCCGGCTTGGCTTTCGCGGGGCGGGTCTGTCGGGCGGCGAGGCACGGCGGTTGGTTCTGGCCCGGGCGATTCTGCGCAGGCCGCGCCTTCTGCTGCTGGATGAGCCGACCGAAGGGCTGGACGCCGCAACCGCGCGCGTCGTGATGACCGGTCTGCGCCGCGCCTGTCCCGATGCGGCTTTTCTGATCGCGGGGCACCGCAGCGCAGAAACGGAAGGCGCTGACCGCTGTGTCGAGGTTCTTCGCAATTAAATCTGCATCTAAGATTGGAAATTTGATCTGCGTCAAAGTTATATTGCAAATATAGAATATGAAGTTTGAAAATCCGTATCTTTGATGCGGAAAACCTATGGAAAGGATTCGCATCATGGAGATCGGACTGGTCGAGCTGTCGCGCCTGCAGTTTGCGATGACGGCCATGTATCACTTTCTCTTCGTGCCGCTGACGCTGGGTCTGTCGATCCTCGTGGCGATCATGGAGACTGTCTATGTCATGACAAACCGCCCCATCTGGCGACAGATGACCAAGTTCTGGGGCACCCTGTTCGGCATCAACTTTGTCCTTGGCGTCGCCACCGGCATCACCATGGAATTCCAGTTCGGTATGAACTGGAGCTACTACAGCCACTACGTGGGTGACATCTTCGGTGCGCCGCTGGCGATTGAGGGGCTGATGGCCTTCTTCATGGAGGCGACCTTTGTCGGGTTGTTCTTCTTTGGCTGGGACAAGCTGTCGAAGGTACAGCACATGGTGGTGGCCTGGCTGGTCGCCATCGGGTCGAATTTTTCGGCGCTGTGGATCCTGATCGCCAATGGCTGGATGCAGAATCCGGTCGGCGCAGAGTTCAACCCCGACACCATGCGGATGGAGATGACCTCTTTCTTTGATGTGGTGTTCAACGAAGTGGCGCAGGCCAAATTCGTGCATACCGTCAGCGCGGGCTATGTCACCGCCGCAGTCTTTGTTCTGGGGGTTTCGGCGCTCTATCTGATCCAGAACCGGCACAAGGATCTGGCGCGGCGGTCGATCGCAGTGGCCTCGTCCTTTGGTCTGGCGGCGGCACTGTCGGTGGTCGTACTGGGTGATGAATCCGGTTATTCCGCCAGTCACACCCAGAAAATGAAACTCGCCGCGATCGAGGCGATGTGGGAAACCGAACCGGCGCCTGCGCCCTTTACCCTGTTCGGCCTGCCCGACAAGGAAGCCCGCGAGACCCATTACGCGGTGCATATCCCTTGGGCGATGGGTCTGATTGGCACCCGCAGCCTGACCAAGGAAATCCCCGGCATCAACGATCTGGTGGCTGAGGCCGAAGACCGTATCCGCCATGGTGTCATCGCCTATGACGCGCTGATGACCATCCGCGAAAACCGCGGCAATGTCCCGGCCGAGGCGCGGTTCATCTTTGAGCAGAACTCAGACAATCTGGGGTTTGCCTACCTGCTGAAACGCTATGTGGACGATCCGCGTGACGCCACTGAAGAGCAGATCGCCATGGCGGCCGAGGATACCATTCCGGGCGTCGGGCCGCTGTTCTGGGCCTTCCGCCTGATGGTCGCGCTGGGCTTCAGCTTTATCGGCGTGATGGCTTTCTTCTTCTACCGGGCGTCTTTCTGCAACATGCGCTTCCCGCGCTGGTCGCTTTATGCCGCTGTTGCCATCATTCCGACCCCGTGGATCGCGGCCGAGCTTGGCTGGTTCGTGGCCGAGTTCGGGCGCCAGCCCTGGACGGTGGATGGTGTGTTGCCGACGGCCCTGTCGGCCTCGCATCTGAGCGTTGCGGATCTGCTGATCACCCTCGCTGGTTTCGTCATCTTCTACACGATCCTCTTCGTAATCGAAGTCAGCTTGATGGTGAAATACATCCGCAAAGGTCCGTTTCAGGACGTTGCCGAGACCGAAGCCTGGCAGGACCAGCACGAAGCGCGCCTGCGCGGTGCGGGCCGTGATGCTGCCGCCCCTGCAACCCCTGCGGAGTAAGACTTATGATCCTTCATGAACTGATCGATTTTGACACGCTGCGGATCATTTGGTGGGCGCTTCTGGGCGTGCTGCTGATCGGATTTGCCCTGACCGACGGGTTCGACATGGGCGTTGGCGCACTGTTGCCCTTTGTCGCCAAGACGGATGTGGAACGCCGCGTGGTGATCAACACCGTTGGGCCGGTCTGGGAAGGGAACCAGGTGTGGTTCATCCTCGGCGGCGGCGCGATCTTTGCCGCTTGGCCGCCGCTTTATGCGGTGTCCTTCTCTGGCTTTTATCTCGCGATGTTTGTGGTGCTCGCGGCCCTCATCGTGCGTCCGGTTGCGTTCAAGTATCGCTCCAAACGCGACAGTGCCGCATGGCGTACGCGCTGGGATTGGGCGCTGTTTGCCGGAGGTGCGGTTCCGGCGCTGCTGTTCGGCGTGGCGGTGGGCAATGTGCTGCTTGGCGTGCCCTTCTTCCTGACCGCAGACCTGATGCCGATGTACGAAGGCAGCTTCTACGGCAAGTTCCTGGGCCTCTTGCATCCCTTTGCGGTGCTGGCCGGTGTGGTGTCGTTTTCGATGCTGCTGATGCATGGCGCGGCCTGGCTGACGCTCAAGACCGAAGGCGTGATCGCTGAACGCGCCCGCCGCATCGGCACCGTGGCCGGAATGGTGGCTGCAGGGGGCTATGTGCTTGCCGGATTGTGGCTGGCGGTTGGCATCGACGGGTTTGCGCTGGTGAACGATGTGGTGCCGAACGGCCCGTCCAATCCGCTGTATTCGCAGGTAACCCGGGAAGGCAGCTGGCTTGCGGCCTATGTCGCGCGGCCCTGGATCGTGGTTGCGCCACTGATGGGCTTTGCTGGGATCGCCATGGCGATACGCGGGCTGAAGGCGGGGCACGAGGTCTCGACGCTTCTGTGGTCAAAGATGGCGATCACCGGGATTGTCGCGTCGGTTGGTCTGACCATGTTCCCGTTCATCCTGCCTTCGACCGTGGACCCGAACAGCTCGCTGACCGTCTGGGATGCCTCAAGCTCGCATCAGACCCTGTTCATCATGCTGGTGGTCACCGCGATCTTCATGCCGCTGATCCTAGCCTACACCGCGTGGGTCTACAAAGTGCTCTGGGGCAAGGTCACCGAGGCAGACGTCACCGAAAACGCCGACACGCTATACTGAAGGAGTTGATATCATGTGGTATTTTGCCTGGCTTCTTGGCCTGCCGCTCGCGGCTCTCTTTGCCGTCCTGAACGCCATGTGGCTGGAGCTGCGCACCGATGCTTGCCTCGCGGAAGAGGGGGAGTGCCCGGTGGGAGAGCATAAGCGCTGAGCCTGCATCGACACGCAAAGCAAGCTGGATCCGGCCGTGCCGGTTCCGGACCTGATCCCAACCTTCTGCGGAGACCTGTGATGACCGCTGATCCCAAGACACCCGAAACCCCAGCCGATCCTGCGGCTGCGGAGCCGAGGCTTCAGCACTTTCCGGTGCCCTTTTTCGCCGCCGTCATGGGGCTGTCGGGGCTGACGCTTGCGCTGCATGCGGCAGGGATGCAAGCCGCCAGCCGCGCGGCACTGGTCGCGACGGTTCTGGTCTTTGCCGTGCTGGCAGCGGTCTACGCGCTGAAGGCTATGCGCTATCCGCAGGCGATACTGGCCGAATGGCGGCATCCGGTGAAACTGGCATTCTTTCCCGCTGTTTCAATTTCCCTGTTGCTGATCGCCACCGCCCTGCAGCCGGTGTCACAGGATTTGGCGCGGCTGGTCTGGCTGATCGGCGCGCTGGGGCAGGGGGTGCTGACGCTGGCGGTGCTGTCGAACTGGATCGGGCACCGGGCCTTTCAGACCATCCATATCTCGCCTGCCTGGTTCATCCCGGCAGTGGGCAACGTGGTCGCGCCGGTGGCGGGTGTCCAGCTGGGATTTCCGGAAACCTCCTGGGTGTTCTTCTCGGCGGGGCTGGTGTTCTGGATCGTGCTGCTGGTGCTGGTGATGAACCGGCTGGTGTTCCACGATCCGCTGCCCGGACGCATGGTGCCGACCCTGGCCATCCTGATCGCCCCGCCCGCGGTTGGCTTCCTTGCCTGGTTGCAACTGAATGGCGACGTGATCGATGCCTTCGCGCGGATCCTTTATGGCGCGGCGTTGGTCTTTACGGCGCTGGCCGCGACCCAGGTGGCCAAGCTGCGCGGCCTGCCCTTTGCCCTGTCGTGGTGGGCGCTCAGCTTTCCGGTTGCGGCGCTGACCATCGCCACGCTGCGGTTCGGAGCGCTGATTTCCAGCCCGCTGCACATCTTGGCCGGAAACGTCGGTCTCGGCGTTCTGTGTCTCATTGTCGGTGGATTGGTCTACCGCACGGCCCGCGCCGTTCTGCGCGGGGAAATCTGTCAACCTGAGTGATCCCGGAAAGGACTTCAGACATGAAAAAACTTGCAATTGCAGCAATCAGCGCCCTTGGCCTTTGCACGCCTGCTGTGGCGCAGGACAAGCCCGAGACGCTGGTGACGATCCTGACCGCGCCCGAGCCGCAGACCCAGCTGATGGCGATGGTTCTGGCCATGCAGGCCGCCAAACAGGGCGTCGCGCAGCATGTGCTGCTCTGTGGCCCGGCCGGGGATCTTGCGCTGAAAGACGCGCCGGAGGCGGCCACCGCCCCGCAGCCGCCCAAAGGCATGAGCCCGCAGGGCCTGATGCAGAAAATCGCCGCGATGCCCGGCGCCAAGGTCGAGGTTTGTGCGATCTACCTGCCGGGACGCGGCGCCGACCCATCGGTCCTGCTGGATGGCGTGAGTGTTGCCAAACCCCCGGCGATGGCCAGCGCCATGA
The DNA here is from genome assembly GCF_041008745.1 of Pseudophaeobacter sp. 1A09344. Classification (NCBI taxonomy): domain Bacteria; kingdom Pseudomonadati; phylum Pseudomonadota; class Alphaproteobacteria; order Rhodobacterales; family Roseobacteraceae; genus Pseudophaeobacter; species Pseudophaeobacter sp. 1A09344. The sequence continues at coordinate 22,538 of NZ_JAXGFS010000003.1, forward strand.
TCGCCCCGGGCGCGCGGATCGCCAGTTATTGACCCGCGCCCGGCCTGCGCGCGGACCCGGCGCGCAGGCCCACAGTTCCCTTTCGGAGGAGAGATGATGACGAAATCCATAACGAACCCCACCCGCCGCCAACTCTTTGGTCTTGCGGCATCGGCGGGCGTGGCTGCGGCGCTTGGGGCGCAGGCCAGCGCCAGCACGCCGGTGCCGACGAAGGCACGGATCGTCATCATCGGCGCGGGCGCTGGTGGTACGGCGCTCGCCAACCGGCTGGTGCGCCGCCTTGAGGGCGCCGAGATCACCCTTCTGGATCCGCGCGTAGCGCACCTTTACCAGCCCGGCCTGACACTGGTTGCCGCTGGTCTGAAGCCTGCGGATTACGTGCTTAGTCAGACCGGCGACTGGCTGCCGGACGGCGTGACCCTGATCCCGGAAAAAGCCGCCGCGATCGACCCGGAGGCCAAGACCGTCGCCACCGAGAACGGTCAGTCGCTGGCCTATGACTTCCTGGTTGTGGCCCCGGGGCTGGTTCTGGATCACGACGCCATCGAAGGCTTCTCGCTCGATATGGTCGGGCAAAACGGCATTGGCGCGCTTTATGCCGGGCCGGACTACGCGGCACGCACCTGGCAGGCGGCCTCGAAGTTTACTGAGGAGGGCGGCGTTGGCCTGTTCACCCGCCCCGAAACCGAGATGAAATGCGCGGGCGCGCCGCTGAAGCATACTTTCCTGATTGATGATATCGCCAAACGGGCGGGCAACGGCGGCAAGATCGACGTGCAATACGCAGCGCCGCAGAGCTCTTTGTTCGGGGTGCCCATCGTCGCCGAGAAGGTGCGCATGTTGTTTGGGGACCGTGGCATCACCAGCCATATGCAGCACCAGTTGCAGGCCATCGACGCCGACCGGCGCCGCGCACGCTTTTCGACCCCGGATGGCTCGGTCGAACTGGACTACGACTATATCCATGTCATCCCGCCGCAACGCGCGCCTGAGGTGATCCGCCAGTCCGGTCTCAGTTGGGCTGACAAATGGACCGATCAGGGCTGGGTCGAATGCGACATGGCGAGCCTGCGCCATCTGCGCTACCCCGAGATCTGGGCGCTGGGTGATGTGGCGGGCGTTCCCAAGGGCAAGACCGCCGCCAGCGTGAAATGGCAGGTGCCAGTGGTCGAGGATGGGCTTGTCGCGGCCATCACCGGCACTGACCCCACCCAGACCTACAATGGCTACACTTCCTGCCCGATGATCACCCAGATCGGCCGGGCCATGCTGGTGGAGTTTGATTACAACGACAATCTTGTGCCGTCCTTCCCCGGGATCATCGCCCCGCTTGAGGAGCTGTGGATCAGCTGGCTGATGAAGGAAGTGGCGTTGAAGGCCACCTATAACGCCATGCTGCGTGGCCGGGCCTGAGGAGGAAGAGGCGATGAAAGACCTGACAGTTGGAACCCTGATTGCGGTGTTCGAAGAGATTTTTGGTCGCGGCCTGTTCTGGGCTATGGTCGGCTTGGCGGCCGTTGTGACGCTGGGATACGTTTACGTGTTGATCCGGGATCGCAAGATCAGCTGGCACAAATTCCTGCTGGCGCAGCTGTCGATGCCGGTGGGGGCGGTGCTTGCGGTGTGGTTCGTGCTGGTGATGACTCATTCCGAACTGGCCAATATCGGCGGGCCGGTCGATCTGATCGTGCTTCTGGGGGTTGCTGCGGGCGGGGCCGTTGGTGCGGCGATCCTCGTCTACACGGTGCAGTCACTGCTCTGGCCCCCGGCCGCAGAGCGCAGATAGCCTTCCTCTCTGGCGCCGGGTGTCTTAGCGTTTGCGGTAATTCTCGCGATACCAGACATAAAGCCCGGCGCCGGCGATCATGACACTGCCGAAGATGGTCCAGAAATCCGGGACTTCGGAAAAGAACACAAAGCCCCAGACCGCAGCAAAGGCCAGCCCGGAATAGGAAAACGGCGCCAGCATTGCTGCTTCGCCTTTGGAAAACGCCTGAATGAGGGCCAGTTGCCCGATGGTCCCGGCCAGCGAGATGATGATCATCAGGCCGATCCCGAACAGATCCGGGGATTGCCATTGAAAGGGCACCGCAAGGCTCAGCAGAACGGTGCCGACCAGCCCGGTGTAAAACAGCGACGTCCAGACGTCTTCATCGGCGCCGACCCGGCGCGTCAGCAGGGCATAGCCGGAATAGCAGCACGCGGCCGCCAGCGGATAAAGCGCGGCAGGGCTGAACACATCGCTGCCGGGGCGAATGACGATCATCGCGCCGATCATGGCCACTGCGATCCCGGCGATGCGCCGCACACCCAAAGCCTCGCCCAGAAACAGCGCCGCGCCAAGGGTGATCAGCACAGGATTGGTGGACATCAGCGCCGCAGCATCCGTCAGGGGGATCTTGCTCAGGCCGGTGAAAAAGAAGGCGGTCGCGCTCATCAGCAGCACAGAGCGCAGGAATTGCAGCGCTGGATACCGGGTGCGCACCACCTGTTTCAGCCGGGGCATGACGATCACCAGCACCAGCAGCATCTGCCCGGCATAGCGCGCCCAGAGCGCTGGAAGAACGCCAACGCTGGGCGCCAGTGCCTTGACTGTGGCATCCATCACCGAAAAACAGAAGATCGCGCTGATCATCAGCAAAATGGCGCGGCTTTGCAGGCTCATCGGGTGGTCCCCGTGTAAAAACCCGTTGCGTCACCGTGGCGCTGCGGCGTGGACCATGCGAACCGATTGTTTTTCAGCAATATTTCAGCGCCTTCTAAGACGGGTACGGATAGAAATGCATTTCGGAAAGCAAGGCCGGAAAGGCAAATCCAAGCGGCGCCAACGCCGCTTGTGTGCTCATATAGGATGATCAGCCCCGACAATGCAAAGCCGGAGTGCGCAGATCCGTTCGCCGTCAGGCGCATACCGGCAAGTGCACTCCGGGACCGGCCGTTCGCTGCAAGCGCGGTCTACAGAAGATCGTCGAAGGCGACGGTCTGGTCTGCAAAGACCAGAAGATCGATATCGATCAGCATATCACGTCCTTCGTAATATCCATCCCGGCCGCCATTGGCGGCATCCGTCACCGCCAGCCAAGTGACGTCCTGCCCCCGGTTTGAATCAAAGTAGGTTCCGCTATCGAAACTGAAGTCGGAGAAGTTGCCGTCGAACATCGCCCGGTCCTTGTTGTCCGAACCGGCGTCATTCCAGACACTGCCATAAATGGTGTCATCGCCAAGGCCGCCGTACAGCCGGTCATTGCCTTCTTCGCCAAAAAGGGTGTCATGGCCATCACCGCCGTGCAGCACGTCCTGACCGTCCGATCCCTGCAGCTTGTCATCGCCCGCCTGACCCAAAAGTGTGTCGCGCCCATCGCCGCCGTACAGGGTGTCATCGCCGCGCCCGCCCAGAAGAAGATCGTCGTTGCCCATGCCGATCAACCGGTCGTTGCCGCCTTTGCCAGTCAGCACATCGGCGCCGTCACCGCCGCGCAGTTCATCATCGCTGCGCGAGCCGATCTGGATATCCGCCGTACGCACCGTCAGCCCATCAAAGGCGGCAAATCCGGTTCCCCCGGTCAGCTCTGTCTCGGTGCTGCCGCGGCTGACCACGACGCTGCCGGACTCGCCCCGGCCAAAGTCAAACCGGTCGATGTTGCCGTCGAAATAAGTGTAGTCCGCGCGCTGAGCGTTACCGAACAGTTCTTGCGCCGTCAGGGCCTGGTCATAGATCGCAAGATCTTCAATCGTTCCGTCAAAGTAGCTGTTGAGGTTGTCGGTCTCGCCAGCTGTGTTGCTCCAGCCCGATGCTCCGGCAATCAGGGCTTCGGTGTTCTGGCTCCAGTCTATGCGGATCTCTGGATCATAGGCGATGCGTGCACCGTTCAGGTAGACTTCAAGACCGTCCGCGCCAAAGCTGAGGTTGAAATCATATTCCTCACCGACGGTGATTGCGTTGCTGGCGATAAGGTAATGCGATTCCGTCTCGTCCTGAAGTCGCACGACCAACTCGCCGGTTCCGTCTATATAGACGGAGAGATGCCCGCCCTGACCGTAGTCCGATGCATCCTTGGAGATCAGTGTCTGGTAGCTCGACAAGCTGTTTGCGGAAAACCGGAAGGCGATGGTGCCGCGGGACAAGGCGAGACTGTCCGTGTGGTCGAATACATAGGCCGACCGGTCCGCGGCGGAAAACGCGTGGCTGCCCGCCACGGCGAATACCGCTGATGCATCTGTTTCATATCCAAGGTCCGCGGCATCTGGCCGTTGGGATCCGGGCGCGCGGATCGGGCCGCTGTTGGTGCCGGGGTCCAGCGGGGCCAGCGCCTCTTCCAGATCGTCGATGGATTTGACAATGCCATAGGCCGGAGCGGCTGTGTGCTCGATATCAGAGCGTTTCACCAGATCACCGTAGACGGTGATGGTGCCCAGCCGGTCGTCATTATGGGCGCCGCCGTTGTTACCCTGATCCGAGTAGAGCGCGATCACCGAATGGTCCATCACCCCGTTGCCATCAGCATCGCCATAGGTGATCGAGGCGATCTGAGTGGTGTGCCCTTCGATCACCAGCCTGTCGCCCTCGGCGCGGCTGAAATCCTGCACCACGTCGTTGCCTAGGATATCGACCCAATGGTCGTGCAGCTTGTCGTTTTCGCCCGCAACGCCGTGCCAGTTGATGGTGCCATCTTCGCGGGTGTGCTTTTCGATATAGCGTTCCTTGGCGTTGATCAGCGTCTGGAAGTAGAAGATGTCGGCGCCGCGCCCGCCGATCAGCAGGTCATCGGCCGGGATTGGCTGGTCGGGATAGAGCTTGCCATCGGTCAGCTCGTTCAACGGGTCGCCTTCGTCGCGGTCGGGGTCATAATAGATGGCGCCTTCGCGCCCGTCGGCGCGGCTGATCAGCAGATCGTTTCCCTTGCCGCCTTTCAGCGTGTCCTCGCCGTGGCCGCCATCCAGCACGTCATGCCCGCCGCTGCCCAAAAGGCGGTCATTGCCATAGCCACCCTGCAGCACATCGGCGCCGCCCTTGCCCTTGACCCGGTCGTTGCCACCACCGCCGTTGATGCCATCGCCGCCGCCGGTGCCTGCAACGCGGTTGTCGCCGCCATTGCGGCTGATCATGTTGAGATGGCTCTCCATGTGACCATGAGCGCTGACGCCGTAATCCGCCAGAATATCGAGGAAGGTGTCGCTGGCGCCGTGCAGCTGGCCAAAGACCGGCGCCAGATCCGCCATCGCGGCCTGCATCTGCGCGCCCATGGCCAGCTCGGCTCCGGCGGCTTCGGCCAGCGCCAACTGGCTGTCTGCACCCAGCTGGCGGTCAAAGATCATGACATCGCCGATGGTGCCCTTGAACAGGGAATGGGCGTCGTCGTCCTGCCCCTCGCGCCAGGCCCGGCTGCCGCCGACCACCAGCGAATGATCGTTCAGTTTCAGGCCCTGCTTGAACTCCGGTTCTGCCGCGACCAGCGCGCCATTGAGCCAGATCATCAACCCGTCGCTGCCAAAGCTGACGGAGATGTGGTATTTGGTCTGAGCCGACAGAACGAGATCAGGCACCTTCAGGTATTCGGTGTCGGCCCCGTCCGACTGGCTGAGCACCAGGGTGCCATCCTTGACCCAGAGGGTGAAATCACCTTTCCCGGCGCCTTTGCCATCCTTCGAGATCAGCGCCATTTCCCCTGGCAGCCGGTCCAGTGAAAAACTGAGCGAAACCGTCGCCGCGCGTAAGGAAAGGCTGTCCAGATGGCCCGCGTTGAGGTAATCGCCCTCTTCACCGCTCAAAACATGGGTCCCGGGCATGGAAAGTACTGGCATGCGGGTTTCGGATAGGGGGAGCCCGGCGGCATCGGGCAGTCGGGACCCGGGGACACGGATCCGGCCGCTGTCGGTGCCGGGGTCCAGCGGGGCCAGCGCCTCTTCCAGATCGTCGATGGATTTGACGATGCCATAGGCCGGAGCGGCTGTGTGCTCGATATCAGAGCGTTTCACCAGATCGCCGTAGACGGTGATGGTACCCAGCCGGTCGTCATTATGGGCGCCGCCGTTGTTGCCCTGATCCGAGTAGAGCGCGATCACCGAATGATCCATCACCCCGTTGCCATCAGCATCGCCATAGGTGATCGAGGCGATCTGGGTGGTATGGCCTTCGATCACCAGCCTGTCGCCCTCGGCGCGGCTGAAATCCTGCACCACGTCGTTGCCTAGGATATCGACCCAATGGTCGTGCAGCTTGTCGTTTTCGCCCGCAACGCCGTGCCAGTTGATTGTGCCATCTTCGCGGGTGTGCTTTTCGATATAGCGTTCCTTGGCGTTGATCAGCGTCTGGAAGTAGAAGATGTCGGCGCCGCGCCCGCCGATCAGCAGGTCATCGGCCGGGATTGGCTGATCGGGATAGAGCTTGCCATCGGTCAACTCGTTCAGCGGATCGCCTTCGTCGCGGTCGGGGTCATAATAGATGGCGCCTTCGCGCCCGTCAGCGCGGCTGATCAGCAGATCGTTGCCTCCGCCGCCTTTCAGCGTGTCCTCGCCGTGGCCGCCATCCAGCACGTCATGGCCGCCGCCGCCCAAAAGGCGGTCATTGCCATAGCCGCCCTGCAGCACATCGGCGCCGCCCTTGCCCTTGACGCGGTCGTTGCCACCACCGCCGTTGATGCCATCGGCGCCGCCGGTGCCGACGACGCGGTTGTCGCCGCCATTGCGGCTGATCATGTTGAGATGGCTCTCCATGTGACCATGGGCGCTCACGCCGTAATCCGCCAGAATATCGAGGAAGGTGTCGCTGGCGCCGTGCAGCTGGCCAAAGACCGGCGCCAGATCCGCCATCGCGGCCTGCATCTGCGCGCCCATGGCCAGCTCGGCTCCGGCGGCTTCGGCCAGCGCCAGATGGCTGTCTGCACCCAGCTGGCGGTCAAAGATCATGACATCGCCGATAGTGCCCTTGAACAGGGAATGGGCGTCGTCGTCCTGCTCCTCGCGCCAGGCCCGGCTGCCGCCGACCACCAGCGAATGATCGTTCAGTTTCAGGCCCTGCTTGAACTCCGGTTCTGCCGCGACCAGCGCGCCATTGAGCCAGATCATCAGCCCATCGCTGCCAAAGCTGACGGAGATGTGGTATTTGGTCTGCGCCGACAGGACGAGATCAGGCACCTTCAGGTATTCGGTGTCGGCCCCGTCCGACTGGCTGAGCAGCAGGGTGCCATCCTTGACCCAAAGGGTGAAATCGCCTTTCCCGGCGCCTTTGCCATCCTTGGAGATCAGCGCCATTTCCCCCGGCAGCCGGTCCAGAGAAAAACTGAGCGAAACCGTCGCCGCGCGGGATTCATAGGCATCGGAATGGCGGATGTTCAGGATGTCTTCCTGCGCGCCGGAATAAATGCGGTCGGCTTCTCTCGTGAAAACCGGAGTCGGGGTATTCGCGACCATGCTCAGGGTCCTCTTTTTGCTTTAGCCTATGTTCTGTGGTTGCTGTTGGGGAGAAGTTTATCGGGCAATGTCGCGCCAAAGGTGGCGGCAAAGTGGCGTTGGGCCATTGCGTCCGGGATCGGCGAAAACATGCAACAAGGGGCTAAGTCCCTGAAACCATGCCGTGCATGGGCAAGAGTGCCATTAACCAATTAGCAATTGCGGCAGAAGTGTGGCGAAAACGTGTTGCGCGCAGCGTAAATACGTCAGCGTGAAGCCCGTGATTCAACCTTTGCAGGAGCGATTGTGGCGCGGTCTATTGCGGCGCGCGGCTTTTGTCGTTCAGCACGGGAACCTCTGCCAACCAGTCGAAATAGGGGGACTGGCAGGTTTTCTGCCAAAGCTGCTCCAGCGCCGAGATCGGATCGTTGTCGTGCTGGTCGATGCGCAGATCCAGTGGCGGGCGCTCCGGCTCCAGCACCAGCAGGGCTGCGGACTTTAGCCCGCGGCTGTCGCCGCCTGCGTCTTTTGCGGCGGTCAGCACCCGTAGCATGCGTTCGGCGGGCGAGGGGGCTTCTGCTTGCGCCGCTGTCTTCATCGCTTCCAGAACCTCGGGACCGGTCAGCATATTGCCGGCGATGACAAGATCCAGCTCCGCGATATGGCTGGCATAGGGAACGCTTTGATCGCCGGTGAAGCCCTGTGTGCGCCCTTGCCGGTCCAGCGCGGTGAGCTGCCGGTGCCCACGCCCCGGATCGGCGCTGGTGACACGGGTGACTGCGGTTTCGGCGTCCTCGCCCTGATACATGGCCCGCAGCACGTCATCGCGCCAGAAGCTGCTGGGCGCCGTGCCTTGAGACGCCACAAGACCCGATTCGATATCCCCCCGCAGCACCCAGCCGCCCACGCAAAGGCTGCCAGTGGCGGCCGCCGCAGCGAAAACGCCTGTTTTGCGGTCGTATGTCAAAATCGAGAAGGTCATTTCAGGGTCCAATCACATTTCCCTTGTATTTATCATGATAATTTGCGTGAATGCAATTCATTATGATAAATAAACAGGGAAGGACCCGCTCATGACTCTGCTGAAACTGACCCGCAGGGCGATGTTGGCTGCTGGCGCAGCAACGGCACTCGCCCTTTCCCCGCTTTCTGCGGCTGCTCAGACGCCGCCGGGTGTCCTGATTGTCGGCCAGATTGCCGAGCCGAAGGCGCTGGACCCCGCTGCGGTCACCGCCGTCAATGACTTCCGTATTCTGATGAATGTTTATGACGGTCTGGTGCGCTACAAGGATGGCTCGCTGGAAGTTGAACCGGCGCTGGCCACCGCCTGGGACATTAGCGAGGATGGCAAGACCTATACCTTCACCCTGCGCGAGGGCGTGACCTTTCACGATGGCAGCGCCTTTGATGCCGAGGCGGTCAAGTTCAACTTTGATCGGATGCTGGATGAAAACCACCCCTATCACAACACCGGTCCCTTCCCGCTGGCCTTCTTCTTTTCCGCCGTGGAAGAGGTCGAGGTTGTCGATCCGCTGACGGTGAAATTCACGCTCAACGCGCCTTATGCACCGTTCCTGTCGAACCTGGCCTATCCGACCGGCCTGATCGTTTCGCCCGCTGCCGTGGCCGAACACGGCGCTGATTTTGGTCGCAACCCGTCCGGCACCGGTCCGTTCAAATTCGCCGAATGGCGCTCGAACGAGGCGGTGGTCATCGAGAAGAACGCCGATTACTGGGATGGCGCGGCCGAACTGGACGCGGTTGTGTTCCGCCCGATCACCGATGCCAACACCCGCACTGCGGAAATGCTGGCGGGCGGGATCGACCTGATGGTCGAGGTGCCCCCGGTAGCATTGGGTGAATTCCAGAGCGACGCCTACACCGTGCACGAACAGGCGGGTCCGCACGTCTGGTTCCTGATCCTGAACGCTAAGGAAGGCCCCTTTGCAGACAAACGCGTACGTCAGGCGGCGAACTATGCGATCAATAAATCCGCGATCGTGAATGACGTTCTGGAAGGCACCGCGGAAGTCGCCGCCGGTCCGACGCCTCCGGCCTTTGCCTGGGCCTATAACGAGGAACTGGAACCCTATCCCTATGATCCGGCCAAGGCCAAGGAGCTGATCTCTGACGCGGGCGCCGAAGGGGCGGAACTGACCTTCTACGTCACCGAAGGTGGCTCGGGCATGCTGGATCCGCTGGCCATGGGTACCGCCATTCAGGCCGATCTTGAGGCTGTCGGGTTTGACGTCAAAATCGAAACCTACGAATGGAATACCTTCCTTGGCCAGGTGAACCCCGGTCTGGAAGGCAAGGCTGACATGGCCGAGATGGCCTGGATGACCAACGATCCGGACACCCTGCCGTTCCTGGCGCTGCGCACCAGTGCATGGCCCGAAGAAGGCGGTTTTAACTCCGGCTATTACTCCAACCCCAAGGTGGATGAGTTGCTGGAAGCCGCCCGCGCTGCCACCGATCAGGAGGAGCGCGCCAAGCTCTACCGCGAAATGCAGACCATCGTGCAGGAAGACGCCCCGTGGGTCTTTGTCGCGAACTGGAAGCAGAACGCGGTGACCTCTGATCGGGTCGAAGGTTTTGCCCTGCAGCCGTCGTTCTTCCTGTTGCTGGATGACGTGGCCAAGAAATAAGAAACAAGGCGTCGCCGCAGCTGATCCTGCGGCGGCGCCACTCAGGAGGGACGCGCCATGGCGGGCTATATTCTGAAACGGCTGATGTCGGCGATACCTGTGTTGTTTGGTATTTCCATCATCGTCTTTGTCATCATGGCGATGATCCCCGGTGATCCGGCCACGGCCATTCTGGGCTCCTATGCCACGCCGGAGAATGTTGAGAAACTGAACCGGGATCTGGGTCTCGATCAGCCGATGGTGCAGCGGTATTTCATCTGGCTTGGCAATATGCTGCAGGGTGATTTCGGTCGCAGCTTCTCTCTGAACCGTGCCGTGCTGGACGAGGTTCTGGACCGCTTTGGCGCCACTCTGGTTCTGGCTGGTACCTCCTTTGTGCTGTGTTCCATTCTTGGCATCGCTGCGGGCGTTGTTTCCGCGGCGCGCCAATACGGTCTGGCGGACAAGGCGATTACCTTTGCCGTGCTTCTGGGGATTTCCATCCCGTCGTTTTTTCTGGGCATGATGATGATCCTGATCTTTGCCGTGAAGCTGCGCTGGTTTCCCGTGTCGGGCATGTGGCCCATTTACGGCGCCCGCGATCTCTCTGCGCTGATCAGCCATCTGACCCTGCCCGCGCTGGCGCTGGCGGTGGTGGCGACCGGGGTGATTGCCCGGCTGTCGCGTTCGGCCATGCTGGAGGTGCTGCGACAGGATTTCATCCGCACCGCGCGGGCCAAGGGCGTGCATGAACGCTCGGTGATCTGGCGCCACGCCCTGCGCGCGGCCATGGTCGGCATCATCCCGGTTCTGGGGGTGCAGGCGGGCTTCGTGCTGTCGGGCGCGGTCTATATCGAAATGGTGTTTCAGTGGCCGGGTGTCGGGCGGATGCTGGTCGATGCCATCCTGAAACGCGACATTCTGCTGGTGCAGGGCGGCGTGGTCTTTGTGGCAGCCTGTTACGTGCTGTTCAACATCGCGGTCGATGTCGCCCAAAGCATGCTGGATCCAAGGATCAAGACATGAAGAGCTTTCTTTCGCTTCTCGCCCGCAACCGGCTTGCCCTTGGCGGGCTGATCGTGATGGGCGTCGTTGTGCTGCTGGCGCTGGTGACGCCGCTGTTGCCGCTGGCTGATCCGGATGTGACCAATACGGCAAACCGGTTCAAACTGCCCCTGTCCGAGGGCGCCTTGCTGGGTACCGATCATCTGGGCCGCGATCTTCTGAGCCGTTTGATGTGGGGCACCCGCCTGTCGCTGGCGGTCGGATTTGCCGCCGCGGTGATCGCCGCCACCCTTGGCGCTGCGATCGGGATCGTGGCGGGGTTCTATGGCGGGCGCACCGACAATATCATCATGCGCGGCGTCGATATGCTGATGGCCTTTCCCTATATCCTACTGGCGCTGGCCATCGTTGCGGCGCTGGGGCCGGGGCTGATGAATGCGTTGATCGCCGTCGCCGCTGTCAATATCCCCTTTTTCGCGCGCAACATCCGCGGCATCACCGTGGGCATCGCGCATAAGGAATTCGTCGATGCGGCGCGCCTGTCCGGCATGACCGACTGGCGGATCATCCTGACCGAAGTGCTGCCCAACGTGATCCCGGTGATCGTGATCGCCATGTCCACCACGGTCGGCTGGATGATCCTTGAAACCGCCGGCCTCAGCTTCCTCGGTCTTGGCTCACAGCCGCCGCAGGCCGACCTCGGCTCGATGTTGGGCGAGGCGCGTGCGGCGCTGATCTCGAACCCGCATACCTCGATTGTGCCAGGGGCGATGATCCTGGTGATCGTCATGGCGATCAATCTCCTTGGCGACGGGGTGCGTGATGCGCTGGATCCCAGGTTGAAGTCCGGCGCGCTGTCGCGGCCGATGCCCACCACCCGTGTCGATCGAAGCGGCCCGGTTCCGGTGGCATCTGACGATGCCCTGCTGGCGCTGCGCGGGCTCAAGACCGAATTTCAGGTCAAGGACCGCGTCTACAAGGCCGTGGGCGGCGTGGATCTGAAGGTTCAGCCCGGCGAATGTCTGGGCGTGATCGGCGAAAGCGGCTCGGGCAAATCGGTTACCGCGCTCAGCGTGATGGGGCTGGTGGCCTCGCCCCCCGGCGTGATCACTGGCGGCGCTGTCCACTACAAGGGCGAGGATCTGATCGGAGCCCCCTATGAAACCCTGCGCAGCCTGCGCGGCAGCCGCATCGCCTATATCTTTCAGGATCCTTTGGCGACGCTGCACCCCCTTTACACTGTCGGCGATCAGCTGATCGAGGCGGTTCGCGCGCACCACCCAACGGACCGGGCCGCGGCGCGTGCCCATGCTATCGAGCTGCTGAAATCCGTGCGCATTCCCAATGCCGAGCAGCGCGTGGACAGCTACCCGCATGAGATGTCGGGTGGCATGCGGCAGCGGGTTGGCATTGCCATGGCGCTGGCCAACGATCCCGAGGTGATCATCGCGGATGAGCCGACCACCGCGCTGGATGTGACGGTGCAGGCGCAGATCCTGTCTCTGCTCGATGACCTGCGGCGCGAACGCGGGCTGGCGATCATCTTTATCACCCATGATTTCGGCGTGGTGGCGCAGATCTGCGACCGGGTCGCGGTGATGTACGCGGGCCGGATCGTCGAAGAAGGTCCCAGTGAAACGATCCTCAACGCTCCTGCGCATCCCTATACGGCGCGGCTGATGGCCTGCGTGCCCGAGTTGGGGCAGGGGCGGCGCGAGCTGGCCGCGATCCCGGGGCTGCCGCCTGCGGTTGATCGGCTGCCGCAGGGCTGCGCCTTCGCGGATCGATGCCACAAGGCACAAGAGGGCTGCCGCGCGGCGGATGTCCTGCTTTCCGATCATGGCGCCGACCACCGGGTGCGCTGCATCGCGCCCGAAGACACACTGCAGGAGGCACGCGCATGACGACGGCTCTGAAACTGACCGACCTCAGCAAGACCTTTCCTGTGGGCAAGCGTCTGTTCGGCCCGGCAAAGGGGCTGGTGCGTGCGGTGCAACCCCTGTCGCTCTCCGTCGAAGAGGGCGAGACACTCGGGATCGTCGGTGAGTCCGGCTGCGGGAAATCCACCCTGGCGCGGATGCTGGTGGGGTTGCTGCCGCCCTCCACCGGCACGATCGAAATCAACGGTGCGCCCTTGGACGCCGCCGATCCGGCGGTGTTTGGCCGCAAGATCCAGTATGTGTTTCAGGACCCAATCAGCAGTCTGAACCCGCGCAAGACGATCCGGCAAATCATGGAAGCGCCGCTGAAGCACCTGCACGGCATGTCTGCGGCGGAACGTGATGCGCGGATCCGGGAGATCTTTGCGGCGGTGAACCTGCGGGAGGAATTCCTTGACCGCTACCCGCATGAATTCTCTGGCGGGCAGGCGCAGCGGATCGGTATCGCGCGCGCACTGGCGGCGGATGCGCGGATCCTGATCCTGGATGAGCCGGTCTCGGCGCTGGATGTTTCGGTGCAGGCGCAGGTCTTGAACCTGCTGGCTGATCTGAAGCAAAAGTTCGGGCTGACCTATCTGTTCATCAGTCACGATCTGGCTGTGGTCGAGGCAGTTAGCGACCGCGTTGCCGTGCTCTATTTCGGCGCGGTGGTCGAGGTCGGCCCGGCGGAGCAGATCTTTGCCCAGCCGAAACACCCCTATACCAAGCTCTTGGCGGATAGCGCCCCGGTTGTCGGGCGTGCGCTGGTGGCGCCGGAGGGACGCGAGACCGAACTGCCCGATCCGCTGAACCCGCCGCCGGGCTGCGCCTTCAGCGCCCGTTGTCCTTACGCCAGCGCTGAATGCAGGCAGGCGCCGCCGCCGCTTGAGCAGCAATCGGACGGGGTCTGGGCTGCCTGCTATCATCCGCTGTCTGAAACGGCCTGAAACCCTGGCGCGCGGCGCATGGGAGTAGGTCCCTGATAGGGCTGGATAGCCGGGGGTAATATGCGCCCCGCACAGGTTTGTCGTCTGCTGAATTTTTGACGCTAACGCCGATAAAATGAGCACTCACCCGTGGCCAACGTCCGGCTGCGGCTCTGACGCTGGCCTGCGGCGCTGCGGCTGCTTGCGGAGCCAGCAGGGTTAGCCCTAGCGGGAATAATGAGTGCCAGATTGACAGTTGTTGTTGTCGAGGAAGATCGTGATCGTGCAATTGCCGTTGTCGATGCGATCAAGGATACCGCCGAGTGCGATGTCTACGTGATCGGCAATTCCAGTGCCCTGGCGCGCAAGATTGCGGCCCATGATCCCGACATTGTTCTGATCGACATCGACAACCCGACCCGTGACATGCTGGAGGAACTGACGCTGGCCTCCGGGCCTCTGGAGCGGCCGGTGGCCATGTTCGTGTCCGGCCCCGCCGGCGGGTTGGCGCAGACCGCGATCGAGGCGGGCGTATCGGCCTATGTGGTGGACGGTCTGGCGCCGGACCGGATCAAACCCGTTATGGACACCGCCATTGCTCGCTTTCGCATGGTGCGCCAGATCCGCAACGAACTGGCCGAAACCCGGCGGGCATTGGAAGAGCGCAAGGTCATTGACCGGGCCAAGGGGCTGCTCATGAAGGCAAAGGGCATTGATGAAGACGCCGCCTATGCGCTGCTGCGCAAGACGGCGATGGATCAGGGACGACGGGTGCCGGATGTGGCAGAGGCGCTGGTCACGGCTTCGGGGCTTCTGGGATGAAGCGAAGCCACCTGCCTGTCGCCTATATGCCCCTAGTCGATGCTGCGCCGCTGATCATCGCGCAGGAGATGGGATTTGCCGAGTCCGAAGGGATTGCGCTTGATCTGATCGCCGCGCCCTCGTGGTCGTCTGTACGGGATATGCTGGCCTTTGGCCGGGTCGAGGCCGCTCATATGCTGTCACCGGTCCCGGTGGCGATGGCCATGGGGCTTGGCGGTGTGAAAACGGACCTTTCGGCGGTGTCGGTCCTGTCGGTCAATGGAAACGTCATCGGTGTTGGCCGTGCGCTGGAAGAGCGGTTGCGTGACATTGGCTATGGTTTTGATTTCGCCGATCCGATGAAGGCCGCCGCAGCGCTGGCCGAGGTGCGCTCCGGCCCGGTTGTTTTTGGCGTGCCGTTTCCATTCTCGATGCATGTGGAATTGCTGCGCTACTGGTGTGAAGGCACTGCCCTCGGGGCTGGGGGGATTGAAATCCGTACGGTGCCGCCGCCGCTGATGGCGACTGCGCTGGCCAATGGCGATGTGGATGCCTTCTGTGTCGGTGAACCCTGGGGATCGGTTGCGGTGGATCAGGGCTCAGGGGCGCTGCTGCTGCCCGGCAAGGCGATCTGGGGTTTTGCGCCGGAAAAGGTACTCGCCGTCAAAACCGAATGGGCCGAGAGCGAACCGGCTCTTCTGGGGCGGATGATGCGCGCGTTGTGGCAGGCTGGGCGCTGGCTGGCCAAACCCGAAAGTCGCAGCACCGCCGGAGAGATCCTGTCGCGCAAGAACTATCTGGACGTGTCGCCGGAACTGATCGACCGAGCCCTATCGGGGCAGTTCACCGTTTCGGATCGGGGCGAGCAGCGCCGGGTCGACAGTTTTGTCGAATTCCACCACGGCGCGGCCACCTTTCCGTGGCGCAGTCAGGCGAAATGGATCGCCCATCGTCTGCAACAATCCCATGAGGCCGCAGCTTCGCCCTCCCTTGATGAGGTCGCCCGGGTTTTCCGCGCGGATCTGCACCGCAGCCTACTGAGCGAAGCCGGAGTGGATATGCCGGGGGCCTCCGAAAAACTGGAAGGTGCGATTCGACACAAAACGGCGGTGGCCTCGACGCGGGGCGAATTGTGCCTGATGCCAGATGCGTTCTTTGATGGTCGGATTTTTGACCCAGAGGCCCTGGATTGATCACTTATTGGGCAGAAATCCCGCCCAGGCCGTTCGGGTTGGGAAAATCCCGATCAGATTTTCGTTTTTTCTTCGCGATCATGCTGCGCTGCCGCAAGATGAGGACATCGGTTCACAACGGGGTGGACCGATCCGAAATTCTCCCACTGACAGGGATATTCTGAGCAAGGCCGCTCTCGCACCGCCGAAACCATCGGCGCGTAGCGTAGCGGCCTGTTTTGCGTTTGCCCGGTTCCATCCTCCTCCGACCGGGCCATACCGAAAGGGAAGAAGATGAGAAAACTGATGCTTGGCCTCGTGGCCTCCACCGCTCTGGCCAGCCCGGCCTTTGCCGAAGCGCTGGAACTTGAAAAAGACGAGCTGACCTTCGGCTTTATCAAGTTGACCGACATGGCGCCCCTCGCCGTGGCCTATGAACAGGGTTATTTCCTCGACGAAGGCCTGTTCGTCACGCTGGAAGCGCAGGCCAACTGGAAGGTTCTTTTGGATGGCGTCATCGGCGGGCAGCTGGACGGCGCACATATGTTGGCTGGACAGCCGCTGGCCGCGACCATCGGCTTTGGCACCGAGGCACATATCATCACGCCCTTCTCGATGGATCTGAACGGCAACGGCATCACCGTCTCCAACGAAGTCTGGGACATGATGAAGCCGAATATCCCCACCATGGATGACGGTCGCCCGCAGCATCCCATTTCTGCCGAGGCGCTGGCGCCGGTGGTCGAACAGTATAAATCCGAAGGCAAGCCCTTCAACATGGGCATGGTCTTCCCGGTCTCCACGCATAACTACGAACTGCGTTACTGGCTGGCCGCCGGCGGTTTGCATCCCGGCTATTACAGCCCGGAAAACGTGACCGGCCAGATCGGCGCCGATGTCTTCCTGTCCGTGACCCCGCCGCCGCAGATGCCTGCCACGCTGGAAGCGGGCACCATCAACGGCTACTGCGTGGGCGAACCCTGGAACCAGCAGGCTGTGTTCAAGGGTATCGGCGTTCCGGTGGTCACCGATTACGAGCTGTGGAAGAACAACCCGGAAAAGGTCTTTGGCATCACCGCCGAGTTTGCCGAAGAATACCCCAACACCACCCGCGCCGTGACCAAGGCCCTGATCCGCGCCGCCATCTGGCTGGATGAGAACGACAACGCCAACCGTCCCGAAGCGGTCGAGATCCTGAGCCGCCCGGAATACGTCGGCGCCGACTACGACGTCATTGCCAACTCGATGACCGGCACCTTTGAGTATGAAAAGGGTGACAAGCGCGAAGTGCCGGATTTCAACGTCTTCTTCCGCTACAACGCCACCTACCCCTTCTATTCCGATGCGGTCTGGTACCTGACCCAGATGCGCCGCTGGGGTCAGATCGCCGAGGCGAAATCCGACAGCTGGTATGACGAGGTCGCCAAATCGGTCTACCGCCCGGACATCTACCTGGACGCGGCCAAGATGCTGGTCGACGAAGGCCTTGCCGACAGCGCCGACTTCCCCTGGGACAGCGATGGCTACAAGGCTCCGACCCCGGCCGAGGATATCATCGACGGCATCGCCTTTGATGGCCGCACCCCCAACGCCTACCTCGAAAGCCTGCCGATCGGCCTGAAGGGTGAGCAGGTTGTCGTGGGCGCCGGTGTCGAAGGCTGACCTATCCTGACCCGGAGCGCGCCTGAACCGGCGCGCTCCATCCCCCCTCTCTCCGTTGTACCTCCGGTTCCGAAAGGCTCTTCCGATGACCACGACCGATCCCGATTTTGCCGCTGCCGAGGAGCGCGAAGCCCGGCGCGCAAGGCTGTTCACCAAGATCAACACCGCCGACAAATGGTTCCAGGTTCTGGGCCTTGCCTGGATGACACCGATCCTGAAAGCCGTTGCAGGCGACAACCCGCAGGCGCAGGTCAAGGAAATCTGGCGCCTTCTTGCGGTGCCGCTGATCGCCATCGCCGCCTTCCTGCTGCTTTGGGGCACATTGGCGCCGAAGGTGCAGACCTCGCTTGGCGCGGTGCCCGGCCCCGCACAGGTCTGGGCCGAGGTGGTGAACCTGCATGAAGATGCAGAGGCCAAGGCCGCCAAACGCGAAAAATTCGAGGCCATGCTGGCCAAGCGCAACGAGAAACTGATCGCCGCGGGCCGCGCCGATGAGGTCAAGACCGTCGCCTATACCGGCGCGCCGAGCTATTACCAGCAGATCTGGACCTCGATCCGCACGGTGTTCTTTGGCTTTCTGATCGCCACCGCCGTTGCGGTGCCGCTGGGCATCGCGGCGGGGCTGTCGCCCACAGCCAATGCCGCCATCAACCCGCTGGTGCAGATCTTCAAACCGGTCTCGCCGCTGGCCTGGCTGCCCATCGTCACCATGATCGTCTCGGCGGTCTATGCGACCAATGATGGGCTGTTCTCCAAGAGCTTCCTGATCTCGGCCATCACCGTGACGCTGTGTTCGCTCTGGCCGACGCTGATCAACACCGCGCTGGGCGTCGCCTCGATCGACAAGGATCTGGTCAATGTCTCCAAGGTCCTCAAGATGAACACATGGACCAAGATCACGCGACTGGTTCTGCCCTCGGCGCTGCCGCTGATCTTTACCGGGCTGCGCCTGAGCCTCGGCGTGGGCTGGATGGTGCTGATCGCCGCCGAAATGCTGGCGCAGAACCCCGGTCTTGGCAAATTCGTCTGGGATGAATTCCAGAACGGCTCCTCCAGCTCGCTCGCGAAGATCATGGTTGCGGTCTTCACCATCGGCATCATCGGCTTCCTCTTGGACCGGGTGATGTTTGCGCTGCAGTCCCTGTTCACCTTCACGAACAACCGGTGATCGCCATGGCTATTTTGACATTCGACAACGTCTCCAAAAGCTTTGGCACCGGCACCAGCGAAACCCATGTGCTGAAGAACATCAACCTTGAGGTCGAAGAGGGCGAATTCCTCGTGCTGCTTGGCTTTTCCGGCACTGGCAAGACGACGCTGATCAACCTGATGGCGGGGCTCGACAGCCCGACCAAAGGCACCGTCAGCTTTCGCGGCCAGAAGATCGACGGCCCCGGCCCGGAGCGCGGCGTGATCTTTCAAAGCTATTCGCTGATGCCCTGGCTGACCGTGGCAGGCAACGTGCGCCTTGCCGTCGACACCGTGTTCCCCAAGATGACAAAGGCGGAAAAGGACGCGAAGGTCGCCCATTACATCCAGATGGTTGGCCTGTCCCATGCCGCCAGCCGCCGCCCGGCGGAACTGTCGGGGGGCATGCGCCAGCGGGTCAACGTTGCCCGCGCCCTGGCCATGTCGCCCGAGGTTTTGCTTCTGGATGAGCCGCTCTCCGCGCTTGATGCGCTGACCCGCGCCAACCTCGCGGATGAGATCGAGGCGATCTGGGAGGCGGACAAGAAGACCTGCGTCCTGATCACCAATGACGTGGATGAGGCGATCCTTCTGGCCGACCGCATCATTGCGCTCAATCCCGATGGCACCCTGGGCGAGGAATTCCGCGTCACCATCCCCCGCCCGCGCGACCGGGTCGAGATGAACCACCATGAGGGGTTCAAGACCCTGCGCAGCCAGGTCACCTCCTACCTGATGGAGGTTGGCATCGAATCCAAGGTCGAAGGCACCCGCCTGTTGCCGGATGTGACCCCGATCCATGGCCTGCCGTCCGCAGTGGCCAAGGCGCAGGAAAGCGCGACCGAGGAACGCTTCCTCGACTTCTCGCAACTGCACAAGATCTACCCCACGCCCAAGGGGCCGCTCACCGTGGTCGAGGATTTCAACCTCAAGATCAACAAGGGCGAGTTCATCTCGCTGATCGGCCATTCGGGCTGTGGCAAGTCTACTGTCCTGACCATGGCAGCAGGTCTGAACCCGATTTCCAAGGGCGCGATCAAGCTGGACCGCCGCCACGTGGAGGGCGCCGATCCCGAACGGGCCGTGGTGTTCCAGTCGCCAAACCTGTTTCCCTGGCTGACCGCGCGGGAAAACTGCGCCATCGGGGTGGACAAGGTCTACCCCAAAGCCAGCCGCGCCGAACGCCAGGACGTGGTGGAATACTATCTGGAGCGTGTCGGCCTTGCCGATGCGATGGACCGCCCGGCTAGCGACATGTCCAACGGGATGCAGCAACGGGTGGGCATCGCCCGCGCCTTTGCCCTGTCGCCGAAATTGCTGCTGCTGGATGAGCCCTTCGGGATGCTCGACAGCCTGACCCGCTGGGAACTGCAAGAGGTGTTGATGGAGGTCTGGTCCCGCACCAAGGTCACTGCCATCTGCGTCACCCACGATGTGGACGAGGCGATCCTTCTGGCTGACCGCGTGGTGATGATGACCAACGGCCCGCAGGCCACCATCGGCAAGATCACCGAGGTCGACCTGCCGCGCCCACGCACCCGCAAGGCGCTGCTCGAACACCCGGATTACTACACCTACCGGCAAGAGGTGCTCGATTTCCTGGAAGAATACGAGCATGGCGCGAAACCGAAAAAACCGGCGCTCAAAGCCGTAGCTGCGGAGTGAGGACCATGAAGCAGAAACTCGTGATAATTGGGGCAGGCATGGCCTCGGGACGGATGCTGGAGCATCTGCTGAACGCGGACCCAGAGGCCTATGAGATCACCCTCTTTAATGCGGAGCCGCGCGGCAACTACAACCGGCTGATGCTGTCGCCGGTGCTGTCAGGCGAAAAGACCTACGCCGAGATCGTCACCCATGACGAAGACTGGTACGCCGAGAATGGCATCACCTGCCGGTTTGGTGAAAAGGTCCTCGCCATCGATCCTGCGCAGAAAGTCGTGCGCGGTGAAAAGGGCGATGTCGCTTACGACAAGCTGGTCATCGCCACCGGGTCGAACCCCTTCATGATCCCCCTGCCGGGACATGATCTGACGGGCGTGATCCCCTATCGCGATCTGGAAGACACCGAGGCGATGATGGCTCTTGGCGACACCCCTGGCACAAAGGCCGTCGTGATCGGTGGCGGCCTGTTGGGGCTGGAGGCGGCAGCAGGCATGGCCGCGCGCGGCGTCGATGTCACCGTCGTCCATATCATGGGTCACCTGATGGAGCGTCAGCTGGATGAGGCAGCAGGGTATCTCTTGCGGAAATCGCTGGTTGAAAAAGGGATCAAGGTCCTTTGCCAGGCGAACTCCAAGGAAATCCTGGATGACGGCACCGGCCATGTGAAAGCCCTACGGCTGGAGGATGGCACCGAACTGCCCTGCGATCTGTTGGTGATGGCGGTGGGCATCCGCCCAAACATGGCGCTGGCAGAGGCAACGGGCCTTTCCTGCAACCGGGGCGTCGTGGTGGACGACCACATGGTGACCTCGGATCCCGACATCCTTGCCCTTGGTGAATGCGTTGAACACGATGGTGCGCTCTTTGGTCTTGTGGCGCCACTATACGATCAGGCCAAGGTGCTGGCGCAGACCCTTTTGGGACAAGAGGCGCGTTTCGTGAACAAGGAGGTCTCGACCAAGCTGAAAGTGACCGGCTGCGATCTGTTCAGCGCCGGGGATTTTGCCGATGGCGAAGGGCGCGAAGATATCGTTTTCCGCGATCCCGCGCGCGGCGTCTATAAACGGCTGGTGCTGGAAGACAATCGACTGATCGGCGCTGTGATGTACGGCGATACCGCCGATGGCGCCTGGTTCTACAGTCAGATCAAGGACGGCAGCGATATCGCCGAGATGCGCGATACGCTGATCTTTGGCCCAGCCTATCAGGGGGGCGCCTCTGCGGACCCTTTGTCAGCCGTTGCAGCCTTGCCGGATGATGCGGAAATCTGCGGCTGCAACGGCGTATGCAAGGGCGATATCGTCTCGGCGATCCACGATGGAGCCACCGATCTGGGCGCGTTGCGCGCCTGCACCAAGGCGTCTGCCTCCTGTGGGACCTGCACGGGACTGGTGGAACAGGTGCTGGCCGTCACCCTTGGGGACGACTATGCCGCGCCCACGGCGCAGCCGATCTGCGGCTGCTGTGACCTGACGCACGAAGACGTGCGCCGCCTGATCAAATCACAAGAGCTGAAATCTCAGGCTGCGGTCTGGCAGGAGCTGGGCTGGAAAACCCCCAATGGCTGCCATGTCTGCCGCCCGGCGGTGAACTTCTACCTTCTTGCCGACTGGCCGGTGGAATATCAGGACGATCCGCAAAGCCGTTTCGTCAACGAACGCAAGCACGCCAATATCCAGAAGGACGGCACCTTTTCCGTGGTGCCGCGCATGTGGGGGGGGATGACTACCCCGGCCGAGCTGCGCGCCATCGCCGATGCAGCCGAGAAATACAACGTGCCCACCGTGCATGTGACCGGCGGCCAGCGGATCGACCTCCTTGGCGTCAAGGGTGAGGATCTGCCGCATATCTGGGCCGATCTCAACAAGGCGGGCATGGTCTCGGGGCACGCCTATGCCAAGGGGTTGCGCACGGTGAAGACCTGCGTCGGCAAGGATCATTGCCGCTTTGGCACCCAGGACAGCACCGGCCTTGGCATCAAGCTGGAAAAACGCCTGTGGGGCTCATGGTCTCCGCACAAGGTGAAGCTGGCCGTCTCGGGCTGTCCGCGCAACTGCGCCGAGGCCACCTGCAAGGACATCGGCGTTGTCTGCGTTGACAGCGGTTTCCAGATCGGTGTCGCAGGCGCGGCTGGCATGGATGTGAAGGAAACCGAACGGCTGGCCGATGTGGCAACCGAGGAAGAGGCGCTCGACCTCGCCACCGCCTTCATGCAGCTTTACCGCGAGAACGCCAAATACCTCGACCGGCCCTACAAATGGGTCGCCAAGGTCGGCCTTGATTGGGTGAAGGCCCGCGTCGTGGACGATCTGGAAGAACGCCAGCGCCTGATCGACGCGTTTGAATTGTCGCAAACCATCTACCGCAAGGACCCTTGGGCCAAGGAAGTGGAGGAGAAATCCGCCGCTTATGCCCCCCTTGCCGATCTCACGCTGGAGGCCGCGGAATGAGCTGGATCGATATCGGACATATTGACGAGGTGCCCCTGCGCGGGGCGCGGCTTTTGAAAACCCCGATGGGCTGTATCGCGGTTTTTCGCACCGCCGAGGCAGAGGTTTTTGCCGCCTCCAACAGCTGCCCGCACAAGGGCGGCCCGCTGTCCGAAGGCATCGTGCACGGGCAATCGGTGACCTGCCCGTTGCACAACTGGGTCTTTGATCTCAATACCGGAGAGGCGCAGGGTGCTGATGACGGGCGGATCGAGACCTACCCCTTGCGTCTAGAAGGGGCGCGCATTCTGATCGATGCCAGTGCCCTTGCCCGGCGGAGCGCGGCATGAGCGCGCCCGGCGGGATCCGCTCCACCTGCCCCTATTGCGGGGTGGGCTGCGGGGTTCTGTTGTCTAAGGACAAGAACGGCGCGCTTTCCGTGCGCGGCGATCCCGACCACCCGGCCAACTTCGGGCGGCTCTGTTCAAAAGGCTCAGCCTTGGGTGAAACTCTAGGGCTGGAGCATCGTTTGCTTGCTCCAAAGATAGACGGTCAGAATAGCGATTGGGACACGGCGCTCGATCTGGTTGCGGATCTGTTTTCCAAGACGATCCGCGATCATGGGCCGGACAGCGTCGCCTTTTATGTTTCGGGCCAGCTGCTGACCGAAGACTACTACGTCGCCAACAAGCTGATGAAAGGCTTCATCGGCTCGGCCAATATCGACACCAATTCGCGGCTCTGCATGGCCTCCAGCGTGGCGGGGCACAAGCGCGCCTTTGGCAGTGATACCGTGCCCGGCACCTACGAGGATCTGGACGAGGCCGATCTGGTGGTGCTGGTGGGGTCAAACCTCGCCTGGTGCCATCCGGTGCTCTACCAGCGCCTTCTTGCGGCCCGCAAATCACGCGGCACCAGGATCGTTGTCATCGACCCGCGCCGTACGGCCAGCTGCGACGGCGCCGATCTGCATCTGGCCTTGCAGCCGGGGTCGGACGTGGCCCTGTTCAATCACCTTCTGACCCAGATCAGCGCGCGCGGTGCCATCGACGCCGACTACCAGCAGCATACCAGCGGGCTGGAGGCGGCACTGGAGGCCGCCCGCGCAGACACCCTGTCCCCGACCGGCCTGTCGGAGGAAGAGGTCCGCGCCTTCTGCGACATGTGGATCGGCACCGAAAAGACCGTCACCATCTACAGCCAGGGCGTCAACCAATCGACCAGCGGTAGCGACAAGGTCAACGCCATTCTGAACTGCCACCTTGCCACCGGGCGTATCGGCAGGCCCGGCATGGGGCCCCTGTCGGTGACCGGCCAGCCCAATGCCATGGGCGGGCGCGAGGTCGGCGGGCTGGCGAATATGCTGGCCTGTCATCTCGATCTGGAAAACCCCGATCACCGTCAGGCGGTGCGCGATTTCTGGCAGGCCCCGCAGATGCCCGAGGCACCGGGGCTGAAAGCGGTGGACATGTTCCGCGCCGTTGCCGATGGGCGGATCAAGGCGCTGTGGGTCATTCACACCAACCCCGCCGTGTCGATGCCCGACTCCGCCGCCGTGCGCGCGGCGATCAAGGCCTGCCCTTTCACCGTGGTCAGCGACATCACCGAACACAGTGACACCGCACGTCTGGCACGGGTACTGCTGCCCGCCAGCGCCTGGGGGGAGAAGGACGGGACCGTCACCAATTCAGACCGCACCATCAGCCGCCAGCGCGCAGCCCTGCCCGCCCCCGCAGCGGCCCGCCCCGATTGGCAGATCCTCTGCGAAGTGGGCAAACGCATGGGCTGGCACGCGGCCTTTGACTATGAAAGCCCGGTTGAGATCTTCCGTGAATATGCCGCCCTCTCCGGGGTCGCGGGTCAGTTCGGACGTGATTTCGACATCTCCGGCCTCTCCGGGTTGGAGGCATCGACCTATGACACCCTTGCCCCCACCCGCTGGCCCGTCATTTCAGATCGCAGCGGTGGCCGGTTCTTTGCCGATGGCAATTTCTACCATGGCGACAAAAAGGCCCGGCTGCTGCCGCTGCGCTATCGCCCGCCCGCAGCCAGGACGGGGCCAAAGTACCCCTTCCGGCTGAACACCGGGCGGCTTCGCGACCAATGGCACACGATGACGCGCACGGGGCTGTCGCCACGCCTTGGCGCGCATATGCCCGAACCCTTCCTCGACCTGCACCCCAATGACGCCGCCACATTGGGTATCACCCCCGCCGATCTTGTGGAGGTGCGCAGCCCCAATGGAAGCGCCATCCTGCGTGCCCGGATCGGCGATGCGGTGCAGCCCGGGCAGGTCTTTGCCCCGATCCACTGGACCGGAGAAACCGCACCCTCTGGCAGGATCGACGATCTGGTCGCTGCCGAAACCGACCCTGTGTCGGGTCAGCCCGAAAGCAAGGCCAGCGTCGTTGCCGTCCAGAAGATGGAGGCCGCTTGGTATGGTTTCGCGGTCTCGACCCGGCCCATGGCGCCAAACGCCGACTATTGGGCGCTGGCCCCCACGCGTGGCGGCTATCGCGCCGAGATGGCCGGATACGCGCCTGCGCCTGATTGGGAAGAGGAAGCCCGCCGCCTGTTCGACCTGCCCGACGCCGAAGCGGCCACCATTCTGGACCCCGCACGGGGAACAGCCCGGATCGCCCTGTTCGACAAGGGCCGCCTGCTTGCGGCGCTGTTTGTGGACCGGGAACCGGTGGCGGTGGTGCGGGACTATCTTGCCACGCTCCCGGATGCGGCAGGCATAGAGGTTCTGACCGGGCGCCCCCCGGCGGATGTGCCGGATCCCGGTCCGGTGATCTGCTCCTGCTTCGGGATTGGGATCAACACCATCATCAGCGCCATCGAAACCCAGCACCTGATGACGGTGGAAGCGATCGGTGTCGCACTGGAGGCGGGGACCAACTGCGGCTCCTGCCGCCCGGAACTGGCCGCAATCCTGGCCAGCACCCATCAGCGGGAGGCTGCGGAATGAGCCTGGCCGATCATGTGCGCACCCTGGGCCGTGGCTCTGGACGCTCCCGCTCTTTGACCCAAGACGAAGCGCGGGATGCCATGACCCTGATGCTGGGCAAGGACGCCGCGCCCGAGGCCATTGGCGCGCTGTTGATGCTCTTGCGCATGAAGGGCGAAACGGCGGAAGAGATCGCCGGTTTCGCGGCTGCCGCACAAGAACAGGCCCCGGCGCTGCCGCAGGTTGACCTCGACTGGCCGTCCTATGCGGCAGGGCGCACGCGTGGGCTGCCCTGGTTCCTTGTCTCGGCGCTGATGGTGGCCCAAAGCGGCAAGCGGGTGATGCTGCATGGCTGGAACGGATCCGATCCCACCGTGCGAAACGGTCTTGAAACCCTTGCCATCCCGATTGCCCATACCCCCACCGAGGCCGAAGCCGCGCTGACCGCGGGGAATATCGTCTACATGCCGCTGGAAGATCTTTGCCCGCCGCTGATGCAGCTCTTGTCCCTGCGTGCGGTGCTTGGCCTGCGCTCTTGCGTCAACACGGTGTGCCGGATGCTGAACCCCGCTGGTGCGGCTGCCAGTGTTCAAGGCGTCTTTCACCCCTCCTATCGATTGTTGCAGGCCGATGCCGCCCAGCGCCTTGGCTGGCAGTCCCTGACCGTGATCAAGGGGGGCGGCGGCGAATTCGAACGTCACCCGGCCAAGGCGATTGAAACCTTCGGATTGCGGGATGGCGCGCTTTGGCAGGACACCGAGGCACCGCGCCTACAGGAAACCCGGCGCCTGGCGGACAGCGCAGGCCATATCAATTCGCTGAAGGTGGCGCTCAGCCCTGCCGCCCTGCCGCGATTTGAGAGTGAAGTCATCCTTGGCACCGCGCGGCTGGCGATGGACACGATGGGCTCTGCGGAGAGCCCTTTGCATTTTCCCGACGGCAGCCCTGTGCCGACGGCCCTTCCCCTGACAGCCTGAAAGGACATCCCATGACATTGCTACAACGGCTGTTTCACATCCCCCTGTTTGGCCCGGCGCAAACACTTGCTCTCGCTTCAGGGCCTGCCTCCCTCATCCTGGCGCGGGTGGGCCGCACGCTGGACCGGATGACACCCCAGCTTAGCGCCCCTTCCACGCCGAAGGAACGGCAGGCAAAAGGTCATATAGCCTTGGTCGGGGCAGGGCCGGGGGCGGCGGACCTTTTGACCCTGCGCGCCGTCAAACGCCTGCAGCAGGCCGACGTGATTTTCTACGACCGGCTGGTCGATCCCGAAGTGCTGGAGCTTACCCGGCCCGGTACTGAAATGGTTTTTGTCGGAAAACATGTCGGGGCGCACAGCTGGCCGCAGGAGAAGATCAACCGCGTGATCGTAACCGAAGCTCTGAAAGGACGCCGCGTTGTGCGGCTGAAATCCGGCGATCCCGGCATCTTTGGCCGCGCCAGCGAAGAGATGGAGGCGGCGGATGAGGCGGGCATCCCGGTTGAGCTGGTGCCTGGCATCACTGCAGCCTCAGCCGCTGGGGCGGCGCTGGGGCGCAGCCTGACCAGTCGCGGTGTTGCCAATGCGCTGGTGCTGACTACGGGCACCGGCTGTGCCAGCGATCCTTTTCCCGATTGCACCCGCCTGTCGGAACCGGGCACGACGACGGCCTTTTACATGTCGGTTCGTCAGGCGCGGCGGCTCGCGGATCAGTTGATGCAGAAAGGCCTGCCTGCGGACAGCCCCGTTGATATCGCGGTGGAGGTCTCCAAACCCGGGGAGCGGCATTTTGCTGCCACGGTGGGCTCTTTGGCGGATGTCATCGCGGCCTGCCACATCACCGGCTGCGCGATCCTGCTGGTCACCTGGCCAGAGGGCGGGGTGCCCACAGTGCAATCGCAAACGGCGGCGGGCCAGACCGCCAAGGTTCCAAAGGCCGTGACTGCTGTCTGACTTCAGGCCCAGTCCAGTGGCGAGATGTCAAAGGCCTTGATCCGCGAATAAAGCGTGGTCGGCTTCATCTGCAAGAGGGCGGCGGCGCCGGTCGGGCCGGAGACGCGCCCACCCGCTTCGCGCAGGGCGGCGATGATATTGTCCCGGATCATCTCCTGCATTCTGGCCTCGGTATGGAACCTGGTGCCGGGCACCGGGGCGTCTTGGGTCGTGCCGGAGAGTTCGATGACCAGCTTGCGATCCTGCGAGACGATGGCAGCGCGCTCCATCGCATTGTGCAATTCGCGTACGTTGCCGGGCCAGTCATAGGCCTGCATCTGCTGCATCACCCGTTCGGTGATCACCGGCACCGGCCGGTTCAGCCTGCGGCAGGCGATCTTCAGCAGGTGTGCGGCCAGCAGCGGAATGTCTTCGCGGCGGTCGCGCAGTGGCAGGCAGTTGATGGGAAAGACGTTGAGGAACAGAAACAGATCCTCGCGGATGCGCCCGGTGCGGCGCACTGTCTCCTCAGCCAGCGAGGTCGCCGCGATCACCCGGATATCGAGCGGCTTTTCCCGGGTATCGCCCAGCCGGGTGACGGATCCGCTTTGCAGGGCGTGTAGCAGCTTGCCCTGAATTTCGACCGGCAGTTCCTCGACATCGTCGATGAACAGGGTGCCGCCGTGGGCCAGTTCCAGTTTGCCGGGCTTGTCGCGCATGGCGCCATTCGGGGCGCCGCGCATCTGGCCGAAAAGTTCGGCCTCGACCTCCTCGGGGGCGACGGAGCTGCATTTGAAATGGATCAGCGGGCGCCGGGCGCGAGGGCTGGTCTTGTGAATTTCGGTGGCGACCAGTGATTTCCCGGTGCCGGTTTCGCCGCTGATAAGGACAGTCGCTGTCGTCTTGGCCACCAGATCGATGCGGGCCACGATCTGCCGGATGGCGGGCGAGGATCCGATGATGTCGTGATGGGCGCGCTCTGATGTGATTGCCTCCTGCAGATAGGCGTTTTCCTGTTCCAGCCGGTCACGTAGGGCCGCGACCTCCTCCATCGCCTCGCGCAGCTTGCGTTCGCTTTCCTTGCGTTCGGTGATGTCGCGGAAGATCACCACCGCCCCGACCAGCACCTTCTGATCGTAGATCGGGGTCGAGACATATTCGACCCGGATCGGCTTGCCATCCTTGCGCCAGAAAACCTCGTCCTCGATCCGGTGGACCTGTTCGAACCGGAAGGAGCGGTAGATCGGGCATTGCTGTGACGGGTAGTGTTCGCCGTTGAGGTGATGATGGTGGATCATCGAATGGATGTCCTTGCCCAGCAGATCCTCAGAGGTCCAGCCCAGCATTTCGCGCGCCGCGCGGTTGACGAATGTGGTCTTGCCCTCGGCGTTGACCCCGTAGATGCCTTCGCCAGCGGCGTTGAGGATCAGCTGGTTCTGGCGTTCCAGCTCGGCAAAGAAACCTTCGGTGCGTTTCCAGTTCACAAGGCCGGCACGAAAGGTTTCCGCCAGCGCAGCAGTTTCGGCGCGCTGATCAAGGGCACGCAGATCGGTCAGCGCCAGGATGATCCAACCGTCCTGTCCCGGTACCGGCTGCGCCCGGAGTTCGCAGTTCAGCGCGCTGCCGTCCCCGGCCCGCAGAGTAACGTCGCGGGTCCAGCTTGCGCCGCGATGGTCCACCTCCTCGAGGAACACCACAAACCGGGGCATGTCCTTGCCTAGATAGTGTGAGAAGGGCAGGGGCGCGCTGCCGTCGTGCCCGTTTCCAAGGAGCCGGGCAGCGGATTGGTTCCAGTCAACCACCCGGTCTTCCGTGGTGTCGAGGACAAGCATGGCCTCGGGAATCGACTGCAAAAGGGAATCGGCGTTGAGAAGATCGAGTGACATGGGAAAAGGTTAAACCTCGTCCTCGTCAGGTTTAAACGAAATTTCGTAATTTACGATATATCGTAAATATGGGTGTCCGAAAATTAGCATAACGCACTGAAATAATGTGTTTTTGTCTGCTGCACAAATGTTGGGCGGCTGCTTTTTTTGTCCCGTGGCGGCTGTCAAAGTTTACGAAACATTGACTGAAAGGGGACACCCATGACGACAAAGAGCCTTGGAAATCCGTTCTCGGATAAGACCGATCTGCGACACGGCGCCGATTGCGGTTGCGATGGATGCCTGTCCGGACACGGCCATGACAAGGGCCACACCGAGCCACAGCATATGTCCTCTGACGACATGATGGAACGCGCCGTCGAAAGCGCCATCGTGCGCTCGGTCTTTGGGCACAATGACATCGGTCGCCGCTCTTTCATGGGCATGCTGGGCGGCAGCACTGTGGCTGCGGCGCTGGCCTCGGTCTTTCCGATGGAACAGGCCAAGGCGGCGATCCTTGACGAGTTGGGCCCGCCGGAGAAATCCGATCTCAACATCGGCTTTGTGCCGATCACCTGCGCCACCCCGATCATCATGGCGCAGCCGATGGGGTTCTACGAACGCTATGGCCTCAATGCGCAGGTCATCAAGACGGCCGGCTGGGCCGTGGCCCGCGACAAGTCGCTGTCGGGGGAATATGACGCCAGCCACATGCTGACACCGATGCCGCTGGCAATGACGCTGGGCGCCGGATCCATCGCCGAACCCTACATCATGCCCGCGGTCGAGAATATCAACGGCCAGGCTATCGTCCTGTCGAACGAACATCTGGACAAGCGCGACCCGAAACAGTGGAAAGGCTTCACCTTCGGCGTGCCGTTTGAATATTCGATGCACAACTTCCTGCTGCGGTATTACGTGGCCGAACACGGGCTGGACCCGGATGTGGATATCCAGATCCGCGTGGTGCCGCCGCCGGAGATGGTCGCCAACCTGCGTGCCGGCAATCTTGATGGCTACCTGTCGCCAGACCCGTTCAACCAGCGCGCCGTCTGGGAAGGCATCGGTTATATCCACATGCTGACCAAGGACATCTGGGAAGGTCACCCCTGCTGTGCCTTTGCCGCGCCGTTGTCCTTTGCGACCGAATTGCCGAACACATACGGCGCCCTGCTGAAATCGATCATCGACGCCACGCAATACGCGTCAAACCCGGAAAACCGCAAGGAAATCTCCGAGGCCATCGCACCGACCAACTACCTGAACCAGCCGGTTCCGGTGATCGAACAGGTGCTGACCGGCACCTATGCCGACGGTCTGGGCGAGGTGAAAAAAGTGCCCGACCGGATCGATTTCGACCCCTTCCCCTGGCATTCCATGGGGGTCTGGATCCTGACCCAGATGAAACGCTGGGGCTATATCGAAGGCGACGTCGATTACAAAACGGTGGCCGAGCAGGTCTATCTGGCCGCCGACGCCAAGAAGGTGATGAACGATCTCGGCTACGAGGCGCCCGATGTCACCTACAAATCGCACACCATCATGGGCAAGACCTTCGATCCGGCCAAGCCCGAAGAATACGTGTCCAGCTTTGCGATCGGAAAGGGTTGATCCATGCTGGATAACCTTTCAGTCAATCAGCGCGCGGTGATCCTGTCCGTGGTGATGCTGGTGGTGGGCCTCCTGATCTGGGAGGCCGCCATTCCCGCCCAGAAGGCCGCGTCCGAGCTGACGGAATACGAGCGCCTGACCGGCGGCGGTGCCCCCAAGGCGGGGGTGCCCCCGCCAAGCCAGGTGATCGCCAAGGCCTGGGAACAGCTATCGAACCCCTTTTATGATGCAGGCCCCAACGACAAGGGTATCGGCATCCAGATCGGCTATTCCATCTACCGGGTGCTGACCGGCTATCTGATGGCGGCGCTGATCGCGATCCCGCTGGGTTTCCTCATCGGGATGAGCCAGGTCGCCTATAAGGCCTTCAACCCCTTCATTCAGGTGCTGCGCCCGATTTCGCCGCTGGCCTGGATGCCGCTTGCGCTGTTCATCATTCAGGACAGCGAGGCCTCGGCGATCTTCGTGATCTTCATCTGTTCGATCTGGCCGATGCTGCTCAACACCGCCTTTGGCGTTGCCGGGGTGCGCGAGGACTGGGTCAACGTGGCCCGCACGCATGAACTCGGCGCTTTGCGCACCGCCTTTACAGTGATCCTGCCTGCGGCGGCGCCGACCATCATCACCGGTATGCGGATCTCCATCGGCATCGCCTGGCTGGTGATCGTTGCGGCAGAGATGCTCGTGGGGGGGACCGGCATTGGCTACTACGTCTGGAACGAGTGGAACAACCTCGACCTGACCTCCGTCATCTTCTCGATCCTCATGATTGGCGTTGTTGGCATGATGCTGGATGCCGCCTTTGGTGTCCTGCAGCGCGCCGTCGCCTACGCCGAATAGGAGCATTCCAATGCCTAAACCCTTTCTCAGTATCGAGCGTCTGACGCAGAAATTCCCCGACGGTCAGGGGGGCACCCTGACCGTTTTCGAAAACGCCACCTTTGGCATCGAAAAGGGAGAGTTCGTCTGCATCCTTGGCCACTCTGGCTGCGGCAAGTCGACGATCATGAACATCCTTGCCGGGCTGGCCGAGCCGACTTCGGGCGTGGTCAAGATGGATGGCACCGAGGTCTCCGGCCCGTCGCTGGACCGCGGGGTGGTGTTCCAGAACTACTCGCTGCTGCCCTGGCTTTCGACCCTGAAGAACGTCACCTTTGGTGTGAAGGCGCGCTATCCCGACTGGTCCAAGGCCAAGGTCGAAGAACACGCCCGGGAATATCTGGCCATGGTCGGGCTTGAAGGCGATGTGGTTCAGCGCAAGCCGAGCCAGCTTTCGGGCGGCATGCGTCAGCGGGTCTCCATCGCGCGGGCCTTTGCCAACCATCCCAAGCTGTTGCTGCTGGATGAACCCTTTGGCGCGCTGGATGCGCTGACCCGGGGCACCATTCAGGACGAACTCCTGAAGATCTGGGGCGGGACCGAGCAGACGGTATTCATGATCACCCATGACATCGACGAGGCGATCCTGCTGGCTGACCGCATCCTGCTCATGACTAACGGTCCTTTTGCCCGTGTGGCGGAGTCGGTGGAGATCACCATCCCGCGTCCGCGCAGCCGTACCGAGATCGTCGAACATCCCAACTACTACGCCATCCGCAACCACTTGGTGCAGTTCCTTGGCCAGAGGTCGAAAGAACTGGCCGGACAGAAAAGCGACGATCCCGATCAGCGGCCCGAAACCGTTCGGATCGACAAAACTGCGGCAGAACCCGCCACCGAAGCCGCACCAGAACCGGAACCGGCCCGCCACCTGCAGGCGGTCAACGACTGACAGGTCGGCGCGGTCGGCTGAAGACAAATCAGGAGGACAACAGATGAAAGATACTTTTGAGGTGCCCACGATGATGAGCAAAGAAGACGTGACGATGATGATCCTCTCGGCCAAGAAACAGGCCGGGATGACCTGGGAAGGCATCGCTGAAAAGATCGGCATGTCGCCGGTCTGGACCCATTCGGCCTGCATGGGCATGAATGGCTTTCCCAAGGACAAGGCCGAAGCGCTGGTGACGGCCCTTGCCCTGCCGCAAGAGGCGGTCTCGGTTCTGGAAGAGCCGCCGACCAAGGTCTGGGAACAAGCCATCCCCACCGATCCCTGCATCTATCGACTGTACGAAATCGTCGGCGTCTACGGCCCGACCATCAAGGCGCTGATCGAAGAGAAATTCGGCACCGGCATCATGTCAGCCATCGATTTCGACATGCAGGTGATCCGCGTGCCCCATGAAAAGGGCGACCGGGTGAAGATCGAGATGTCCGGCAAATACCTCGGCTATAATTCCTGGTAAGCCGTCAATCGGCCCATGTGCATTGGAACATGGGCCGCAGAAACCGCCGCCCCGGCCGTTCCACCCGATCCTCTTCCCGGGCAGGATGGTCGGGGTGGTCTATTTTGGATCAGTGGTTCAGCTGCGCGCGCAGCTCTTCTGCCTCGCGGCGGGCATCGCGCAGACCTTCCATGGCCGCGCTCAGCTCGGCTTCGGTCTGGGTCAGCTGGTTGGTCAGCTCCGCTTCGCGCTGTTGCAGGTAGGTGATCGCCTGATCGCGGGTCTCTTCGGCCTCGTGCAATTCCTGGCTCATCCGGTCCAGATCGGCGACGTCGCTTTGCCGGACGCGGGTGAAACGGTGCACCAGCCAATTGGCAAACCAGCCCATCGCGAAGGCGGCAAACAGGATGATTGCGGTGGTGAGGATGAACTCTGTCCTGTTCATTGACCCGATGTCTCCTGTTCTGTGTCGCCGGTCTCAGTGTCAGCCGCCTGTGCGTCGTCACCTTGCGTATCGACAGCCTGGGTTTCCGTATCGGCCTCAGCGTCGCTGTCAGCCTCAGCGCTTTCGGCCTCTGCTGCCGTCTCCTCCACGGGCGCCGCGGCGCTGTCGAGGGTGCTTTCCTCGCTCTCGCCAGTTGTAGGCAGCAGCAGGCGGAAATCGATGCGGCGGTTGGCTTCGCGGCCTTCCTCGGTGTCATTCGAGGCGATCGGGCTGCTTTCGCCAAATCCGCGCGCGATATAGGTCGAGGTCAGGATCCGCCGCGCCCGTAGTTCGTTGAGAACCGATTGCGCCCGCGCCTGGCTGAGGTTCTGGTTCATCTCCTCGCGGCCCTGACTGTCGGTGTGGCCCTGAATTTCCAGCCGTACCGGGCCGCATTTCTCAAGGATCGCGGCGATCTTGTCGATGATCACATTACTGCCGGCCTCCACCGTGGCCGAGCCGGGTTCAAAGGTGATCTTGCCGTTCTCCAGTTGCACGCTGGTCAGCGCCGCCTGACACAGCTCTGGCGCCATCGGTTGATCCTTGGGCGCGGGGGGCTCTTCATAGGTGATGTCGAGCTCATAGTCTTCGGCCTCGCCCAGTTTGGCGGACAGGAACTTGGCAATCTCGGAGGAGGCATCCTTGCGGTAGCTCATGCCGCGCAGGGTCAGATCCTCCGGCGTGACGCTGACTGCACCGCGCTCCAGATAGGAAAGCGCCTCAAGCCCGGCCAGCACCCGCACCGGCCAGTCGGCAGGCAGGCCTTCGGCCACCCGCGCCGCGGTATAGACGCTGTCGGAGCCAAACCGCGCCTTGGCATAGCTGTCGGCGATGGTTCGGGTGGCGGCATCGGTGATGCGCCCGCGCAGCTGCACCTGGCCTTCAGGGCTGAGCGTGGCGGTGA
This sequence comes from Pseudophaeobacter sp. 1A09344, assembly GCF_041008745.1. Taxonomy (NCBI): domain Bacteria; kingdom Pseudomonadati; phylum Pseudomonadota; class Alphaproteobacteria; order Rhodobacterales; family Roseobacteraceae; genus Pseudophaeobacter; species Pseudophaeobacter sp. 1A09344. The sequence continues at coordinate 57,311 of NZ_JAXGFS010000003.1, forward strand.
ATTCGGGCGGTCCGGCAGCGGCATCGGTTTCCGGTATGGGCAGCACCGCATGCAGAGCAAAAACCTGCGGCAGCGCGGTTTCCAGCTCTCCCACCACCGTGTCGAATTGGGCTTCCGGCGTGCCTTCGGCGGCGACAAGGGTGATATCGGCGTTGGCGATGGTGACCGAGCCCTGACCCAATTCCGCAAGGCTCTGAATGCTGAGTTCGGCGGCATCGGCCCATGTGGGCGAGGGAACCCCCATGCCAATCACGCAGTCGGCCTCTCCCTCCAGCCCGGCAGCGCGAGCGGCGGACAGGATGCGGGCGCGGCTTTCCTCGTCCTCGGCTGAGCAGGCATCGAACCGGGCACCGCTTTCGGAAATCAGGAACCGCAGGGTAAAGGGCGTGATCACCGGGCGCGGCGCGGCAATATCAAGGCTGAGACGGATTTGCGGCGGTGCCATCTTGCTCAGCTGGCGTTCAAAACTGTCGCGTTCTTCGGCGCTGTCGGCGATTGCGGTTACCGAAACCGCGCCTGCCTCGACCGAGATCTTGGAGCGCGGCAGCAGCTCCAGCGCCGCGACGGCAAATTTCAACGCCGGGTCCCAGCCATCTGGGGTTGGGTAATCGGCGGTTTCCAGAAGGTCGGCGACCTTCTTGTTGTTGTCTTCGGCGATCCGGTCCAGCTGACCGACCAGCGTCTCGCGCGAGGCGGACAGCGGGATCAACCCGCTGATTGAAATCCCCCGATCATTGCGCAGGATTTCCGCCGAAAACCGCGGCGGCGCCAATCCGTCCGAGGGCGGCACCGTGATATCGTCGATCACCCGCGCCGCATCGACAATGCTGCCTGCCAGAGAAATCGCTGCAAACCGGGTGGCTTCGTCCGGGGCGGTGCCCTGCAGGGTGACCCGCAGCCCGTCGGCGGTGACCTCGGCCCAGTGCAGGCCCGCAACATCCAGAGACCGGCGTACTTCGCGCTCGCTGCCACGCTCGACGGCTGTGACGGCAAACCCCGCTGCGATCAGGCTCAGCCCTGCCGCCGCGGCGAAGGACAAAGTCGGGATCAGAAACGAAGACAGGCGCATTGCAACAGCATTCCCAGATACGGTTGGGCTCTGTCATACAGGCCAGCGGCGGCCTGTTCAATCACACGAAAGTGGCCACGGCAAAGAAGATCAGCGGAATCAAGCCGGTATCGCGGTTGAGCCGGAACAGCTTCAACAGGCGTGGGTTGTTGTCGGGATCAAATACGCGCAATTGCCATGTCATGTGCCAGCCCATAGCCCAGGGACCGGCAAGCGCAATCAGCAGGGTCAGCAGGTTGGCATCGACATGTGCGGCCAGCACCACGGCAAGGGCCATCAGGCCCACCGTTGCCACGATGAAGCGGCGCAGCCAGCTGGGGCTGTTGTCGCCAAACAGGCGGGCGGTGGATTTGACGCCGATCAGCGCGTCGTCCTCGGTGTCCTGATGCGCATAGATGGTGTCATAAAACAGCGTCCAGGCAATCCCCGCCAGATAGAGGATGACCGGCGGCCAGGCCAGCGATCCGGTATGCGCCACCCAGGCCAGCATGGCGCCCCAGTTGAAGGCCAGCCCAAGGAAAATCTGCGGCCACCAGGTGAAGCGTTTGGCAAAGGGGTAGACGGCAACCGGCAGCAGCGCCAGCACGCCCATGCCGATGGCAGCCCAGTTGAAGGTCATCAGGATGCCAAAGGCCACAAGCGCCTGCGCGCACATCCAAGTCACCGCGCCCCGCACCGAGACTTGACCCGAGGGGATCGGGCGCGACCGGGTGCGCTCGACCGCGCCGTCAAAGTTGCGGTCGGTGATGTCGTTCCAGGTGCAGCCCGCGCCGCGCATCAGCCAGGCCCCAAGCCCACAGGCGACAAAGATCCAGGCGTCCTGCCAGACCGGGGTGTCATCCCAGAGGATGGCCAGCGCCAGACCCCACCAGCAGGGGATCAGCAACAGCCATGTGCCGATCGGGCGGTCTGCGCGGCTCAGCCGCAGATAGGGGCGCGACCAGGCGGGCGCGTGGGTGTCCACCCAATTCCCCTTGACCGCATCTGCGACCTGACCATCTGGTGTTGGCGATTGCCCTTGCATATGTAGGACCTCATGAGTGCGAAGATCAGACTGTATGTAGAGCACCCCTTGGGGGCAGGGCAAACCATTCCTTTGGACCGGGATCAGGCGCATTACCTCTTTGGGGTGATGCGGCAGGCTGTCGGCGCCAAGGTGGCCCTGTTCAACGGGCGCGATGGAGAATGGCTGGCCGAGGTGGCCGAAGCGGGCAAACGCGGCGGGGTTTTGAGCTGTCTTGAGCAGACGCGCCCCTTGCAGATGCCGCCAGACCTGTGGCTGATTTTTGCCCCGATCAAAAAGGCGCGCACCGATTTTATCGTCGAAAAAGCCGCCGAGATGGGCGCGGCGCGGATCATGCCGGTGCAGACCGAATTCACCAATTCTGAGCGCATCCGTCAGGACCGGCTGCAGGCCCACGCGGTGGAGGCTGCCGAGCAATGCGGTGGTACCTTCGTTCCCGAGGTGACGGATCTGCAGAAACTCTCGCGCCTGCTGGATCACTGGCCGCAGGAGCGTCAGTTGATGTTCTGCGACGAGGCCGAGGTGGGGCAGAGGCTGTTTCTGGATCGCGTCGAGGGTGGCGGCCGTCCGGGGGCGGGCGGACGCTGCCCGGCCTATCGTCCGGGCGAAGTCTCTCAGCCAGGGTCTTGGGCCATCCTCATCGGTCCCGAAGGCGGTTTCTCTGAGGCTGAGCGTAAGCGTCTGCACGGGATGCAGCAGGCCCATGTGGTCAGTCTTGGCCCGCGGATCCTGCGCGCCGACACCGCAGCGGTGGCGGCAATGACCCTGTGGCAGCAAAGTCTCGGGGATTGGTAACATGGTCTGGCGCGCCGCCCGCGCGGCTGACATTCCGCCGGTAGAGCGCCTGCTGCGCCAGCATCTGCAAAGCTCGATGTTCCTTCTGGGCAACCTGCAGGATCCCGGCAATGGACAGGCGACGGATCTTTGGGTGCAGGATGACCACTCGGGCGTCTTTGGTCTGACAGAGGCGGGTATGGTGCTGATGCAGGCGCCCCACGCGCGCGCCGAAGACTGGCAGGCTGCATCGGTGCTGTTGGCGGGACGCAGCATCGTGGGCTGCGCCGGAAACACCGCACAGCTGCGCGCCTTTCTCGCCGCCAGCGATCTTGTCTCCCGCCCGACCCGGCTGGATGAAGACGAGTCGGGGTTCTCCCTTGACCTTGACCAGCTGGAAATACCGAAGGCCGAACAGGCGGCGCTGATTCCGCTGGCCGCGGCGCCGCGCGATCTGGTGCTGGACTGGCGGGCGGCCTATCATCGCGAAGTCTTGGCAACTGGGGCGGATGTCAGTGAAGAACAGGCGGCGCAGGATATCGCCGGTTACCTCGATCATGACAGTCACCGGGTTCTTGTTATTGCAGGCCAGCCGGTTGCCATGACAGGGTTCAATGCCCAGATACCGGAGGTGGTGCAGATCGGTGGCGTCTATACGCCGCCGGGTTTGCGGGGCAGGGGGTTGGCCCGCCTTGCCGTCGCCCTGCATCTGGACGAGGCCCGCAAGGCCGGGGCGCAGCGGGCCGTGTTGTTCGCCGCCAGCCCGGCAGCAGAGCGCGCCTATGAGGCAATCGGGTTCCGGCCCGCTGGATCATTTTCTCTGGTGCTTTTTGCCCCGGAACAGGAGGTGCCATGAGTTTCATCCGACCCGAAGCACAGGCCAGCCTGTGGCGCTGGCGCGAGCTGATCGTCGCGGCGCTGATGCTGCTGGTGGGGCTGAAATGGGCTTTCACCTCCTATGGATTTACCGCCATGACCGGCTGGGCGCTGATCGCGGTCGGGCTGGTTCTGGCCGTGGTAGGCGCGCAGCGGTTGCGCTTCCGGCTGGGCGCAGGCGGGCCGGGTGTGGTCCAGGTGGACGAAGGGCAGATCGCCTATTTCGGCCCTCTCACAGGTGGCGCCGTTGCGGCCTCTGAAATCGAACGGCTGCGGCTGGATCATACAGCGAAACCGCCCCATTGGGTGCTGGAGCAGCCGGGGCAGCCGCCGCTGGCGATCCCGGTCAACGCCGAAGGTCACGAGGCACTGTTTGACGTCTTTGCCAGCCTTCCGGGGCTGCGCACGGAAAGGATGCTGGCCGAGCTGCGCAAGGCCGGTGCTCACCAGGTCGTGATCTGGGAGCGCATCCCAAGCCGACCCACCCACCAAAGGCTGCATTGACACCGGCGTCGTTTGGCCCCACTTCTGACCGCCGAAAACAGCGAAACAACAGGACGGAGTGCCCGGCATGTCCATTCCCCAGTCCGGCGGCGGACCGATCGAACGCCACGAACAGATGGCCGAATACCTGGCCTCCGGCTGTAAACCGAGCGCCGATTGGCGCATCGGCACCGAGCACGAGAAGTTCGGCTATTGCAAGGATACGCTGAAACCGCTGCATTATGCTGGTCAACGCTCGATCCAAGCGGTGCTGGAAGGGCTGCGCGACCGCTATGGCTGGTCGCCCGTCACCGAAGGCGGCAACCTCATTGGCCTGACCAAGGATGGCGCCAACGTCAGCCTTGAACCCGGCGGGGCGCTGGAGCTTTCGGGCGCGCCTCTGGAAACCATTCACGAGACCTGCGACGAGGTAAACGTCCACCTGCGCGAGGTGAAGGAAATCGCCGACAAGATTGGCGTCGGCTTCATCGGCCTTGGCGCTGCTCCGATCTGGACGCATGACGAGATGCCGCTGATGCCCAAGGGGCGCTACCGGCTGATGAACGATTACATGGCCAAGGTCGGCACCATGGGCCGGGACATGATGCGCCGCACCACCACGGTGCAGGTGAACCTTGATTTCGCCTCTGAGGCCGACATGGTGCAGAAACTGCGCGTCGCCCTGGCGTTGCAGCCGGTGGCCACTGCGCTGTTTGCCAATTCGCCTTTCTTCGAAGGTAAACCCAACGGCCACAAGTCCTGGCGCAGCAAGATCTGGCGCCATCTCGACGATGCGCGCACCGGCATGCTGCCCTTCGTCTTTGAAGAGGGCATGGGATTTGAACGCTACGTGGAGTATGCGCTCGATGTGCCGATGTATTTCGTCTACCGCGATGGTGAATATATCAACGCGCTGGGCCAGTCCTTCCGCGACTTCCTCAATGGCAAACTGCCCGCGCTGCCCGGTGAAACCCCGACGCTCAGCGATTGGGCTGACCACCTGACCACCGCCTTCCCCGAGGCGCGGATCAAGAAATACATGGAGATGCGCGGCGCCGATGGCGGCCCCTGGCGCAGGCTCTGTGCGCTGCCGGCCTTCTGGGTGGGGCTGATGTATGACCAAAACAGCCTCGATGCGGCCTGGGATCTGGTCAAGGGCTGGGATGCGGAAACCCGCGAGGCCCTGCGTGTTGGCGCGGCGGAACAGGCGCTGCAGGCCGAGGTCGGAGACATCAAGATGCACGATCTGGCGCGTCAGGTGCTGGAGATTTCCGAGGCAGGCCTCAAGGCGCGCGCCCGTCCCGGCGCTGGTGGCATGGTCCCTGACGAGACGCATTTCCTCAACGCTCTGAAGGAAAGCATCGACAGCGGCAAGGTCCCGGCAGATGAGCTGCTGGAGCATTACCACGGCGACTGGAACGGCGATCTGACCCGGATCTACGCCGAATACAGCTACTGATCCTGCAGCGTTGCATCCGGTCATAGCACCGGTTTGGTGAGCATAAGCCAGAGAATTCCCAAAACCGCTGCAAAGGCGGGCCAGCCACAAGCGTACCACCAGCGAAAAAGCTGGTGGTAGCGTGCGGGCAAGGGCCTGCCTACAACATAGGCGGCGCGGGCCAGATCGCGCAGCCGGATCTGGATCCAGACCACCGGCAGCCAAAAACAGCCGACCAGCACATAAAGGCCGAGCGACAGGACGACCCAACCCTCGGTCAGGGGCCACCCGGCCTGTTGCGTCAGCAAGTATCCAGTGATGGGTTGCAGGATTGCGGCGGTTGCGGTGAAGATCCCATCGGCCAGCACCACGATGCCCGAGACATGGGCGATCAGCGCCGGATCACGGCTGCGGTTCGAGATCAGCATGAAGAAGGCAATGCCAGCGCCGGTGCCAAGAAGGACGGTTGCACCGATCACATGCAGGATAAGAAGAAGATCGTAGGTCATCTTTCCTCCATCAGCAGCCAGACCATGACGGCCAGCGCCATGCTTGGCAGGACCTTGACCATCGGCCCCAATGGATCGCCCCACAGATCTGGGGCGACGAGGGCGCTGCCCAAGAGGTAAAGGGCAGAGAGGGAAATCATGGACAGGGCGGCGGGTCTGGTCCAGCGCCGCCAGAGGATGGCAAGGCCCAAACAGATGTCCACCGCAGCGCCGCCCACGACGATTGGCACCGCCAAGCCATGCGGTATGGCGCGACCACTCAGCACTGCCGCAGTGCCAGCGAGGTCAGCCAGTGCGATCAGGCCGGACAGGGTCCAGAACAGCGCAAGCACCGCAATGGCCAGCGGCAGAGCGAGATACGCGCGGGCAAAAATCCTGTCCTGCCGCGTGGCCGGGATACTGCGCAGCGTTGCTGTGAGGGATCGGCAGGGGGAACCTCCGGCGGCTGTCCAGTTCTGTGGATCGCCAGCTATTCCGTCTTGCAAGGCGCTAAGGGCGGTACTGCGCAGCGGCGCGCGCCAGCCGAGGTGCCCCAGAAGATCCGCAACGGCGCCAATGGGTTTGAGAATGCGTTGATCAAGGGGCAAGGACCAGCGCGCGGGCGGGTATCCCAGCCAGCTCCGCATGGCTTGCAGCAGTTCGGGGAAGCTGCGGCTCTCCTCTTCGGTGAGATCCGCAAGGGTGCCAGCGGGCACCTCGGAACGGGCGGCCATGCAGATGGCTTGGGTCAGATCGTCGATATGGACCGTCTGGATCTGGGTCTTGGGGAAGAGACGGGGGGTCACGGCGGGCAGCGCCGCCGCTGCGCGCAGCAGCGCGGTGCCGCCATAGGCCTCGGGTGCCAAGACAAGCGTAGGGCGCAGGATGACCCAGTTGTGATAGCGTGCCGCGATCAGCGCATCGCCCCGCGCCTTGGTGCGGAAGAACCGGGTGCTGGCCTCGGGGTGGGCGCCTGTGGCAGAGATCTGGATCAAGCGGATATCCGCGCCTTCAAGGGCCGCGAGAAGGGTAGTTATCGCCGTGACATGAATGGCTTTAAGATCGTCGCGGCCGCCATCCTGGAGGGCGCCCGCAGCGTTCACCACAACATCAACGTCCGCCAGGATCGTTTTCCACTCGCTGACAGAAATGGCAGGGATGTCGCGGATGATCCAGTCGGCCTGCCTGTCCGATGCCTGCGCGGCAGTGCGCGACCGCCCAAGGCCGATGGTGTGAAACCCCGCTTGCGAAAGCGCGCGCATGGTTGCGGAACCGATCAGCCCGTATCCACCAAGGACCAGCGCCTTGGGGCGGGGGGAGGTGTCTTTGTGGTCGGGGATCATGAGAAACCTCGATTTGGCGGTGCCTGGGGGCGGTTGGGGGCAGGGGGCGTTTGGGGAAGGGGACCGGTTGGGGAAGGGGGCGCCGCTGAGACGCCCCGCTTTCTGGGACCTGCGCTCAGGCGGCGCTGGTGACCGGTTTGCCTGTGGGCACTGTAGCAGGTGGGTTAACCGCCTCGCGGACCACGGCGCGCAGGGTGGCGACGGCGTGGGCGAAGCCGAGACCAAGGCAGATCGCTGCAAAGCCGAGCGCGGGCAACAGGCCCCAGACACCTAGGTCAAGCACCGGCATCGCGGCGCCGATCAGCCCGATGCCCCCGAGGGCGATCATGGCATAGCCGGTTGCGATGGTGACGCCTGCCGCCTGCGCGGCACGGCCCGATTGCGGGCAGTCGCCTAAGATGCTGGAAATTTTGAGGATCATCAGGGTCATCGCGGTGACCATGAGAAGGGCGAGGGCGAGGTAGGTTGCGATTTGAAACAGCATGGTGGTGTCCTTTCGATTCAAAGGGGTTGTTTGTAGAAATCACGTTTGAGAGAGGCGTAAATGCAGCCGCTAATCCAGCCCCAGATAGGGGCAAAGAGACTTCCCCAAACCAAGCGCATGCCATCCCAGCTTTGTGTGGAACGGGACATGTCAGGCAGTTGTAGAATGATCCCAAACAGAATGAGGTTGGTAAGAAATGCCAGCCCTGCCCATGCTTCCGGAGTGGAGTCGCGCATGGCCAGGTAGGCCAGCATTATTGGTGTTCCGGCCAGAACATAAACTGGTCCGCCGATAAGGGTGGCGAAGGGGCTGATCAGAGTCGGTGCTCCTATCAATCCAACCAGCAGCGGCCCGCCGACGACGGCGAGGGCGAAGGCAACGGGGTCCACCAGGTGGCGCTTTGCCACGACTTCGGGCTCAGTATTTTTTATCCTATCAGTTATTTCTGTCATTTGTGAAATCTCCAGGTAAAATTTTTTGGGCAGGTCTAGTCGGATTTACCGCCGGGCAGGAAGCGCACCAGTTTCGATCCCATCTTCAGCACCGCCAGATGCACCGCGCGGGGCAGGCGGGAAAAGTCCATGTACCAGTCATCAAACATCTGCATCACGCGCAGGGTCTCGCCCATGCGCGCCTTGATGACCTTGGGGGTGTTGTCCTCTTCGGCCTCGGCCATGACCTCTTCAAGGGCGCGTAAGGTAGGGGCGAACTCGCGTTCACGGCGGGCGGCGATCACGGCATCCACCAGATCGAACATGTCGCGGATCGAGGTGAAATGATCGCGTCGGTCGCCCAGCTGGCGGGAGGATTTGACCAGCCCTTGTGACTGTAGTTCCTTTAGCCCGTTGGACACGTTGGAACGGGCAAGGTTCAGCGTGTCGCAAATTTCCTCGGCGGTCAGCGCATCGGGCGAGATATGCAAGAGCGCGTGGATCTGCGCAACAGACCGGTTCACGCCCCATTTGGAGCCCATTTCCCCCCAGTGGAGGATGAAGTTCTGCATGGCCGGGGTGAGGTTCATTCGAGTGGTCCTGGAATTTCTGTAATTGCAGAAATAACTGGATTGCGAGTCGAGTCAAGAAAAAACCGGCGGCAGGAGAATCCTGCCGCCGGGTAAAGCGTCCGTGAGTGAGGTCGCTTTTGCTAAGGTGTGGGAACCTTACTGGTTCTGCAGCTCAACCGGATCTTTGTGCTCGATGTCGCCCCAGTTAGCGTCGGCTTTTTCGATGAAGCCTGCGACGTCACCTTCCCAGCGCTCCTGGATGTCGGTTGCCAGGTTCAGGTACAGTTTGTCGTCAACGATTTTCCACAGGGTCGGGTCGCCGTCGAATTTGAAGCCCATGGCCGCGCCGAATGCGCAGTATCCGCCGTACTCGGGCAGGTAGGCTTCAGGGTTCTTTTCAAATGCAACTTTGTTTTCTTCGGAAGCAAAGCGATACAGAGCGTCGTTGTGCAGCGCGGTGATTTTCCAGTTGCCGGGGGTCGGCTCACCAACGGTGAAATATGCAACCGGGTCGTAGCCTTGCAGGGCCAGGCCGGTCGAGGACGCGTTCAGTTCCACGCCTGCTGCCATCGCCGAAGTCGCCAGTGCAACGGACAGCGCGACACCGCTCACAATAGTCTTGAATTTGTTCATGGTTCCATCCTTTGGAATGCGGGCCGATGGCGAAATGCACCATGTGTCGGCCCTTGGGTCGATAGTCTGCGTGCAACCCTTTGCGGCTGTCACAGCACCCATGTGGAGGCAGAGGCGCTCACGTTCAAAACAACTCATAGTGACTGCGCTTGGTGGCACTTTTGGGTGTTCAGAACTGCACATCACAAGGCTGCGTGTTTTCTGTGATGGGGGGACGGCGCCTGCGGTTGCAGTGTCGAATGTTGCGCCGCACCAGCGCATTGCGAACAAAGGACAGGGAGCCTGACCGGATGAACAGGGGCTGACGCAAAAGAATGGTTAAAACTGCTTTTGCGCGGCAGGGAGCTTTAACCATTGCATGCTAGGAACCGGACCGCACATCCGATCAAGAGTCATCATGTTTAAAATTCGCTCCGAGGCCGACAAATGGAAATATGTCGTGGGCATTACCGGCATGGCCGTTTGCCTTTCGGTTCTGTTGACATGGCTGTTGCTGGGGGATGGGCTGTCGACCGATATGCTTCGGGCTTCGATTCTGGGGCCGCTGCTGATCGCACCGCCTGCCTGCCTGATGTCGGCCAACCGCTCGCTTGAGATCCACCAGCTTAACAAACAGCTGGAGCATCTTCTGGCCCATGACCAGATGACCAACCTGCTTAGCCGCAGTCATTTTATGCGGCAGATGCATGAGATGCAGGGGGATTTACGGGGCAGTTTCCTGATGCTGGATATCGACCTGTTCAAGCAGGTGAACGATACCTATGGCCACCTTGTGGGGGATGAGGTGATCCGTCGCGTCGCCGCGGTGATTGAAGAACACGTGAAGCAGGACGGGCTGGCGGCGCGCTATGGCGGCGAGGAATTCGTGGTCTGCCTGCCGCAAAAGGATCTTGATGATGCCATGCAGCGCGCCGAGGACATCCGGCAGGCGGTTGAGCGGCAGACCGTCAAGGTGCTGGACAAAGAGCTGAACTGCACGATTTCCATCGGGCTTGGCTATGCCGATGGCCGCAACCCGGTGGAGGAGGTGCTGCGGCGCGCAGATGAGGCGCTTTATCTGGCCAAGCGTCAAGGTCGCAATCGCGTTGGGGCGCCGCTGCCGCTGGCCACATAGGCCGGGTGCGCCGGGTGCGCCGGAGTTATTTCTGGCCGATTTTCGGTTCGGTTCCGGCGCGCAGGCGGGCGATGTTTTCCGAATGGCGCCAGAAAACGATCACGGTCAGGGCAATGGTCAGCGTCACGATCTGCGGCACACCCAGCAGCAGCGCCCAAACCGGGGCGGCCAGCGCTGATAGGAGCGCCGAAGCCGATGACATGCGGGTGATCGCAGCGCCTGCCAGCCACGTCAGGCAGGCAGCAACGCCCACCGGCCAGGCCAGGGCCAGCATCAGGCCTAGGAAAGTCGCAACGCCCTTGCCACCCTTGAAGCCCAGCCAGACCGGGAAACAATGGCCGAGGAAGGCCGCAAGACCGGCCAGTTGCGCCGCGTCCTCTCCAGCCAGCATCCGCGCCAGAATGACTGCGACCGCGCCCTTGCCGCCATCCAGGAGCAGCGTCAGCAAGGCCGCCAGTTTTGATCCGGTGCGCAGCACATTGGTGGTGCCGATATTGCCCGATCCGATGTCCCGCAGGTTGCCAAGGCCCATCAGCCGTGTCAGCACCAGACCAAAGGGAATTGACCCCAGCCCGTAACCCACAAGGGCCCAGAGCAGCATCATCAGGAACGGGGTGTCGAATGCAGGCATCAGTCTCTCCGGAAAACGGGCGCGCCGGCCACATAGGTTGCCAGCACTCTGCCCTGCATCCGCTGGCCGTCAAAGGGGGTATTCTGCGATTTCGATTTCAGCGTAAAGCGGTCCAGCACAAAAGGCACATCCGCATCGAACAGGATCAAGTCCGCAGGTGCCCCGGCAGTGAGGCGTCCGCAAGCCAGACCCAGCCGTTTTGCCGGGTTCAGGGACATCGCCCGGAACAGGGTCGGCAGATCCAGTTGCTCGGCATGATACAGGCGCAGGGCTGCGGGCAGCAGAGTCTCCAATGCCACGGCGCCGGCAGCGGCTTCTTCAAACGGCAGGCGTTTGCTTTCCTCATCTTGCGGCGTGTGCATCGAGGAAATCGTGTCGATCAGCCCGCTGCGCACCGCTTCGATCACCGCCAGCCGGTCCTCTTCCGCGCGCAGCGGCGGTTTCACCTTGAAGAAGGTGCGGTAGTCGGCCACGTCGAGCTCATTCAGTGTCAGGTGGTGGATCGAGGTGCCCGCCGTGATGTCCAGCCCGTTTGCCTTGGCTCGCTCCAATGCGGGCAGGGCGCGGGCGGTGGTGATCTGGTCGGCGTGATAGCGCGCGCCGGTCATCTCCAAGAGTGCGATATCCCGGTCCAGCCCCATGCGCTCCGCCATCGGGGAGACCGCAGGCAAGCCGCGGAGGGTGGCGAATTTGCTGCTGCTGGCGGCGGCGCCCGAGCTCAGCACCGGTTCCTGCGGGTGGGCGATCACCAGCGCGCCGCAGCTCTTGGCATAGGCCAGCGCGCGGGAAAACACCTTGGTATTGGCCACCACGTGATCGCAGTCGGAAAAGGCGACGGCGCCCGCATCCAGCAGAAAACCGATCTCGGTCATTTCGCGCCCTTCGCGCCCCTTGGTGAGGGCGGCCATGGGCAGCACGTTGACCGGCGTGTCGGCCTGGGCGCGGCGGGTGACGAACTCCAGCGTTTCGGGACTGTCGATTGCGGGATTGGTGTCCGGGCGGGTGATCATGGTGGTGACACCCCCCGCCGCCGCCGCAAGGCCGGCGGTCTTGTAGCTTTCCTTGTGCCGCTCACCCGGCTCGCAGACCTTCACGCCAATATCGACGATACCGGGGGCGAGGCATTTACCACCGCAATCGACCACTTCGGCCTCTGCCGGGTCAATGTTTCGCGCGCGAAACAGGTGCTCTGCCTGCGTACCCTCGGGCAGGATTTCGGTAATCTGACCGTCCGCGACAAGCACAGCCCCCGGCGCATCCGTTCCGGCCTCGGGGTCGATCAGTCGGGCATTGATGAACAGAGTGGTCATGCGCGGGCTCTTTCGATGGCTGAGAGGGTGGCGGCCGGATCGGCCTGATACTTGATAAGGTGCTTGTCACCGCCCCTGGTGATGATCTGGACATAGCTGCCCATCGACCGGGCGGTCTCGATCTCACCCAGCGGCACGCGGCGTTCGCCGGGGCCGGTCAGAACGCCATTGGCGACGCGCCAGACGACGGCCATTTCCTCGCTCGCCAGATACCAGCCGCGCAGGGCGATGGCAGCAAGCCCGCCGATGGCGCCGGTCCAGATATGCGGATTGCCTGCTGCCCAGAGGAGCCCCATGCCCGCCGCCATGGCAAAGGCCGCCATCCAGGCGTGGGCGCGGATATAGGCGCTGCGGTCGGGGGTGAAGCTGATGTCGCCGGTGCCCTGCTCCATGTCAGCGCACCAGCAGATAAAGTACGAGCCCGACCAACCCCATCACCACCGCAAAAAGCGTGGCGCCAATGCGGCGGGCCTCGGCGCGCGCTTTGCGCGGGGCCAGCTTCGGCGCTGAATAGGGTTTGGCGCTTTCGGTCTCAATCGGGGCGCCACTCCAGCTGGTGCCGGGCGTGCCGTAGGTGGCGACGGGCTGGATCTGCTCGGCGGGCGTCAGGCGCATCTCGCGTCCGCCAGAGGCGCGCGAGCGGATCACCATGACATGTCCTTCGAGCGCGGCAAGGCGCTCCCGGTCCGGGGCGATCTGCTCTTCCGGAACGCCCATGCCTTCGGTCAGGTAGCCTGTCAGACCAAGCTCTTCGAGGTCGCTGACCGGGAAGATCTCGACCTGTTCCATATCCAGCGCATCAATCCCCAGCACCTGCGCCAGTGCGCCGGGCTCGCGCAGAAAGACGGCCTGTTCGGGGCGCATGTCGAGCTGGAACAGGCGGATCACGCCGTGTTCGCCCGCAGGGATATGAATGACACCCTCCACCGGGATCAGCCCGCCTCTGCGACGCGGTCGGCGCGCAGGTTGCGGGCCAGAAGATCCATTGCGGCCATGCGCACGGCGACGCCCATTTCCACCTGCTCCTGAATGACCGAGCGGTTGATGTCATCGGCGATGGTGCCGTCGATTTCGACCCCGCGGTTCATCGGGCCGGGGTGCATGACGATGGCGTCGGGTTTGGCCAGTGCCAGCTTTTCGGCATCGAGCCCGTAGCGGTGGTAGTATTCGCGTTCGGACGGGATGAAACCGCCGTCCATGCGTTCCTTTTGAAGACGCAGCATCATGACGACATCAACACCCTCAAGCCCCTCGCGCATGTCATCATAGATCTCGGCGCCGAATTCGGCGAAATGGCCGGGCACCAGCGTTGGCGGCCCGATCAGGCGGATGCGGTTTTCCATCTTGCCCAAGAGGATCAGGTTTGAACGCGCCACGCGGCTGTGGGCGATGTCGCCGCAGATCGCGATGTTGAGGCGATGCAGCCTCCCCTTGGCGCGGCGGATGGTCAGCGCATCCAGCAGCGCCTGCGTCGGGTGTTCGTGCCGCCCGTCGCCCGCGTTCAGCACCGCACAGTTTACCTTTTGCGCCAAAAGGTCCACGGCGCCGGAATGGGGATGGCGCACCACCAACAGATCGGGATGCATCGCATTCAGCGTCATCGCGGTGTCGATCAGCGTCTCACCCTTTTTGATGCTGGACGCCTGCATCGCCATGTTCATCACATCCGCGCCCAGCCGTTTGCCGGCCAGTTCGAAGCTGGCCTGCGTGCGGGTGGAGTTTTCAAAGAACATGTTGATCTGCGTCAGCCCCGACAGCACGTCGGAATGTTTTTCCGGGCGGCGGTTCAGATCCACGTAGGTATCGGCCAGATCCAGGATCTCGGTGATCTCATGGGGCTTCAGATGCTCGATCCCCAACAGATGACGGGCTGCAAAACCGGGGCCGGTGGGGGTTGGGGAAACATGAGACATGAGGCAGGCTCCGCGCTGTTTGCGCGCCCTTATAGGCGCGGGGTCGCTGCCCGGCAAGGCACCGTTCTGCCGCTGCGGACTGGTTTGGCTCAAAGGTGTTACCTCTTGTCCCGATGCGCAAGTCTTAGGTTCCGCTTGGCGCTGAGGCAGAGTAGCTTTGCGCCATGGAATCGGCATTGGATTATCACAGCGCCCGCGCCTTGCTCGCGTGGCAGATCGAACTGGGCGCAACCGAAGCCCTGTGCGAGACGCCCGTGAACCGCTACGAGCTGGAGCAGCAGGCGCCGAAACCCGCGCGCGGCGCCCAGCCTGATACACCGCAACCCGGACAGATCCAGCGCCTGCCGGAGGTGGACCCGGTCGAAGTCGCGCAAAAGGCCGCCGCCGCTGCGACCTCCCTGCCTGCCCTTCGCGAGGCGATGGCCGCCTTCGATCACTGCGAGCTGAAGCGCGGCGCCCGCAATCTGGTGTTCTGCGACGGTCAGGCCGGTTCCCGCGTGATGATCATCGGAGAGGCCCCGGGGCGCGACGAGGACCGCGAGGGGCGGCCTTTCGTGGGCCGTGCCGGGCAATTGCTGGACAAGATGCTGGGCGCCATCGATCTGGACCGCGACAAGAACGTCTATATCACCAACGTGCTGCCCTGGCGCCCGCCACAGAACCGCGATCCGCTGCCTGCGGAAATGGCGATGATGGTGCCTTTCCTGAAACGCCACGTGGAGCTGGCCGAGCCGGAGGTGCTGGTGCTGATGGGCAATATCAGCTGTCAGGCGGTCCTGGGCAAACGTGGCATCACCCGGCTGCGCGGTCAGTGGGATCAGGTCTGGGGCAAGCCGGTGATCCCGATGTTCCACCCGGCCTACCTCTTGCGCCAACCTGCGCAGAAACGCGCCGCCTGGGCCGACCTTCTGGAGCTGAAGGCGCGGCTCACCGCCCTTTGACGAGGCTTTACACATGAATATTCTTGCCTTTTCCGACCTGCATTTGGCCCGCGCCCGCGCTGCCGATCTGGTCGCGGCCAGCGCCGATGCAGATCTGGTGGTGGGTGCCGGTGATTTTTGCAACGGGCGGCAGGGGCTGGATCAGGCGATGGAGCTGCTTTCAGGTATTACCGCGCCGATGGTCATGGTCGCCGGCAATGCCGAAAGTGCCGAAGAGCTGCGCGCTGCTGCGCCCGGGCATGCCCATGTGCTCCATGGAAATGGTGTCACAATCGATGGCATTACCTTCTGGGGGCTGGGCGGCGGTGTGCCGGAAACGCCTTTTGGCGCCTGGTCCTGGGATCTGTCCGAAGACGCAGCCGAGGACCTGCTCGCGCCCTGCACGCAGGCAGACGTGCTGGTGACCCATTCGCCGCCCAAGGGGCTGGGCGATCTCACCTCCACCGGCCTGTCGGTCGGCTCCACAGCGATCCGGGCCGCGATTGAGCGCCTAAAGCCGCAGCTGGCCCTGTTCGGTCACGTGCACGAGGCCTGGGGCACGCGCGGGAAGATCGGGCAGACGGCCTGTGCCAACCTTGGCCCGACGGCCAGTTTTTTTGAGGTGAGCAATGATTGATCCGCTGACGCTTCTTGCCTTTGTGCCCGCGGCGCTGGCGCTGAACCTGACGCCGGGGGCGGATATGATGTTCTGCCTTGGGCAGGGGCTGCACTCGGGGCGGCGCGCGGCGGTCGCGGCCAGCGCCGGGATCACGGCCGGGTGTTTCGTGCATGTGGCACTGGCGGGTCTCGGCCTTGGCGCGGCGGTTGCTGCGGTTCCGGGACTTTTCGATGTAATCCGTTGGGTCGGCGTGGCCTATCTTCTCTATCTCGCTTGGACCACCTTCCGCAGCGGGCCTGTGACGGGCGATGCGCCTGCGGTGCCCGCGGCGCGGGCCTTTCGTTCCGGTTTTCTGGTGAATCTCACCAACCCCAAGGTGATCCTGTTCGTCCTCGCCTTTATCCCGCAATTCGTGGTCCCCGAGGCGGGCCCCGTGCTGCTGCAGTTCCTGATCTTCGGTGCGGTCCTGTCGCTGGGCGGTTTCGTGATCAACGGGTTGGTCGGGATCTTTGCGGGGCAGGCCGGGCGGCGGCTGATCACCAACCCGGTGGCGGGGCGCTGGCTGGGGCGGATCTCTGGCGGTATTTTTGCCGGTCTCGCGCTGAGGCTGGCCATTCTGGAAAAAGCATAAGGCGTAGCAGACCATGTCGCGTATCGATGAGAGCAAAGACTTCATTCCCGTCCGCATTGCCATCCTGACCGTCTCGGATAGCCGCTCGCTGGAGGAGGACCGCTCCGGGCAGGTCCTGGTGGATCGGCTGACCGAGGCAGGGCATGTGCTGGCCGACAGGAAGATCCTGCCGGATGAGCGCAGCGAGATCGCCGATCAGCTGCGCGCCTGGGTGGCGAACCCGGAGGTGGACGTCGTGATTTCCACCGGCGGCACCGGCCTTACGGGCCGCGATGTCACGGTCGAGGCGCACCGCGATGTCTATGAAAAGGAAATCGACGCCTTTGGTACGGTCTTCACCATCGTGTCGATGCAGAAGATCGGCACCTCGGCGGTGCAGTCACGGGCCACGGGCGGTGTTGCCGGGGGCACGTATCTGTTCGCTTTGCCCGGTAGCCCGGGCGCCTGCAAGGACGGCTGGGACGAAATCCTGGGCAAACAGCTCGATTTCCGCCACCGCCCCTGCAATTTCGTCGAGATAATGCCCCGTTTGGACGAACATCTGCGACGGAAGTGATCCGCGGCCGCGTGTAACCTCGTAACGGGTATGTTCAGTTGCTATCTTTTCAGGTGGGCGATTGCGCCTGCCCGGGTGTTTTGCGGGATCGAAGCGGCAACATCTGCCACCGGAAGGAATATGAATGCGGTTTTTGCGGCATAGTTTGACGGGTCTGTTTCTGACGGCGGCGATGCTGGGTCTGCTGCTCTACGCGGGCTGGCTGGTGATGGGCGCGGTGCAGGCGCGGCTCAATGCCGAACCGCGCACGCCGCCTGCGCGCGAGCGCGTTTTTGCGGTGCGGGTAGTCTCGGCGGATGTGCAGACCATCGCGCCAGAGCTGATCGCCTTTGGCCGCATCGACAGCCGCCGGACGCTGGAGTTGCGCACCGCGTTGGCCGGTCGGGTCATTCACCTGTCCGAGAATTTTGAAGAGGGGGGCCGCGTCGAGGAAGGCGCGTTGCTGGTGCAGATCGATCCTGCCGATGCGCAGGCGGCACTGGACCGGGCCGAGGCCGACATGATGGATGCCCGCGCCGAAGAGCGTGATGCGGGACGGGCCCTGATCCTGGCCAATGATGAACTCGAAGCCGCGCAGGATCAGGCGGAATTGCGCGGCAAGGCCTATCAGCGGCAGCTGGATCTTGAGGAACGAGGTGTCGGTACCACGGCAACGGTGGAAACCGCAGCGCTGGCGGCAGCGCAGGCACGGCAGGCGGTGATTTCCCGCAGGCAGGCGATTTCGCAGGCCGAGGCCCGGGTGGATCAGGCCAAGACGCGGGTGGCCCGCGCCGAGATTGCGCTGGAAACCGCACAGCGCGATCTGGAAGATACCACGATTTCGGCCGCCTTCAGCGGTACCTTGCAAGCGGTCAGCCTGGTCGAAGGGCGCCTCGTCTCGGCCAATGAAAAACTCGCCGAACTGGTGGATGCGGACCGGCTGGAGGTGGCTTTCCGGGTTTCGACCCTGCAATACGCCCGCCTGCTGGATGATGCCGGGCACCTGATCGAGGCCCCGGTGCGGGTGACGCTGGATGCCGCTGGCGCAGCCCTGTCGGCCACCGGGCAGCTGTCGCGGGTCAGCGGCGCCGCCGGGGACGGGCAGACGGGCCGTCTGGTCTATGCGCGCCTTGATGCGGCGCCGGGCTTCAAACCGGGGGATTTCGTGACCGTTTCGGTGACCGAACCGCCGGTGGAGAATGTCGTGCGGGTGCCGGCCTCGGCGCTGGGCAGCGATGGTCAGGTGCTGGTGCTGGGCGCCGAAGACCGGCTGGAGGCGCTGCCTGTGGAACTGGTGCGCAGGCAGGGCGATGCGGTTCTGATCCGGGGCGAAGGCCTGGCAGGGCGCGAGATCGTCACTGGGCGCACGCCCCTTCTGGGCGCGGGTATCCGGGTACGGCCCCTGCGGATCGACGCCAAGGCTGAGATTGCCCCCGAAGCCGCAGGGCCTGAGCTGATAGAGCTGACCGAGGATCGCCGCGCCCGTCTTGTCGCCCTTGTCGAAGGCAATGCGCGGATGCCGGAAGAGGCCCGCAAACGGGTGCTGGCGCAGCTATCGGAAACGGCGGTGCCTGCGCAACTGGTCAACCGTATCGAAGCCCGCAAGGGAGGCTGATCCATGCGCGATCTGTCCCGGCCCGCTGGCGGCCTGCTAAGCTACTTCACCCGTCACCGGACGGCGGCCAACCTTCTGTTGGTGATCCTGCTGGTGCTGGGCGCGGCGGCGATCCCCAACATGCGGGCGCAGTTCTTTCCCGATGTGATCGTGGAAAACGTCACCGTCCGGGTGCAATGGGATGGTGCCGGCCCCGAGGACGTGGACAGCGCCATCGTGCAGGCGCTGGAACCGGCCCTTCTGGCGGTGGACGGGGTGGAGGAAACCAGCGCCATCTCCCGCGAGGGCCTGGGCACCATCACGTTGGAGTTCGAACCGGGCTGGGATATGTCACGCGCCTCGGACGATGTGCAGACAGCGGTCAGCCTGGTCACCACCCTGCCGGAAGAGGCGGAAGAGCCCACTGTCAAACGCGGTGCCTGGCGCGATCGGGTGACCGACGTGGTGATCACCGGCGATATCGGCCCCGAGCAATTGGGGCTCTTTGCGGATGAGCTGGTCGTGCGCCTGTTCGAGGTCGGGGTCACCCGCACCACTATCCGCGGTGTTGCTGCGCCGGAAACCATCGTTGAAGTGCCCTCGTCTGCGCTGATCACTTATGATGTCAGCATGGCGGAAATCGCTGCCGCCATCGCCGCCGAGGTCGATGCCGATCCGGCGGGCGATGTCACCGGCGCCAATACCCGCGTGCGCACCGGCAGCGAGAAACGCACGCCGGACGAACTGGCCGGAATTGTCCTGCGCACCAATGCGGACGGATCGGCGCTGACCATTGGTGATGTGGCAACGATCCGGGTCGAAGGCGTCGACCGCAGCCGCTCCTATTTCGTGGGGGAGCATCCGGCGATGTCGGTGCGGGTCGACCGCTCGGATCAGGGCGATGCCATCGGCATCCAGCACAAGGTTGAAAAGGTCGTCGACGAATTGCAGCTGAGCCTGCCGCAGGGCGTCACCGCCGGGTTGATCCGCACCCGGGCCGAGGCGATCTCGGACCGACTCAACATCCTCGTGGACAACGGGCTGATGGGGCTTGGGCTGGTGTTGATCCTGCTGTTCCTGTTCCTCAACGTGCGCATCGCCTTCTGGGTCGCGGCGGGCATTCCGGCGGCGATGTTTGCGGCCGTGGCGCTGATGTACGCGGCGGGGCTGACCATCAACATGGTCTCACTTTTTGGTCTGATCATCACCCTGGGGATCGTGGTCGATGATGCCATCGTGGTGGGCGAACATGCCGATTTCCGGGTTCGGCGGCTGGGCGAGACGCCGATGCAGGCGGCCGAGAACGCGGCCCGGCGTATGGCTCTGCCGGTGTTTGCTGCAACCCTGACTACGATCATCGCCTTTTTCGGTCTGGTTATCATCGGCGGGCGCTTTGGCGATCTGATCCGGGATATTCCCTTTACGGTGATCATGGTGCTGGCGGCCTCATTGGCGGAATGCTTCCTGATCCTGCCGAACCACATGGCCCATGCCCTGACCCACGCGCAGCAGCGGCACTGGTACGACTGGCCCAACCGGGCGGTGAACCGGGGCTTTCGCTGGGTCCGGGACGTCCTGTTCCGCCCGTTGATGGCGCTGGTGGTGCGCGCACGCTACGTGGTGCTGGCAGGCGCGGCGGTCATTCTAGCCAGCCAGCTGGCGCTGTTCATTGGCGGCGATGTTAAATGGCGGTTCTTCAACGCGCCGGAGCGCGGTTCGATCACCGGCAATTTCGCCATGGCCGAGGGGGCGACCCGCGAAGACACGTTGGAGATGATGCGCGAGATGCAGCGCGCGACCGAGACGCTGGGGGCGGAATACGCTGAACGCTATGGCGAAAACCCGCTGGATTTCGTCATGGCCGAGATTGGCGGCAATGCCGGGCGCGGTCTGTCAGGTGTCGAGGCCAAGGACGCTGACCTGCTGGGCGGCATCTCGATCGAGCTGATCGACGCGGACAAGCGGGATTACTCCAGCTTTGCCTTTGTCGCGGAGCTCCAGCAACGCGTGGTGCGTCATCCGCTGGCAGAGACGATTTCCTTCCGCAGCTGGCGTTCGGGGCCGGGCGGTGATGCGATGGATGTGCAGTTCTACGGCGCCGATGTGCAGACGCTCAAGGCGGCGTCGGAGGATCTGAAAACCGCCGTCCTGCGCTACCCCGAGGTTTCGGCGGTTGAGGACAATCTCGCCTATGACAAGGAAGAGGTCATTCTCGATCTGACCCCGCAGGGGCAGGCGCTGAACTTTACCATCGACAGTCTGGGCCGGGCACTGCGGGCGCGGCTCAACGGGATCGAGGCGGCGACCTATCCGGACGGACCGCGCAGCGCCACCATCCGGGTCGAACTGCCCGAGGGAGAGCTGACGGCGGACTTCCTGGAGCGTACCCTGATGCGGGCGCCGGGCGGCAGCTATGTGCCGCTGGCCGATATCGTTTCGGTCAGCCAACGCAGCGGGTTTTCCACCGTGCGGCGCGAAAACGGCATCCGGGTGATCAGCGTTACCGGCGATATCTCCGAGGACGATCCCGCCCGCGCCGAGGCGGTGATCACCGCGCTGCAGGAGGAGATCTTGCCGACAATCGCCAGCGAGCGTCAGGTGGAATGGCGTCTTGCGGGCCTCAGCGAGCAGGAAGACACTTTCCTGTCTGAGGCGGGCACCGGTCTGATCCTGTGCCTGACCGGAATCTACCTGGTGCTGGCCTGGATCTTTGCCAGTTGGACGCGGCCCATCGTGGTGATGGCGATCATTCCCTTCGGCCTCGTGGGCACGATTTGGGGGCATTACATCTGGGAGGTGCCGCTCAGCATGTTCACGGTGGTGGGGCTTCTGGGCATGACCGGGATCATCATCAACGATTCCATCGTGCTGGTCACAACCATCGACGAATACGCGGCTGAGCGCGGCTTGGTGCCCTCGATCATCGACGGGGCCGCGGACCGTTTGCGACCGGTAATGCTGACGACGCTGACCACCGTGCTGGGTCTGGCGCCCTTGATGTACGAAAGCTCGCAGCAGGCGCAGTTCCTGAAACCGACGGTGATCACGCTGGTCTACGGATTGGGTTTTGGCATGTTCCTGGTGCTTCTGGTGGTTCCCGCACTGGTCGCGGTGCAGCGGGACGCGGCGCGGCCCATCACATCGCTGCGCCGGGCCCTGCGGTCCGGTCAGCGCGCTCATACCCGGGTTTTGCGCTGGCTGATCGCCGGATCGGCTTTGGTACAGCTCGGCTGGCTGGTGCTGACGCTGGGCTGGGCCATGGCCACCGGCGCGCTGCATCCGGCCCTGCGTGGGGGGCTTTTGGCCTCGGACACCGGGCTGGCCACGATGGAGCCGGTGCGGGCGGGGCTTATCCTGTTCCTGCTGGGGGCCGTGGTGTTCGGGCTGCTGACCTATGTGATCGGGGCGCTGTCCCACGGGCTGCGGTCGCGCCAGCGCGACCGGGCCAAGAGCGCGACCTCGGCCACCTGATCGATCAGCTCCAGCCCGCTGCGGGGCAGATCGTCCACCGCCACCCATTTGGCCTGCAGCGCATCATCATCCGGGGTTGGTGCACCGCTGACATAATCGCAGAGCACGGCGGTCAGCAGGTAGTGGTGCGAAACCGCCTCGTCCGGGCCGGGCAGGATCACGTCGACATTGGTCAGATAGCCCCGCGGACGGGCGTGAACGCCGGTTTCCTCGTGAAGCTCGCGTGCGGCAGCCTCAAGCGCGGTTTCGCCCCATTCCACATGACCGCCGGGAAAGCCCCACCAGCCTGCGTTGGGCGGATTGCGGCGTTGAATCAGGATCACGCTGTCCTGTCCGGCCACGGTCTGGCAGACCACCGCCAGCGCGCCCAGAACCGGGCGGCTCATCCGGCGTCGCAGCCTTTGATATCCACCGAATGGCTGCGCCCCAGCACGGTAATGCGCAGTTTTGATCGGTCAATGGAGGTCGGGCTGTTGCTGGTTGCGGGCATGAACTCGGTCCGTGCCAGCAGAATACCGCCGCGCCGTTCGGTGCTGGTTTCCCCGGCCATCAGATGCGGTGTGCCCGGTTCGATCACCGCGACTTCCTCGCCGCCGGCGCTGGGCATGGTGATCTGCGCTTCGACGCGCATGCCGTAACTGCCGGGGGACAGGCTGCAGATCGCCGAGGAAACGCCTGCTTCCTGCGCCGAATAGGGGCGCGAGGCCAGCGCCGCGACGATCGCCGGGTTGCGGCCTGCCTCGGGGTCTGGCCGGTGATCAAAGGACAGCTCGGATGGCACGCAGACGTCCTTGCAAACGCCCAGTTCCATGCGTCCCTTGATGCGGACGGGTTTGGCAGGATTCGCGGGGGTGATCTCGATCGGCAGCACCAACTGATCGTGATAGCCGATGGTGCGGTAGCCGGAGGTCATGAAGACTTCGGGGGCGGGCCATGTCATCGACACGTCGCCAATGTTGCGCGATCCACGCCAGGAAAATCTGGGCGGAATGCCGGCATCCCCGGGCGCCCGCCAGTAGGTTTTCCAGCCGCTGTCGAGCGTCAGCCGCAGCGCGCCCATATAGGTGCCCCGTTTCGTCATCCCGCCATCGAGGATCTCGATCTGCACCGGATCGGGCGATGCGCCCGCCTGCACAGTCGCGACCGGCATCAGCGCAAGAACGGCGCAAGCCGCCACGGCGGATTTCAGACGGGCCAGCCCGAACACAGATCGGGACACAGATCGGGACACAGGGCGAGAGGAGGGTCGTTTATGTCTCATACACCAATAAATGCGCATTCCGGCTGCAAATGCCAAGTCACGTTCCGGTCAGACTTCGTCAGAACTGGCTGCTTCAGTGTCGCAGGGGACCAGCCCTTGCACCTCTGGGCGTGGGGCTGCATGCTGGTCGCATGCGGTCTGGTCCGATGGACCAAGCAGACAGAAAGACAGGCGATATGGATCTGACAGGTAAACTCTTGATTGCCATGCCGGGAATCGGCGATCCGCGGTTCGAACATGCGGTGGTGTTCCTGTGCTCTCACAGTGATGAGGGGGCGATGGGGCTGATCGTGAACAAGACAGCGCCGGGCGTGCAGCTGGGCAGCCTGCTGGAACAGCTGGAGATCGAGGCAAACACCGATGTTGCATCTCTGCCTGTCCGTTTCGGTGGTCCTGTCGAGACCCAGCGCGGCTTCGTTTTGCATTCGGACGATTATCATTCGCGGGTCAATTCTCTGGATGTTCCGGGCGGTTTTGCAATGACCGCGACGTTGGACATTCTGGAAGACATTGCCGAAGGCAGCGGGCCAGAGAAGATGGTCGTGATGCTGGGCTATGCTGGCTGGGGGCCGGGGCAGCTGGAAAGCGAAATCGTCGCCAATGGCTGGCTGACGGCCGAGGCCAGCGCCGAGCTTTTGTTCGAGATGGACGATCTGGAAAAATGGGGCGCGGCGTTGAAAACGCTGGGCGTGGACCCGGTGTCGCTGTCCTCAAGCGCCGGAACCGCCTGACCCCACACGGTCAGTGCGGCGAGATACGCAGGGACGGGTCGCCCCTGCGTGTTATTGTCTGTCAGGTCTGCGCCAATTATGGACGGACGTAAGAGAACCCTTGTTCCTGCAGTTCCACCAGCCGGACCACACCGGAAGGCACGATCGAGGCTTCCTCGAGCAGGGCAACTTCCTTGCCTGCCTTCTCGCTCATCTTGCGGTGGGTGTTGCCGCAGGCCGAAAAGGACAGTTTGTCGTTCTCAAGGCTCATGGTTGCAATGCGGTCCGCGACCGGGCTTTTCCCCGGAATCAGCATGTGCAGGCCGGGGCCGTAGGCGACAACTTCCACAACCGCCGTGTCCCCTTGCGCCTCGTAATAGCGGGTCAGGTTCTGCACGTTGTTGAGCGCCATGTTCATGACCTTGGGGTCATTCTGATTGACGTGAACGGCGATGTGATGCGTGGCGCCTTCGGCAAGGGCTGCGGTGGTCCAGCCTGCGCACAGGCTTGTGGCTACAGCGGCCGCTGTCAGTAAATGTTTCATTATGTTCCTCCCTAGTAGGAGGTCAGGATAGCCGGGTATCCTGTTTATGCATAGAGACTAGCGAATATATGAATAATTGATGGGGTTTTGGCGGATCTGGCTGGCCGTTCGGGCCGGGTCAGTGCGCGGAACTGTCGTCCCGGGGCGCGGCGGCCCGGCGCAAACGGTCGTTGATCGCGCTGCCAAGCCCGTGTTCCGGGATGGGCGCGACAGCAATCGGCTGACCGATTGCATCAAGCCGGTGCAGGTGTTCGAACAGATTGGCGGCGGCTTCGGCTAGATCGCCGACCGCTGACAGGTTCAGATCACAGTCCATGGAGCCAAAGCCGAGCAGCAGCTCGCCCTCACCGGCCTCTGTTGCGTTTAGGCGGACGCGGGCATTGGGCGCGTAGTGGGACAGCAGCTGTCCCGGCGCCGACAGGGGATCGGCTGCGTCGCGGTCGGTCAGCGACGTACCGAGGGTTGCCTCAATGTCCTCGGCTGCCAGTCCGCCGGGGCGCAGCAGCATGGGGTCTGGTCCGCTGAGGCCAACGATGGTGGATTCCACTCCTACGCCGCAGGGACCATCGTCCACGACGGCAGCGATCCTGCCGTTCAACCCGGCCAGTACATGCGCGGCCGTAGTGGGGCTGATCCGTCCCGACGGGTTGGCCGAGGGCGCTGCCACCGGTCCGTCCACGAGGCGTAGCAGCCGCAGGGCGGTGGGATGGGCCGGAACCCGAACTGCCAGTGTCTGAAGGCCCGCGGTCACCAGTCCGGAAACGCCGTGGTCCTCGCGCAGTGGCAAGACCAGGGTCAGCGGCCCGGGCCAGAAGGCCGCTGCCAGCCGTTCGGCCAAATCGTTCCACTGCACCAGCTGCTGCGCCGCCGCGACGGAATGTACATGGGCAATCAGGGGGTTAAAGCTGGGCCGCCCCTTGGCTGCATAGACCGAAGCCACCGCCGTGCCGTTGCGGGCGTCGGCGCCCAGGCCGTAAACCGTCTCGGTCGGAAAGGACACCAGCTGCCCCGCCTTCAGAAGATCGGCGGCGCGGCTCAGATCAGCATCCGAGGTCCCCAGAATTTCGGTGGTCAGGCTGGACATGGCGGGTGACGCGGCGTTTTGGTTGATTGAAAAGGTCGAGAGGATAGGTAATCGGACAGGCCGCGAGATATAAAGGGCCTCGTAAGCAATGCCAAGACTGGGTAAAAGACTAGCCCAGACACGAGAGAGCCCCACAGGACGCCAAGAGGACGCCAATGACCTTCCGTTCCCCCGTTTCCGAGTATGAGTTCATGCTCAAGCACATCGTCGGTTTTGAGGATGTCGCCGCAACCGACCTGTTTGCCGAGGCTTCGGACGACATGGTGACGGCGATTCTGACCGAAGCGGGCAAGATGTGCGACGAGGTGATGGCACCGCTGGAGCGTCCGGGAGATCTGAACCCGGCCAATCTGGAAAACGGCGTTGTGCGTACTTCGCCCGGCTTTGCCGATGGCTGGCGTGCCATCGCCGAGGGCGGCTGGCTCGGGATGAGCGCACCGCAGGAGCACGGTGGCATGGGGCTGCCGATGACGATCACCTCGGCGGTCAATGAAATGATGTCCGGCGCCTGCCTGTCGTTGCAGCTGGCCCCGTTGATGAGTCAGGGCCAGATCGAGGCGCTGGATCACCACGCCAGCGACGCGCTGAAAGAGCTATACCTGCCGAAGCTGATTTCGGGCGAATGGACCGGCACCATGAACCTGACCGAGCCGCAGGCCGGATCGGACGTGGGCGCGCTCAGCTCCAAGGCCGTGCCGAATGGCGATGGCACCTATGCCGTCACCGGGCAGAAGATCTATATCACCTGGGGCGACAACGATTTCGCAGGCAACGTCTGCCATCTGGTGCTGGCGCGGCTGCCCGACGGTGTGCCGGGCACCAAGGGGATCTCGCTGTTCCTGGTTCCCAAGTTCCTGCCGGATGACAATGGCAACCCCGGCAAGGCCAACAGCCTCAAGGTGGTCAGCCTCGAACACAAGCTGGGCCTGCACGGCAGCCCGACCTGCGTGATGCAATATGATGGCGCCACCGGCTGGCTGGTGGGCGCCGAACATGGCGGTATGGCGGCCATGTTCACCATGATGAACAACGCGCGTCTGGGTGTCGGCGGTCAGGGTGTCGGCATTGCCGAAGCCGCCTATCAGAAGGCGCTGGCCTATGCGCTGGAGCGCAAGCAGGGCAAGACGCCGTCGGGCGGCATTGTTGACCACGCGGACGTGCGCCGGATGCTGATGGAGATGAAGGCGGATCTCTTTGCCGCCCGTGCGATCCTGCTGGCCTGCGCGCAGGCAATCGACATGTCCACTGCCACCGGAGAGGCGGATTGCAAGACCCGCGCGGCTTTCCTGACCCCGATTGCCAAGGCATTCGGCACCGACACCGGCATTCGTGTCGCAGATATCGGCCTGCAGGTGCATGGTGGCATGGGCTTCATCGAGGAAACCGGCGCCGCGCAATTCTGCCGCGATGTGCGCGTGACCTCGATCTACGAAGGCACCAACGGCATTCAGGCGATGGATCTTGTTGCCCGCAAGATGATGGATGGCGGCGAGATGGCCAACCGTCTGATGGATGAAATTGAAGAGCTCGCCGAACGCGCCCGTCCGACCCATCCCAATATGGCCGAAGCCGTCTGGCAGGCCTGCGAAAGCCTGCGCGAAGCGACCGACTGGCTGGTGGGGCAGGGTGATCTGCAGAACCGCTTTGCCGGGGCGGTGCCCTATCTGCGGGCCTTTGCCCGTGTTCTGGGGGGGCATTTCCACCTGATGGCGGCCTTGGCTGACAAGGGCGGCCCACGCGAAAAACTGGCGCGGTTCTACATCAAGCGGATGCTGCCCGAGCACGTCGGCCTGCTGCAGCACGCGCAGGAAGGTATCGAGGGTGCCATGGCGCTGACACTGGACGAGCTGGCCAGCTGATGGCCTCCGTTCCCGAAGTCGGCCCGCGTACCCCCTGGGAAGAACCGCCCGCGCTGGGCGAGGTGATCGAGGTCGCCGAAGGCGTCCTGTGGATGCGCCAGCCGCTGCCGATGAAGCTAGATCACGTCAACGTCTACGCGCTTGACGAGGGTGATAGCTGGACGGTGATCGACACCGGGTTCAACACCCGCAAGAGCCGCGAACTGTGGCAAAGCCTGATGGCAGGCCCGCTGAAGGGCAAACCCATCAGCCGCGTCGTGGCCACCCATCATCACCCGGATCACATCGGTCTGGCGGGCTGGTTCCAGTCCGAATACGGCGCCGAGCTGGTCACGACCCGCACCGCCTGGCTGTTCGCCCGCATGCTGACGCTGGATGTACAGGAAACCTGGCCCGAGGAAACGCTTGCCTATTACCGCAGCGCGGGCATGGACAAGGAAATCTATGACCAGCGGGTTGCGGACCGGCCGTTCAATTTTGCCGATACCGTCTATCCGATGCCGCTCGGCTTTACCCGGGTGCAGCAGGGCGATGTGTTCCGCATGGGCGGGCGCGACTGGGATGTGCACATGGGCAACGGCCACGCGCCGGAACATGCCACCTTCTGGAGTCGTGACGACAATCTGGTGATCACCGGGGATCAGATTCTCTCGTCGATCAGCCCCAATATCGGCGTCTATGCCACCGAACCGATGGCGGACCCCTTGGGCGAATGGCTGGAGGCCTGCGAACGTCTGGCGCCGCTGGCACGGCATGATCATCTGGCCCTTGGTGGTCACAAGCTGCCGTTCTCGCGTCTGCCGCTGCGGATGCGGCAGTTGATCGACAACCACCACGGCGCACTGGACCGGCTGATGGATCATCTCGACAGCCCGCGCACCGCGGCCGAGTGTTTTTCGCCGCTGTTCAAACGTGCCATCGGGCCGGGTGAATACGGGCTGGCCCTGGTCGAGGCGGTGGCCCACGTCAATCACCTCTTCCATCTGGGGCGGGTCACGCGCGAGCAGCGCGAAGACGGCGCCTGGCTGTATCAACGCAAAGACTGACGGGGCGGCGCCAGGGCGCTGCGCCGGGAAAGGCGGGCACAGATGAGTGACAAGAAACGCAAACCGAGCGCTTCGGCCATTCACGACAGTATCGACACCAGCGCCGAGGCCGCCGAGGCGGCGATCCTGCCGCAGGTGCACGAGGTGCATTGTGACCCCAAACCCGGCCAGAGCAGCCCAACCCTGCCCAAGGCGATGCAGAAACCGGCCGAAGAGAAAAGCCCGGCCCGCTGGGCCTATGAGCGGATGATTCTCTACATCAAGAACTTCGAGGAGCAGCTGGACAGCGCTCATGAGGTCGCGATGGGGTTTGCCGGTGGCGACGCCGGTGTCATGCGGATCGAGGGTATGGGCTATTTCGACCCTGACATCGTGACCTTTTACGGGTCGGATAACTCCGGTGCCCGCACGCAGCTGGTCCAGCATGTGACGCAGCTCAACGTGATGCTGCGGGCCCTGCCCAAGGCGCAGCCGGAAACCCCGGCCATGCGGATCGGATTTCGCCTGGCGAAGGATCTGGAGCCTGATCCGGCCCCGGATGCGGATCCCGATATCGTGGCAGAGGCAGAGCCGGATACCTGAGAGGCCCGGTGCAGGGTCAACCGCGCGATTCGGCGATCTGATGCGTGACGATCCGCAAGTCGGGACGAGACGGTTGTGCAAACAGGCCGCAGGCCTCGGGTTTTTCGCCCTGCTGCGCTGCATTGACGTCGTGACAGGGCGCGGGAAATCCAGTAATCAGCAGGAAATCGAACGCGAATAGGACATTTAGACATGGCTGAGCATAAACACGGAACCATGGACATCTCGGTTCAGGAAAAAACCTTTGCGGGTTTTGTGACCTTCACGGTGCGCTTCTGCATCGCTCTGGCGCTCTTCGCGGTCTTCCTGGCCGTCTTCGCGACCTGATCTTCGGGCCATGTCCGTGGGCCGTTTGCTGCTGCGCCTGACGCTTTGTGCGTCGGTTGCAGGGGGAGCCTTTGCGCTGTCGGGCTGCGCGTCGCAGCCGCAGCCCAATGCCGATGATGCAACGCTGGAACGTGTCGCGTATCGCGCCGAGGGCGCCCCATCCCTGACCCTTTATACAATGGTCAACAACCGGACTGGACAGGGCGGGCATACCTCGCTGATGGTCAATGCCTCGGAGCGGGTCATCTTTGATCCCGCCGGGTCGTTTTATGCAGACCGTGTACCCGAACGGGATGACGTGCTTTACGGGATCACGCCTGCCGTGGAAAAGGCCTATCGCGGATCGCACGCCCGCAGCACCCATCACGTGATGGTGCAGGAAGTTGCAGTGACGCCGGAACAGGCGCAACGCGCCTATGAACTGGTTGTTAGCAATGGCCGCGTGCCCGGCGCCTATTGCGCCAATGCCACCGCTTCGGTGTTGAAACAGGTTCCCGGTTTCGAGGATATCAAGGTTACCTTTTATCCGGTAAAACTCGCCGACCAGTTTGAACAGCGGCCCGGCGTGAAAACCACCCGTTATTACGAGAACGACAGCGCCGACCTTCAGGAAGGACTCGCGCGCAACAATGCGATCCTAAACGGAGAATAACGCGGCGCATCCTCAGAAAGTGCGCCGCAGCGGTGGATCGATGGCCGACGCTTGCGTCTTAGCCCGATACGTAGAGCAGCAGCACGAAGGACCCTGCGCCAGTTCCCATGGCCAAGAGTACATTCTTGGTCAGATAGCCGACTGCCAGCGTCAGCGCCGCCACCGCGACATGCGGCAGGCTTGGGGTGCCGCCGGTCGGAGCGGGCCAGGCCACCAGCGGCGCCACCAGCGCCGGGATGATGGCAACAGCGGTATAGCGCAGGTGGCGCATCAGCCAGTCCGGCATGGCGCGCCCGCCGACAATCCCGATAAAGGCAAAACGCAGGGCAAAGCTGCCAACAGCCAGTCCGATGATGGCCGTCCACAGGATCACGGGGTCGATCAGGGCAGGGGCAGTGCTGGTCATTGCGCGGTCTCCTCTTGGCTGCGGCGCAGCCGGTTTTCCAGCCAGACCTCTGTCTGGGCGCCGGCCATCATCCCGGCCAGCCCGGCCACGATCAGACCCAGGTTATAGGGCAGCGCCGCCGCGGGCAGGGCGGTCGCGACGGCGACGAAACAGGCCACTACATGCGCGGGGGTGCGTAGCATCGGTCCGATCATCGCCAGAAAGGCCAGCGGCAGCACAAAATCGAGCCCCCAGCTGTCTGGGACCTGCGCGCCGATCATGGCACCGGTAAAGGTCGCGATCATCCAGCCCGGCGCCACCAACCCGTTGGTGCCAAAGAAATACGCCATGCGTTCTGGCACGGTCATCTCCGGCTCGGTTTCGAATTGCACGATCGACAGGGCATAGGATTGATCGACGGTGAAATAGGCGGCAATCGCCCGCTGCCACAGCGGCGCCGCCCCCAGATAGGGCGTCAGCGAGGCCGAATACATCGCCACCCGCAGGTTCACCGCAAGCGCCGAAATCAGCACGATGAGAATCGGCGCGTTCTCCTGCATCAGTTGCAGAGCGGTGAATTGCGCCGACCCGGCAAACACCGCGAGCGAGAAGGTCAGTGCCTCGGGGACAATAAGTCCCGCCTCGGCGGCCAGAACACCAAACAGCAGGCCAAAAGGTCCTGACACCAGAAGAAATGGTGCGCCATCGCGGACGCCCTTCCAAAAGGCCGATTTGGGTGTGGTGATCGCCATTTGCACATCCTAAATTGAGACGCAGCACGGGGCTGCTGTCATGGCCTACGGGGGATTGGGGAGGTTTGCAATTGGCAAAAGCCGAAGATCACGCAGAGTATATCATCGCGCCTGCGCCGCAGAACGCGCGGCTGACCCGCGCGGTGACGGGCGTCGATCACACCGGCGCCCAAAGCGAGATTTCCGTGGTCGAGGAACGTCCGCTGACCATCTATCTCAACCGGCAGGAGATCGTCACCGCAATGACCATCGGGGATTATCCCGAGTACCTGGCGCTTGGCTTTTTGCGCAATCAGGGCATGCTGCGCGACGATGATGTGATCACCGGCGTCGATTACGACGAAGAGCTGGAAACCGCTGTGGTGCGCACCGAGGTCGAGACTTCCTACGAGGAAAAGCTGCAGAAAAAGACCCGCACCTCGGGATGCGCCGTGGGCACCGTCTTTGGCGACATGATGGAGGGGCTGGAGGATGTGCGCCTGCCCGCAACGCCGGTACGCACCTCCTGGCTCTATGCGCTGGCGCATAAGATCAACCGCACGCCGTCGCTTTACCTTGAGGCTGGTGCGATCCACGGCACGGTGCTGTGCCACCGGGACCGCCCGCTGGTCTATATGGAGGATGTCGGTCGCCACAACGCGGTGGACAAGATCGCGGGCTGGATGCTGTCCACGGGCAGTGATCCGGCGGACAAGATCCTTTACACCACCGGGCGGCTGACCTCTGAAATGGTGATCAAGACGGCGATGATGGGCATTCCGGTGCTGGTCTCCCGCTCCGGTTTCACCGCCTGGGGGGTAGAGATCGCCCGCGAGGTTGGCCTGACCCTGATTGGCCGGATGCGCGGCCAGCGGTTCATCTGTCTCTCCGGCGATGACCGGCTGGAACGGGACGTGGACCCCGCATCGATGCCGCAGGAAGACAAGAAACATCGCAGGAAGAGCGCAGAATGATGTCAGCTACTCGTCATTGCCCGGCAAAGCCGGGCAGCGCCCAACCCGCCCCCCACGGGGCGGGCGCTTCGCACCCTCCCCGCCGGGTCGGACGCTGGGAGGGTGTGGCATGACCAAACCGCTGGGCGTGATCTTGGCGGGCGGTCTGGCCACCCGCATGGGCGGTGGCGACAAGGGGCTGCTGAGCATCGGCGGGCAAAGCCTTCTGTCTCGTGTGATCGACCGGCTGTCGCCGCAGGTGGCGGGTCTCGCGCTCAACGCCAATGGGGATGCTGCGCGCTTTGCCGACCTTGGCCTGCCGGTAGTCGCCGACAGTATCGAAGGTTTTGCCGGGCCGCTGGCGGGCGTGCTCGCGGGGCTGGACTGGGCCGCCGAGCAAGGCGCCGAAGCAATCGTGACGGCGGCTGCCGACACGCCTTTCTTCCCTATCGATCTGGCGGCGCGGCTGATGGAGGCCTCCGAAGGGCAGTCCCATCCCCTGGTACTCGCCACAACCCCGCGCACCGGGGAAGAGCTGAAATCCGGCGGGCGCAGCAAGGTGAACCGCCACCCCACATTCGGCCTTTGGCCCGTGGCCCTGCGCGATGATCTGCGCGCGGCCCTAAATGATGGCCTGCGCAAGGTGGTCCTGTGGACCGACGCCCACGGCGGGCGTGAAGCGCTGTTTGAGGCCGATCCCTTTGATCCATTTTTTAACGTCAACACGCCCGAGGATCTGGCGCGTGCAGAGAGATTACTGGTATGAAAATTTACGGAGTAACCGGCTGGAAAAACGCCGGCAAGACAGGCCTGATGGAGCGGCTGGTGGCTGAATTTTGTGCTCGTGGCCTGAGCGTTTCGACCCTGAAACACGCCCATCACAGCACCGATGTCGATCAACCCGGCACCGACAGCCACCGCCATCGCAGCGCGGGCGCCTCAGAGGTTCTTCTGGCCTCGCCCAACCGGGTCGCGATCATGCAGGAATTGCGCGATGCGGAAGAGCCGTCCTTTATTGATCTGCTGTCGCGACTCAATCCGGTGGATCTGGTTCTTGTCGAGGGCTTCAAACGCGAACCGCATCCCAAGATCGAGGCCTATCGCACCGATGCGGGCAATCCGCTGATCGCGCCGGGGGATCAATCGATCCGGGCCGTGGCCAGCGATATTTCCCTCAATCTGGATCGGCCCGTGTTCAATCTGGACGATACCATGGCGATTGCCGATTTCATCGCGGGTGAACTGGGCTTGTGAGGCCGTTTGACACCTTCGTGATGGTGGATTGGTCCGGCGGCAACGATGCCGGACCGCGTCCACGCCGCGATGCGATCTGGGCCTGCCAGGCGGACTGGCAAGGCGCCGAGGAGCCGCTCTATTTCCGCAATCGCCAGCTGGTCGAAGACTGGTTCTGCGATCAGGTGGAATTGGCGCTGAGCCGGGATCAACGACTTTGCATCGGATTTGATTTTCCCTTTGGCTATCCCGCAGGCTTTGGCCCGGCGCTGACCGGGCAGAGCGATCCTCTGGCGCTCTGGGATTGGTTCGAGGCGCGCATCGAAGACAGCCCCAGGGCAAACAACCGTTTTGATCTGGCGGGCGAGATCAACCGCCGCTTTGGCGGGCAGGGGCCTTTCTGGGCCAATGCGCTGAAGCGCAATATCGACGGGCTGCCGCGCACCAAGCGTAGCTATCAGAACCCTTTTCCGGATCGGCGCGCGGTCGAACATCTGGCGCCGGGCGCCTTCACCTGCTGGCAGATGGCCGGGGCAGGATCCGTGGGCGGTCAGGTGATGATGGGGTTGCCGGTGTTGTCCCGGTTGCGCCGCCGCTTTGCGCCGCATGTGGCCGCGTGGCCGTTTGAGGCGCTGGACAGGCCGGTGGCGCTGGTCGAGATCTGGCCCTCTCTCACCGTTCCTACGCCGCCTGCTGGCATGATCAAGGATGCCTGGCAGGTGCAGCAGGTGGCTCTGGAACTTGCCCGCCGCCCTGTGGCAGAATTGGAGAAGATGCTGGATATTACCGCCCCCGAAGAGGGCTGGATCCTTGGAGTGGAGCCGAGATGACCCTGAAGCCGCCGCCCCTGCGCGATGATTGCTTTGCCTTGCCGGCGGGCGTGAACTGGACCCCGGTCGAGGATGCGCTGGCGCTGCTGCGGCAGCGGCTGGGGCCGGTGACAGGCGTGGAGAGCCTGCCGCTGGATCAGGCGGTGGGGCGGGTGCTGGCCGCAGATGTGGTGGCGCAGCGATCGAACCCGCCGCAGCCCAATACCGCGGTTGATGGCTATGGCTTTGCCGGTCCCATAGCCGAAGGGGCACAGGTCATGGATCTGGTCGCCGGGCGTGCGGCGGCGGGGGTGCCCTTTGACGGCGTGGTGCCTGCGGGGCAGGCCATTCGTATCCTGACCGGGGCCGCTCTGCCCGAAGGCGTCGATACGGTTATCCTGGAAGAGGACGTGACAACGGATGGCAGTCAGATCGCCTTTCACGGGCCGCTGAAGAAAGGGGCCAATACCCGCCGCGCCGGTGAGGATGTGGCGGCTGGAGATGTGATTCTGGGTGCGGGGCGGGTGGTGACACCTGCCGATCTGGCGCTCGCCGCGGCGACGGGAAACGACACATTACCACTTCGGCAGCCCTTGCGCGTTGGAGTGCTTTCCACCGGCGATGAACTGCGCGATCCGGGTGCGCCTGCCGGGCTGGGGCAGATCTATGATGCCAACCGGCCGATGCTGCTGGCGTTGCTGCGGCAGTTGGGCGTGATTGCCGTGGATCTGGGACGCGTCGGTGATGATCGCGCTGCGCTGCGGGCGCGGCTGGACGGCGCGGCGTCGCAGGCGGATGTGATCCTGACCAGCGGCGGTGCCTCGGCGGGGGATGAAGATCATGTCTCGGCCCTTTTGCGGGAGGCAGGCGCCATGCAGGAATGGCGCATTGCCCTGAAACCCGGCCGTCCGCTGGCGCTGGGGATGTGGCAGGGAATGCCGGTCTTTGGCCTGCCGGGCAATCCGGTGGCGGCGCTGGTCTGTACGCTGATCTTTGCGCGCCCTGCCATCGGGGTGATGGCGGGGGCCGGGTGGCAGGAACCGCAGGGGTTCGATGTGCCTGCCGGGTTTGAAAAGCGCAAGAAACCGGGGCGGCGGGAATACCTGCGGGCCCGTATCCGGCAGGGGCGCGTCGAAGTGTTCAAATCCGAAGGCTCTGGCCGGATCAGTGGCCTCAGCTGGGCCGAGGGTCTGGTCGAGATTGGCGAGGATGCGGCGCATATCCGGCCCGGCGACCCGGTGCGTTTCCTGCCCTATGGCAGTTTTTCCCTTTAGGCAGGTGTCTGTGGGGCGGGAAGCTCCCGCCCATTCAGTATCATTGCAGGCAATGACCTTCGCGGTTGGGCCGGGCGCCCTGCGGTGCAGGGCGCGGGATGGTGGCAACCGCGCCGTACCCCGCGCGGGTGTCCCCTTGCCGAAAGCTGTAAAGACGGGAGCTGTGCGCCCGCCCGCTGAGGATCAGTCGAAAGTGCCCGCGACGCGGCCCACCAGCATGAAGGCGCGCGCGGTGCGGGTGTCGCCAAGAGCGGAGATTTCGCTGTCGTTGGCTTCGGTCTCAAATTCGGTGAACATCTGGTCGAACCGGCGCAAGAAGTGATGCGCGGCATCGCGGAAGATCGGATCCTGTTTCATCCGTGCGGCTGTCAGGGCCAGCGATGTCCGGTCCCGCACCCCGCCAAGCGCCGCCACGGCGCGACCGCGGGCGCCCTGGGCGAACTGGCGCCAGATTTCGGGGCGTGCCATATCCGGGCGCAGATCGTCCATATAGATGCCGTCTTGGCTGAGCAGGGTCAGAACGTCCTGCGCCGCCTGGATCACCTGCGAGGCCTTGCGGTCCTTGAGCGCGGCACGCAGGGCCGAGAAGCCTTCTTCGTCTTCGGCGGTTTCCGGGAAATTGAGCGCGCGGATGAACTGGTCCACCGGCAGCGGCGGCGACATGTCTTCCGAGGAGGTGCCAAGGGCCAGCGTACCCTGATCCGCTGCGGCCATCTGGGCGGCTTCGGCGGGGATCGCCGGGCGGGGCGGGTTGCGGCGGCTGCTCTGGAAAGTAGCCAATGCGCTTTCGGTCTTGCGCGTCGCCTCGGCGATTTCCTCGAGCTTCTTGGTGACCGAAGGCTCCGCCACCGCCGTGGCCTGCTGGGCGTGGGTCAGGTAGCTGTGCCGCAGCCCGTCGATGGCCGATTGCAGGCGCAGGGTTTCCTCGCGCATGATCCGGATCGACCGCAGCACCATGGCGCCGCCCCAGAGCAGGATCACCGGCAGGCAGACGGCCAGCGCCGTCTGCACCCAGCCGGTCCAGCCATCGGCGCCGTCCGTTTCAGCAGGAGCCAGAAGGTAGGCCGCCAGAACCGCCAGGAGCCAGATGCAGCCCAGCACGATCGCCCCCATCTCGGCGCCGCCCAATCCCGTGGCCGAGGGGCGCTCGAACGTGCCGAGCGGCTGGTTATGGGCGGTCTTTGAGGCGGGATCCGGTGCGGTCATGGCGGATGGGTTCTGTCTTGTCAGGAATAAACGATTTGCAAAATCTCATAGGCGCGCTCCCCGCCGGGGGTGCGTACTTCCACACTGTCGCCTTCTTCCTTGCCGATCAAGGCCCGGGCAATCGGTGATTTGATGTTCAGCAGGCCCGCTTCGATATTGGCCTCGTGTTCGCCGACGATCTGCCAAGTCTTTTCCTCGTCGGTGTCTTCATCCACCACGGTGACCTTGGCGCCGAATTTCACAGACCCCGACAGTTTCGCCGGATCGATCACATCGGCGAGGCTCAGAATGCCTTCAAGTTCCTTGATGCGGCCTTCGATGAAGGACTGTTTTTCGCGCGCCGAATGGTATTCGGCATTCTCCGACAAATCGCCGAGCTCGCGGGCTTCGGCGATGGCCTGGATGATGGCCGGGCGCTCGACGGATTTCAGGTTTTTGAGTTCCGCTTCGAGGGCCTGAAAGCCCGTCGGCGTCATCGGGATCTTTTCCATGGTCTGCTCCGCTTTCGTCTGGTCGTGCCGTGCATGTGCTACGGGTCTTTTGAACGTGACAGCCCCGCCGCAGGTGCGACGGGGCATTTATTCGTGTTGGCAGTTACCTGACCCAATCGCGGGGCCAAATGCAAGGGGGACCTGCGGCCACGGGCAGAGTTTTGCTGCAGGGACCGGGACTTGCTGCGGGATTTATCGCCGCTTGATATGTCGCGGTGGCAGCGGGTCCGGCACCGGCAGATGCGCTTCGATGCGCCAGAACTGTGCCTCGGCCTGATCGCCGTGGAACCGCGTGGTGTGCCTGCCCCGGGGCCGCCTGTGTGCGTCGATCCCCAACAGCTCAATCATATTGAACAAGCTCATATTCCACCCCCTCTCCATCCAGAAAATAGAACCGTCGTCCGGGTTCGTAATCGGCGTGGTTCATCGGCGTGAAGCCGACCTCCCGAACCGCCTCCTCGGTGCGGTCCAGATCCTCGACGATCAGCGCCAGATGGTTGAGCGTTCCCTTGTTGGCATAGCGGGGCAGCGGATCACCCAGGTCTTCCGGTGGCGTATAAAGCGCAAGATAGCTGTCCTTGCTGCCGACGTGGACCGAAAGGCCGCCGTGAATTGCCGGACCCTGCCAGCGGATGCGCCAGCCAAAGACCTTTTCCATCCAGGCGGCGGTGGCATGGGGATCGCTGACGCAGAGGTTCGCGTGTTCAAGAATGGCGGTCATTTCGAATCTCCTTTGATAATCTCTGCATCCTGTGTAATTTCTAAACCTAACTTTAGATCAAGGTATTTCTCATCACGTCAGGGAAGGGATCCGACATGGCAAAATCCGCAGGTGTTTCGATTGGCTATCTGGCAGAGCGCACCGGGCTGGCCGTCTCTGCCATCCGGTATTACGAGGCGCAGGGTCTGGTAGAACCCTGGCGCAATGCGGGCGGGCAGCGGCGGTTCCTGCGCTCTGATCTCAGGCGGCTCAGCTTCATCATGATCGCGCAGCAGTTCGGGTTTTCCCTGCCGGAGATCCGTGAGTACCTGAAAAAACTGCCGGGCGGGCGCACCCCGACGCAAGAGGATTGGGCGGCGATTTCCTCGGACTTCCGCGATCATCTGGATCAGCGA
This sequence comes from Pseudophaeobacter sp. 1A09344, assembly GCF_041008745.1. NCBI lineage: Bacteria > Pseudomonadati > Pseudomonadota > Alphaproteobacteria > Rhodobacterales > Roseobacteraceae > Pseudophaeobacter > Pseudophaeobacter sp. 1A09344. Next base: position 95,927 of record NZ_JAXGFS010000003.1, read on the forward strand.
ATCGAGACGCTTATGAAGCTGCGTGATAACCTTGATGGCTGTATCGGATGCGGCTGCCTGTCCTTGCCGAGATGCGCGCTATATAATCCGCAGGACAAGGCAGGAGAGAAGGGCACCGGCCCGCGCTATCTGATGGGGGACAGCCCAGAGGTTGAAAATGACGGATGAGCGTCGGAAATGAGTATGTTTTATACGGAAAAGCCCGTTCTGCTGGAACGTAACGCAGAGTATGGATTGACCTTTGTAATCCCCAAACGCTAAGCAACCGCGAAAGAAAATTGCGCCCAGGACCATCTGTCCGATGGGGACAGAAACGAACGATAGCCAAGGAGCACATCATCTATGGCCGAGATTGAACGCGAAGCGATGGAATATGACGTTGTGATCGTCGGGGCCGGCCCTGCGGGTCTGTCGGCGGCGATCCGTCTGAAGCAGTTGGACAGCGACCTTGAGGTCGTGGTGCTGGAAAAAGGCTCCGAAGTGGGCGCGCATATCCTGTCGGGCGCGGTTCTGGATCCCTGCGGTCTTGATGCGCTGATCCCCGACTGGAAGGAAAAGGGCGCGCCGCTCAACACGCCGGTCAAGGAAGACAACTTCTACATGATGGGCGAGTCGGGCGAGGTGCGGATCCCCAACTTCCCGATGCCGCCGCTGATGAACAACCACGGCAACTACATCGTCTCCATGGGCAATGTCTGCCGCTGGATGGCTGAACAGGCCGAGGAACTGGGCGTCGAGATTTTCCCGGGCATGGCCTGCTCCGAGCTGATCTACGGCGACAACGGCGAAGTCAAAGGCGTGGTCGCAGGTGTCTTCGGTCTGGAGGCCGACGGCTCTTACGGTCCCAACACCGAGCCGGGCATGGAGCTGCACGGCAAATATGTCTTCCTCGGCGAAGGCGTACGTGGCTCGCTGTCCAAGGAAGTGATCGCCAAATACGGCCTGTCCGATGGCAAGGAGCCGCAGAAATACGGCGTCGGCATGAAAGAGATCTGGGAGATCGACCCGGCCAAGCACAAGGAAGGCACCGTCACCCACACCATGGGCTGGCCGCTGAATTCCAACGCTGGCGGTGGTTCCTTCATCTATCACCTGGAAAACAACCAGGTTTACGTGGGCTTCGTGGTGCACCTGAACTACAAGAACCCCTACCTGTTCCCCTACATGGAATTCCAGCGGTTCAAGCACCACCCGATGGTCGCCGAGCTGCTGGAAGGCGGCAAGCGCGTCGCCTATGGCGCCCGCGCCATCACCGAAGGCGGCTGGCAGTCGATGCCGAAGCTTGTGGCACCCGGTGTGGCGCTGCTGGGCTGCGCCGCAGGCATGGTCAACGTGCCGCGCATCAAGGGCAACCACAACGCCATGCTGTCGGGCAAGGCCGCAGCCGAAGCCGCATATGACGCCATCAAGGCCGAGCGTTCCGGTGACGAGTTGTCCGCCTATGAGACAGACGTGCGCGAAGGCGCTATCGGCAAGGACCTGAAGATGGTCCGCAACGTCAAACCGATGTGGTCGAAGTGGGGTCTCACTGCCTCGCTGATGCTGGGTGGTCTGGATATGTGGACCAACAACATCCTTGGCCTGTCCTTCTTTGGCACCCTTGGTCACGGCAAGAACGACGCCGAAGCCACCGAAGAGGCCAGCAAGCACAAGCCGATTGATTACCCGAAACCCGATGGCACCCTGTCCTTTGACCGGCTGACCAACGTCTCCTTCGCGATGACCAATCACGAGGAAAGCCAGCCTTGCCACCTGCACCTTGGCAATGCGGATACGCCGATCTCGGTCAACCTGCCGAAATACGACGAACCGGCGCAGCGCTATTGCCCGGCCGGCGTCTACGAGGTGGTCGAAAAGGACGGCAAGCCGGAGTTCGTGGTGAACTTCCAGAACTGCGTGCACTGCAAGACCTGTGACATCAAGGACCCGAGCCAGAACATCACCTGGACCACGCCGCAGGGCGGTGACGGGCCGAACTATCCCAATATGTGATCCGGTTTGGGCAGATTTGCCCGCAGCCGGGCGGATTTCCTCCGGTTTTGCCGGAAATAACGCAAAAGTGGGGCGCCTTCCGAGGCGCCCCATTGCGTGTTGTCAGCGCCCGGATTACCCTTTTTCACAATCACGAATACATACCCTTGGGGGAGGTCCCGGTGCCGGTTCAAAATCTTCGCAACCTGTCATCCGCGGCGCTGGTTGCGCTGTCTGTTTCGGTCACATCCACGCTGGGCCTTGCGGCGCCAGTTGCAGCTAACGGATTGGCGGGGGCTTACCTCGCTGGTCGGGCCGCCACCTATGAGAGTGATTTCTCGGCAGCTGCCGAATATTACACCCGCGCTCTGGTCCGCGATCCGAAGAACCCCGTGTTGATGGAAAATGTGGTCTTTGCCCAGCTGGCGCAGGGCGATCTGGATCGCGCACTGCCGGTGGCACAGCGCCTGTGGGAGATGGAGCTGCGCAGCCAGGCGACGAATATGGTCATGGTTGGCGATTTCGCCCGCCGCGGCGCCTTTGTCGACATTCTGGCGCGGGATCTGGCGATCCGCGATATTCACCCGCTGGTGGATGGGTTGCTGACAGCCTGGGCGCATATGGGCGAAGGGGCTGTCTCCGCCGCGATGCAGAGTTTTGAAGCCCTTGCCGAAGACCAGAACCTGCGCCCCTACGCGCAGTTTCATCAGGCGCTGGCGCTGGCCTCGGTTGGGGACTACGAGGGCGCAGAGGCGATGTTCGCCGCCGAGGATGGCAAGCTGACCCGCCTGTCGCGCCAATCGGTGTTGGCGCGGATGCAGATCCTGTCGCAGCTGGGGCAGAACGAAAAGGCGCTTGAGGTGCTGAGCGGGGCCTTCAGCAGCGGCTTTGATCCGGCTCTTGCGGATTTGAGGGGCCGACTTGAGGCAGGCGAGGCGCTTGGCTTTACCATGGCGCCCGGCCCGGTCGAAGGGATCGCCGAAGTCTTTTTCACTATGGGATCGGCGCTGAATGGGCAGCAGGCGGATGACTATGTGCTGATGTATGCCCGCATGGCCTCGGTCCTGAACCCGGATCACGTCGATGCGGTTCTGCTAAGCGCGGAGCTCTTGGACAAGCTGGGCCGCTTCCCGCTGTCGATCGCCACCTATAAACAGGTGCCGCGCAGCCATCCCGATTATTATGCCGCTGAAATGGGCCGCGCCGAGGCGCTGCGCCGCTCGGCCAAACCGGACGCCGCAGCCGAGGTATTGGCGCAACTGGCAGAGATCTATCCTGAACTGCCGCAGGTTCAGGTCAGCCTGGGCGACCTGCTGCGACAGCAGGAAGACTACACTGGCGCCGTGGCCGCCTATGACAAGGCGCTGACCTACACGCCCGAGCAATCGCCGAGCCGCTGGTTCCTTTATTATGCCCGCGGCATCTGCCACGAACGACTGGATAACTGGGCCGAGGCCGAGGCCGATTTCCGCGCCTCTCTGGCGCTGGAGCCGAACCGCCCGCAGGTGCTGAACTACCTTGGCTACTCGCTGGTGGAAAAGCAGAAGAACCTGGATGAGGCGCTCGACATGATTGAGCGCGCCGTCGCAGCACGTCCCGAGTCGGGCTATATCGTCGATTCGCTGGGCTGGGTGCTGTATCGTCTTGGTCGCTATAGCGAGGCCGTGGGCCACATGGAGCGCGCGGTGGAATTGATGCCGGTGGATCCGGTGGTGAATGACCATCTTGGCGATGTTTTCTGGGCAGTAGGCCGCCAACGCGAGGCGGAATTCCAGTGGAAACGAGCGCTGTCCTTCATCCACTCTGGCGAAGGCGATGGTGAAGCCGACCCCGAACGGATCCGCCGTAAGATCGAGGTCGGTCTGGATGTGGTTCTGGAAGAAGAAGGTGCGGATCCCCTGAAGGTTGCCAATGGCGGTTGAGGCTTTCGCCCCGGCCAAGATCAACCTGACCCTGCATGTGACCGGCCAGCGCGCCGATGGTTATCACCTGCTGGATTCGCTGGTGGCGTTTTGCGATGTCGGGGATCAGGTGCGGGTTCGCCCGGCTGAGGATCTGTCCCTGCAGGTAAGCGGGCCACGGGCGGCTGGCGTGCCGACGGACGGTTCCAACCTTGTGTTGCGGGCGGCAGAGGTTTTGAAACCTGCCGGGCAGGGCGCCGAGATTACGCTGGAAAAATACCTGCCTGCAGCGGCTGGTATTGGTGGCGGCTCTTCGGATGCGGCGGCAACGCTGCGGGCGTTGGCGCAGCTTTGGGATGTGAAGCTGCCCGGCGAAGCGGATTTGCTAAGCCTCGGCGCAGATGTGCCCGTCTGCATGGCGCCGGGAGCCTGGCGCATGGCCGGGATTGGCGAGGACCTGACGCCGCTGCCACCCTTGCCGTCCTGCGATATCCTGCTGGTGAATCCTGGTGTGGCGGTCTCGACCCCGGTGGTGTTCCGCGGGTTGGCCTCGCGCGAGAATCCGGCCATGCCGCAGGACCTGCCGGGCTGGGGCGATGCGCTGGAGCTGTCGGCATGGCTGGCGCGGCAGCGTAACGATCTGCAGGCCCCAGCCGTGGCCGCTGCGCCGGTGATCGGAGAGGTTCTGGACGCGCTGCGTGCCTCGGGGGCGCTGTTTTCGGCCATGTCCGGCTCTGGCGCCACCTGTTTTGCGCTGTTCGAACCTGACGAGGAGCAGGCGCAAAGCACGGCAGAGGATATTCGTGCGAAACACCCTGACTGGTGGGTGGCTTCGGGGCGCTTGCTCTAGGTGCGGGGGGCTCCCGCGCCTGTATCGCCGCATCAAAGATGCAGCAAACAGCCTTGGGCCCGGCAGTGCGCCTGCGGCGCGCTGTTTTCCAGATCTGCTGAGAGGCGCCTGAAGCGCAGGTCTGCGCTGCAGGCGCCACATCGAGTGTGGAGTTCCAAAATCCGCCTCAAGGGCAAGCCGCGCGCGGCGCGGAGGCTAACGCCTCCCTTGACCCGGACTTTGGAAGAAAGGGGCTGATATGTCGACTTTGGCGTGTTGCTCCGGCGGTTAGTGCAGCCGAGCCACCACGTAATCGGCGAGATCATGCAGCATCTGACGGATCGGGTGCTCCGGCAGGCTTTGCAGCGCGGTCTTTGCCTTTTCGGCCCAGGCCATGGCGTCGTCGCGGGTGGCCTCCAGCGTCTTGTACTTGCCCATCAGCGCCAGAGCGTGGTCGAGATCACCCTCTTCTTGGCGGCCCTTTTCGATGGTGCGGGTCCAGAAGGCGCGTTCCTCATCGGTAGCCTGCGCCACTGCCTTGATCACCGGCAGGGTCAGCTTGCGTTCGCGGAAATCGTCGCCGACGTTCTTGCCAGTTGCCTTGCTATCGCCCTGATAATCCAGAAGGTCATCGGCGATCTGGAAAGCGATGCCTAGGGCATCACCGTAATCGAACAGCGCCTTGATCTGCGCCTCCTCTACGCCAGCGATGACGCCACCGACCTCTGTTGCGGCGGAGAACAGCGCTGCCGTTTTGCCGCGCACCACCTGCAGGTAGATCGCTTCGTCGGTTTTTAGGTCGGTTGCCGCAGTCATCTGCAGCACCTCGCCCTCGGCGATGGTGGCGGCGGCATTGGCGAGGATGTCCAGCACCCGCAAAGAGCCGGTTTCCACCATCAGCTGGAAGCTGCGGGCAAAGAGGTAATCGCCGACCAGAACCGAACTTTTGTTGTCCCACAAGAGGTTGGCGGTGGGGCGGCCGCGGCGCTGGCCGCTTTCGTCGACCACATCGTCGTGCAGCAGGGTAGCGGTGTGGATGAACTCCACAGTGGCCGCCAGTTTGACGTGATTGTCGCCCTCGTAGCCACACATGCGCGCCGCCGCCAGGGTCAGCATCGGGCGCAGGCGCTTGCCGCCGGCCTCGACCAGATGGGCGGTCACCTCGGGGATCCGGGGCGCGTGCTCGGAGGCCATCCGTGTGCGGATCAGCGTGTTTACCGCCGCCATCTCGTCGCTGAGGGTGGCTGCCAGCATTTCATGCGGCTTTTGCGTCATGACTTGGTCCATTGCTTTCCCGGCTTTCAGGCTCGACAAGGTATTGCCCTTGCTCTTAGATCCATCCCCATGAAGGAACTTCTGCGCAGCACCGATCCAACCGTCCTGGCCTTTGCCTCAGCCCTTCTTGAGGGAGAGGATATAGACTGCTTTCAGTTGGACGTAAATATGAGCATCCTCGAGGGCGGCATCGGAATTTTTCCGCGCCGCCTTATGGTGCATCCGGATGATTACGACCCGGCTTTGCGGGTGATGCGCGACAATGACATCCCGCTGGGCCAATGAGCATTTTTGCCGACGCGGATCTGACCTGTAACGATTTCCTGGGCGGCCGGGTGCGGCTGTATCAGCCCGTCAAAGGCTACCGTGCCGGGGTTGATCCTGTGTTGTTGGCGGCCGCTGTTCCGGCGCGGGCGGGGGATCATGTGCTGGAGCTCGGCTGCGGTGCGGGGCAGGCGCTGCTGTGCCTTGCGGCAAGGGTGCCGGGGCTGCGCCTTACGGGCGTGGAGTTGCAGGCCGCCTATGCCGACCTGGCGCGGCGCAATGGCGCGCTGAACGGGCAGGATGTCGATGTGATCGAGGCGGATCTGGCGCAGTTGCCGGTGTCTTTGCGCCAGATGCAGTTTGCCCATGTGATTGCCAACCCGCCCTACTACCGTGCGGGCGGGCACAGCCCGGCGCAGGATGCCGGGCGGCGGGTTGCCCTCGGAGAAGAGACACCGCTGCAGGACTGGATCGCCGTTGCCGCCAAACGGCTGGCGCCGCGTGGATACCTGCACATGATCCAGCGCGCGGACCGGTTGCCGGATATGCTGGTGGCCTGTGCCGGGAGGCTGGGGTCGCTGGAGGTGCTGCCGCTGGCGCCGCGACAGGGGCGGGCGGCAGAGCTGGTGATCCTGCGCGCGCGCAAGGAGGGGCGGGCGGAGTTCCGGCTGCACGCGCCGCTGATCCTGCACAAAGGCGCGCGGCACGAGCGGGACGGCGAAAGCTATCAGGAAGAGGTGGCCGATGTTCTGCGGCAGGGTGCGGCCCTGCCCTGGCCCGGGGAAAAGCGGCCCGCCTGAGCAGCCAGTCCTCTATCGCGGCGAGTCGGTCGCCAAGGCGGTGACGTGGTATCGGGGACTGCCATCTGAGCGTCGCCGGGGCCTGTCTGACCGGGATGCCCATATGGGTAGGACCCTTGCGTCTTTCAAGCGTTACATAGTCGTTTTAGCGTGGCTTTGCGCCTTTATTGCAAGGCTGAGCGGCGGTTTTTGGCAGTCTTCAGCCGATGCAACAAATTGATGACAAAACTGTGCGCCTGCAGCGTGACAGACGCATTTTCTTATGCTCCACTTGAGGTGTCCTGCTGACGCAGGGCGTATTTTGCTCAAAAAGGAGGAACGGCATGAGCCTCAGCTCGCATCTCACGGAACTGAAGAAGAAGCACGAGCACCTCAGCATGGAAGTCGAACAGGCCCAACGTGCGCCCAGTACCGACGGTCTGGAAGTCGCTGCCATGAAAAAGCAGAAACTGAAGCTCAAGGAAGAGATTGAGCGATTGTCCGCAAGCGAACTGGCGCACTGACGCGCGAGCAACTCGGGCGCAGCCGCAAACCGGAGCAAAACCGGCACGGGCGGCGCGCCCACGACATGTCTGATGAAATTGGGCTGCCAGATCTGGTGGCCCTTTTGCTTTTGAAAGGGGCTGTCCGGGCGAACCGCGTGCGAGTGGTCAGGAATGTTGCATTCAGGGCTGGGCGATATCGGTGACCGGGATGATATCGAACCGCTCAGACACATAGGATGTCTTGTCGATCTCACCCATGAACCAGTCGCGGAACGCCTTGATCTGGGGGCGATCCTCGGTGCCCTTGGCGCAGACAAAGCGAAACCGTCCTTCGGTTTCAATCGCAGTCGCGAAAGGGGCCACCAGACGCCCGGCGTGCAGATCGGTCACCACCATGGCGCGGCGGCCGAGCACGACGCCCGCCCCGGTCAGGGCGGCATCCACCGCATGGTCGGCTTGCGAGAAATGCGCGCCATGCGTGGGGGCAAAATCGATTCCGACAGCGGCGAACCATGCTGGCCAGTCGCAGGGCGGCTGCAGGAAGTTCAGGGATTCGTCGAACAGAAGCGGCGCCTCGGTCAGGCTTTCGGGGGTTTTGTATTTCTCTGCCAGTTCCGGCGTCATCACCGGTGTCATCCATTCCTTGCGCAGGGGCAGGGACCAAAGGCCCTCGTCCGGGCCGACGCCAAACCGGATTGCCACATCTACTTCGTCGCGCTGGAAATCCATCTGCCTGAGTGTCGCGGAAAAGCGCAGGTCGATTTCGGGATGGGCGCGGGCGAATTCATAAAGACGCGGCGCCAGCCATTTCGCGGTAAAGCCTGGGCCAGCGGTCACCGTCAGTGTGCTGTTGTCCTGCAGCCGCCGGGTGGCGCGCCAGGCATCGCCAAGAATTTCGAAACCCTCGGCGGCGCCTGGGGCCAGCGTGCGTCCGGCCTCGGTCAGCTCCACCGCACGGTTGAGCCGACGGAACAGCGGCGCGCCGAGGTGCTCCTCAAGCGATTTGATTTGAAAGGACAGCGCCGCCGGGGTCACGTTCAGCTCCTCTGCCGCCTTGGCAAAGGACATGTGGCGGGCGGCGGCATCAAAGGCGCGCAGGGCGGTCAGGGGGGGCAGGCGTTCTGGCATAATCACATCAGTAATACTTAACTGAATGACTGAAAAGTCTCGTTTGTAAGTTTTTTCACCCGCAATCATATTGGTGTCAGGTTAATGATGCTGATCCGAAACGGAGGTTTGCGAGATGGAATATACAGTCAACGCCGATATCAAACTGGCCATGCAGCGTGCACATGAAGAACGCGGCCAGGTGCTGAAATCCTTCTGGGCGCGCCTGTTCCGCCGTGGCAAGCCTTCGCTGGTCAGCACAAGGGTTTCCCGCTGGGCATAGTGCACATGTCCTTACGGGATTGAAAAAGGGCCGGTCCATCAGGACCGGCCCTTGTTGTTGTTACCATTGCGCACTCGGATCAGACGAAGAACTGACCGCCGTTGGCGGAAATGGTCGACCCGTTGATGAAGCCTGCGTCGTCAGAGGCCAGGAAGGTCACGCAGCGGGCGATTTCCTCGGGCTCGCCCAGGCGGCCGGTCGGGATCTGTGCGATGATCGAATCACGCACCTTTTCCGGCACGGCCATCACCATTTCAGTGGCGATATAGCCGGGGCAGATCGCGTTGGCGGTGATGCCTGCGCGGGCGCCTTCCTGCGCCAGGGATTTGACGATGCCCAGATCGCCTGCCTTGGTGGCAGCATAGTTTACCTGAGCGAACTGACCTTTCTGACCGTTGATCGAGGAGATCACGATGATACGGCCAAACTTGCGCTCGCGCATGCCGGGCCAGATCGGGTGAATGGTGTTGAAGACGCCGGTCAGGTTGGTGTCGATCACCTGGTGCCACTGCTCGGGCGTCATCTTGTGGAAGGGGGCATCGCGGGTGATCCCAGCATTTGCCACCACGACGTCAATGGGACCCAGATCGGCTTCGACCTTTTCGATACCGGCCTTGCTTTCCTCGTAGTCTCCCACGTTCCACTTGTAGGTCTTGATGCCGGTTTCCTCGGTGAATTTGGCCGCGGCTTCGTCATTGCCGGCATAGGTGGCTGCGACGTCATAGCCTTCGGCCTTCAGAGCCTTGGAAATTGCTGCGCCGATGCCGCGGGAGCCGCCTGTGACGAGTGCAGTTCGTGCCATTGAGTTGTCCTCCAGTGATTCATTTACTTGGTAATCTTGCTACATGCAGAGGTTAGTTTGAGCAACAATATTGCGCAACGGATTTTGCTGCGCCGCCGCATAAATTGTCGCACCCCTGACAAACCTTTGAAGCCTAAAAGAAAAGGGCGCCAAGATGGCGCCCTTAGATATGTCCGGTTACGAGGCCACGTTACGGGCGCTCCACGCACATGGCGACGCCCATACCGCCACCGATGCAAAGCGTGGCGAGGCCTTTCTTGGCACCGCGCCGCTTCATTTCAAACAGCAGCGTGTTCAGAACCCGGCAGCCCGAGGCGCCGATGGGGTGGCCGATGGCGATGGCGCCACCGTTGACGTTGACGATGCTGGGATCCCAACCCATTTCCTTGTTCACGGCGCAGGCCTGCGCGGCAAAGGCTTCGTTGGCCTCAACCAGATCCAGATCCGAGGCGCTCCAGCCTGCCTTCTCCAGCGCCTTGCGGGAGGCGTGGATCGGGCCGACGCCCATGATCGAGGGATCGACGCCAGCGGTGGCATAAGAGGCGATGCGGGCCAGCGGCTCGATACCGCGTTTCTCGGCTTCATCGGCGCTCATCAGCAGGGTGGCCGCAGCACCGTCGTTCAGGCCGGATGCGTTGGCAGCGGTGACCGATCCGTCCTTGGTGAAGGCGGGGCGCAGTTTCTGCATGGCTTCGATGGTGGCGCCGTGACGGATGTATTCGTCGCTGTCCACCACTGTCTCGCCTTTGCGGGTCTTCACGGTGAAGGGCGTGATTTCATCGGCGAACTTGCCCGCCTTCTGGGCGGCTTCGGCCTTGTTCTGGCTGCTGACGGCGAATTCATCCTGCTGATCGCGGGAGATCTGCCATTTTTCGGCGACGTTTTCGGCGGTCTGGCCCATGTGGTAGCCGTTGAAGGCGTCCCACAGACCGTCGCGGATCATGGTGTCGATATACTTCATGTCACCCATCTTGTGACCGGCGCGCAGATGGGCGGCGTGGGGCGACAGGGTCATGCTTTCCTGACCACCGGCGCAGACGATGGAAGCATCGCCCAGCTGAATGTGCTGTGCGCCCAGTGCGACGGCGCGCAGACCGGATCCGCAGACCTGGTTGATGCCCCAGGCGGCGCTTTCGATGGGCAGGCCGGCATTGATATGGGCCTGACGGGCCGGGTTCTGGCCCTGAGCGGCGGTCAGAACCTGACCGAGAATGGTTTCAGAGATCTCGCTTTTGTCGACGCCTGCGCGGGCAACAACGGCCTCCAGAACAGCGGCACCCAGATCATGGGCGGGCGTATTGGCGAACGAGCCGCCGAAACTGCCGACAGCGGTCCGTGCGGCGGATGCGATTACAACATTGGTCATTGATATGGGTCCTCTGCCATCAATTAACTCCGGAGATGTTGCACCCGCGCGGTCGGTGGTGAAATCAAAACCCCGCGATGGCAAACACGTCCTCCCGTACTCCGGGGCAGGCATAGCGTATTGCTGCACCTGCAGCAATCGACAGGGTGTCCCAGCGGCTGACGGGAAGTCAACCGACATAAGCGCAAAAAACCACCGGTGACGGTGGCTCTTTTTTGGGGGTCATGCGGTCAGATGCACAGAAGACCCTGAAACAAGGAGGCTATTCCCGAACGCTGCAGTGCAGCGGATCAGGCGCGGCTGCGTTCCTTCAGTTCCTCCAGCCAGGGCGGGCTGACCGTCGGGGCGCCGAACAGGAAGCCCTGCATGCAGTCGACGCCGATGGAAACAAGGTATTGCGCATCGGCTTCGGATTCCACCGACTCGGCAACCACCAGCATGTCGAACTGCTTGGCAATGCCGACCAGGGCGCAGGTCACGGCCTGATTGTCCGGATTGCCGCTGATGCCGCGGATGAACTGACCGTCGATCTTGACCGCGTCGAAGAAGAATTCGCGAAAGTGAGCGATGGCCGTGGTGCCGGCCCCGAAGTTATCCAGCGCAAAGGCGATGCCGTGTTTCTGCAGCCGCTCCATGAAGTCGATGACCAGCTCTGGCGCGGCCATGGCCGAGGCTTCGGTGATTTCCAGAACCAAACGTTCGCCAATGGTGGAATCTTTCTTCAGGAAGCGGTTCAGCACGTCCATCCAGCGGCCGTAGCCGATGGAGCGCGCCGACATGTTCACGGACAGGCGGATCTGGGGCGATTTCATCAGCGCCCGCAGCCCGTGCTGCAGCGCCAGACAGTCCAGTGCGCGGCCGATTTCCTTTTCCTCGACCACATGCATGAAGTCACGGGCAGGAATCACCCGGCCGGTGGCATCCAGAACCCGGATGTAACCCTCATAAAAGGCGGTCTGATGCGGGGGCATGGCCTGCATGACCGGCTGGAAGGCCAGCATCGTCTGGTCATGCTTCACCGCCTCGGCAACCATATCCAATGTGGACCGGTCGCGGGATACTACCGCTGCGTTCAGTGGGTTTTCTGAGCCTTCTGGCAGGTCCGCTTTTTTCCAGCGACTGTGTTTCACTGTTTTGCCCCCTGGCTATACCTGTGCCTGATCATGTGCATGGAAACTATGCGTTGCTTTGCACTCTCGGACAAAAGGGTGAACCATGGATTAAAGTTAAAACTTTAGGAAAAGTCGCATCTGATGTCGCGGCCCGGTCTGTCAGGTCGGGTCGGCTGGTTGTTCAAATCCCGGCGTGCCGCGGTCCTCCGGGTTGCGGGCCAGGTATTTCGCCTTGATGGTTTCGCTGGTGTCGCGGCTACCATCGTGGCTGTAGCCGGGCGGCGCCAGCGCATAAAGCAGCCGTTGTTTCAGGGTCAGGCCGGGCTGGGTCATGTCACGGAAAATCCCCACCCATTCGTGAAAGGCGACCCGTAGCGGATTGAAGGTGCCGATGTTGTGGACAAGGCCGTAATCGACGCGGTCGTTCTCCTGCTCGGGAACAAAGGTGCCGAACATCCGGTCCCAGATGATGAAGACGCCGGCATAATTACAGTCCAGATAGCGCGGGTTGCGGCCATGGTGGGCGCGGTGGTGGCTAGGGGTGTTCATCACTGCCTCGAACCAGCGGGGCATCTTGCCAATCGCTTCGGTGTGGATCCAGAACTGGTAGATCAGATTGAGGCCACCGACGAACAGTACCAGCGCCGGGTGGAATCCCAGCAGCACCAACGGCGCGCGCACCACCATCATGAAGGTAAAGGTGCCGGTCCAGGTCTGCCGCAGCGCGGTGGTCAGGTTGTAATGCTGGCTGGAGTGATGGTTCACATGGCTGGCCCAGACCCAACGTACCCGGTGGCCGAACCGGTGCACCCAGTAGTACCGCAGATCATCCAGCACGAAACAGACCAGCACCGCCCAGATAGACGTCCCCATATCAAGCGGCGTGAGCCGCCACAGAACCATGAAGAACGCCCAGGCGATGAAACCCAGCAGGATCCCTGCCGCGACGCTGCCCGCCCCCATGATCAGCGAGGTCAGCGCATCGCGGGTTTCGTACCGCCCGCCGCGCCCTTTGATCGCGATCCACAGGAACTCGGCCAGGATCGCCGCGATGAAGAACGGCACCGCGTATTGGGTCACATCGGGGTAAGAGATTGGATCGCTCATCGGCGGGGTTCCTTCAGGACGGGATCATCATCTGTTGCCAGTCTGCGCGTTCGTGCGGCGCAAGAGAGAGCGAGACGCCCGGCGTGCCAAAATCGTGGAACTCCAGCCTGAGGCCGGTTCCGGTTTCAAAGACATCAAAATCAATAAGATGGCGCGCCACGGTGTCGGCGCCAAAGGCCCAGAGAAGGCCGGTTCCGCCTTCGGTCTGAACCAGCGCGGCGTGGCCGTTTTCGGCGATCAGCACCTGGTGAATCACATCATCGGGGAAATGGCGATGCCACTCGGCGCGGGCGTCCTCGACCGACAGCACCGTCTGCGCCGAGCGGCCCGACAGGTGTAGGATCGCGGCGACCGCGCTGACGCCGCCGATAACCATGATCAGCAGGATCTCTAGTGGCATATGCTCCTCCCTGATCCCTACATTGGCGGACCGGGAAGGAGCCTGTCAAAGGTCGCGTGAGGTCAAGCCGTGATCGGGGCGCGGCTGGACCCGTTGCGGGATGCGCAGATCAATGCGTTGCAATCATCTCTTTGATGATCGCCTTGGCGCTGTCGCTGTTCCATTCTGCATCGCCCAGAAGGCGGGCAACCTCTTCGCCTTCGCGGTTGATCAGAACGGTAATGGGCAGGCCGATCACTGCCATGTTGCGGGCCAGCGCCTGTTTCGGATCGGTGTGGCGGGGCAGGCCGGTGATGCCGTTTTCCTCGAAGAACTTGACGATACCAGCAGGGGAATTGCGCCCGGTGGCGATGGTCAGAACCTCGAAGTCCTCGCCGCCGAACTCTTCCTGCAACTCGGCGATTTGCGGCATTTCCTTGCGGCAGGGGGCACACCAGGTCGCCCAGAAGTTCAGCAGAACGATCTTGCCCTGATAATCGGTCAGCGTGGCGGTGCCGCCATCGTTTTCCAGAAAGAACTCCGCGTCAGAGACGGGGCGCGGCTCGGAATGGACGACCAGCCGTTTCAGACTGTCGGCGCGCAGCGCCTCCAGCGTCGCGACATCTGCGGCGAAGGCGGCATTTGCACCCAAGGCAAGGGCCATATAAAGGGTGAGGTGACGAAACAGACGCATGTTATCTCCGGGGTTCAGCCATGACAGATCAATCCTCAAACCAGATGTGGGGCGGCCGCTTTGCCGCTGGCCCTGACGCGATCATGGAGGCAATTAATGCCTCGATCGGGTTTGACAAGCGTATGGCAGCCCAGGACATCGCAGGCTCAAGAGCCCATGCCGCCATGTTGGCCGCGACAGGCGTCATTACGGATAACGACGCCGAGGCCATTCGGGAAGGGCTACTCACGGTCTTGTCAGAGATCGAAAGCGGCAGCTTCCAGTTCTCTACCGCGCTGGAAGACATCCATATGAACGTCGAAGCGCGCCTGAAAGAGGTGATCGGAGAGCCCGCCGGGCGTCTGCACACCGGCCGGTCGCGCAACGATCAGGTGGCGACCGATTTCAAACTCTGGGTGCGCGATCAGTTCGACGCTGCCGAAAAGGGACTGCTGGCGCTGATCAAGGCGCTGGTCGATCAGGCCGAGGCTGGCGCCGACTGGGTGATGCCCGGCTTTACCCACCTGCAGACCGCGCAGCCGGTGACCTGGGGCCATCACATGATGGCCTATGTGGAAATGTTCGGCCGCGATCTGTCCCGCGTGCGTGATGCCCGCGCCCGGATGAACGAATCGCCCCTGGGTGCGGCGGCGCTGGCTGGCACCTCCTTCCCCATCGACCGTGACATGACCGCATCGGCGCTGGGCTTTGACCGTCCTGCGGCAAACTCACTCGATGCCGTGTCGGATCGCGATTTCGCGCTGGAGTTCCTGAGCACCGCATCGATCTGCGCCGTGCACCTCAGCCGTTTTGCCGAAGAGCTGGTGATCTGGTCCTCGGCCCAGTTCCGCTTCGTGACGCTTTCGGATCGCTTCTCCACCGGCTCCTCGATCATGCCGCAGAAGAAGAACCCGGATGCGGCCGAACTGATCCGCGCCAAGGTGGGCCGGATCTTCGGCGCCAATACCGCGCTGATGATGGTGATGAAGGGCCTGCCGCTGGCCTATTCCAAGGATATGCAGGAAGACAAGGAACAGGTCTTTGATGCAGCCGACAACTGGATGCTGGCGCTGGCTGCGATGGAAGGCATGGTCAAGGATATGACTGGCAACCGCGAGTCGCTGGCTGCCGCCGCAGGTTCGGGTTTCTCCACCGCCACCGATCTGGCCGACTGGATGGTGCGGGTTCTGAAGGTGCCCTTCCGCGATGCCCACCATGTCACCGGCGCCTTGGTCGCGATGGCCGAGGGCCGTGGTTGCGATCTGCCTGACCTCAGTCTTGAGGACATGCAGGGCGTGCACGAAGGCATCACCGAGGATATCTTCACCGTTCTGGGAGTCGAAAACTCGGTCAACTCGCGCATGTCCTATGGCGGCACAGCGCCCGCGCAGGTGCGCGCGCAGGTGAAGCGCTGGAAAGAGATCCTGGCGGGCTAAGCAGCCATTCGCCGAGATCCTGTGGCGGGGGCGCTTGTGATTGGCCAGCGCCCCGCCCATATTGAATGAATACCCACCCGAGCTGAGGGCTTCTCTCCGATGCGCGTTCTTGTTGTTCTTTTCGTCGCTGCCACAACACTCGCGGCCTGTGGCGTGGATGGAGAGCCGGTGCGCCCCACACTCAATGCCGGGGTTGGGGTTTCTACCAGCGGTGTCCATGCCGGGGGCAGCGTTGGCGTGCAGCAGGGACCGTTCAGCCTTCTTCTGGGCTTCTGATGCCTTCGCGCGCGGCCTGCGCCGTCCTCTGGCTGCCGGTCGTGGTCGCTTTGGCGGGATGTGAGCCGTCGGCCTCTGAACGCACTGCGGGTACCGCAAGCGGTAGCTCTGCGTCTCAGACACCCGGGTCGGGTGTGACAGTTTCGGGGTACGCCCGGGTTGGCGTTTCTATCGGGAACTGAACGCCGAAACCTTTGTCCCGGCACGATTTGAACAAATCCCAGCATAGTGATCGCCCAGCGACCGGCTGCCATATTGCGGTCCGATGGCGTCCTGCTGGCAGGAGGCCAGGAAAAACTCGAACGGCCCCCAGACGTGACGCGGGGTGCAACGTTTCATCACTGATAGGGCCGCATGGCCCAGCCACAGTGGCAGGTGGGTAATCCGGGCGGGTTTACCGAGGGCGTCAAAGGCCAGTTCTGCGATCTGATCGAGGCTCAGCACTTCGGGGCCGCCGATCTCCACATCCGCCTCCCCGGCTTCGATGGCATCAAGAATGGCACAGGACAGATCGCGGGCATGAATCGGGTTGATCCGCACCGATCCGTCACCGATCAGCCAGACCCGGCCCTTTTTCGCCATCGACAGGATCTCTTCCATATCGGCAAAGAACCCGTTGGGGCGGATGACGCACGCCTGCAGCGGGGCGGTTTGCAGCACGCCGACGAACCGCGATTTGGCCGCCACCAGATCAGAGGTGGAGGTGCCCCGTGTCAGCACATGCACATAGGCAAACTGACGGACCCCGGCGTTCACCGCCTCTTTCAGCAGGTTGAGGTTGGCCTGATAATCCACATCCAGATAGGTCACACGGTCGGTCTGCCGGGTCAGCCCCAAGGCCGAGACAACGAGTTCCACCCCATCCATAAGTCCGCTGAGGCTGGCCGGGTCGGTGGCCTCTGCGGTGACGATTTCAACACCTCGGGGAAACCCGGACGTATCCGAGCCGGACCGGACCAGTGCCCGCACGGAGTAGCCCCGGGCCGACAGTTGCGCCACCAGATGGCGCCCCAGATGGCCAGTTGCACCGGCGACAAATGCAATCTTCTGATTTTCACTCATTGACACTAATCCATTTTTGACCAATTGGTCAGATATAGCGCGCTATCTAGGGGCCGCATGACTGACCCGCAAGTCATTTATATGCCGGGACAGGTCAACCCCGCTATGCATTCCGTGCAATCAGGCCCAAAAGGAACGGCAATGCCGAAGATCGTCGACAAGGATAAAATGAGGGCTGAGATCCTCGAGGCGGCGATGATGTGTTTTGCGCGCACGGGCTATCAGGCCACCAAAATGACCGATATTGCCAGGGCCGCGGGCGTGGCCAAGGGCACGCTCTATCTTTATTGCGACGGCAAGGATGACCTCATCCTGAGCTTGATCGGGCAATATTTCGACGGGCTGAGGGGCCAGATCACCCTGCTGCCCGCCCCGCAGACGCTTGAGCTTTATCTGGATGGCCTGCGCCAGACGGTGATCCTGGCGCAGCGTGATATGACATCGCTGATCTTTGAAGTGTTGGGACCGGGGTTCAAGGATCCTCGGGCATTAGAGATCATTGACGGGTTTTTCGATTGGCTGGCCCGGCACTGGGCAGAACATTTCGCAGATCTTGCCGAAGCGCAGGAAATCCGCGCTGACTGCGATCCGATGGCGCTGGCGCGGGCGGTGATCGCGATGCTGGACGGGGTTTTCCTGCATCTGAGCCTGTTCGATGCGGGGTCCAAGATCGCCACCCTGCGGCGCGAGACCGCCTTTACCATGATCGCATCGGGGCTGCGGGGATAAACGCGCAGTGGACAGCGCTGTAGCAGGACAAATTCCATTGATCCGGCGGCCTCTTTTGGTCTAATCGCCAAGACATGGATCATTTTCTTTACCGCGATGGCGCGCTCTGCGCCGAGGACGTTCCGGTGGCTGAAATCGCCGCCGCCGTAGGCACGCCGTTCTATGTCTATTCCACCGCGACGCTGCTCAGGCATTTCCGCCTGTTCGACGAGGCGCTGGAAGGCACCGAGCATCTGGTCTGTTTTGCGATGAAGGCGGCCAGCAACCAGGCCATCCTGCAGACGCTGGCGCAGGCGGGCGCGGGCATGGATGTGGTCAGTCAGGGCGAATACCTGCGGGCCAAGGCGGCTGGTGTGCCGGGCGACAAGATCGTCTTTTCCGGCGTTGGCAAAACGGCCGAGGAAATCCGCTGCGCCCTGTCCGGTGGCATCCGCCAGTTCAACGTGGAATCCGAGCCCGAGATGGAGGTGATCAACGCGGTCGCTCTGGAACTGGGCACCCGGGCGCCGATCACCATCCGCATCAACCCGGATGTCGATGCAAAGACCCACGCCAAGATCGCCACCGGAAAATCCGAGAACAAATTCGGCATCCCGATTTCCCGCGCCAGCGAGGTCTACGCCCATGCCGGCAGCCTGCCGGGGTTGGAGGTGATCGGGATCGACGTGCATATCGGCTCGCAGCTGACCGAGCTGGCCCCGTTCGAGGCCGCCTATCAGAAGGTTGCGGAGCTGACCGAGACCCTGCGCGCCGAAGGTCATGACATCCGCCGCCTCGATCTGGGGGGTGGGCTTGGCATTCCCTATACCCGCTCGAACGAGGCGCCGCCGCTGCCGATGGAGTATGGCGCCCTGATCAAGCGTACGCTGGGCCACCTCGGCTGCGAGATCGAGATCGAGCCGGGTCGCCTGATCGCGGGCAATGCCGGGCTAATGGTCAGCAAGGTAATTTATGTGAAATCCGGCGAGGGCCGTGATTTCCTGATCATCGATGGGGCCATGAACGATCTGATCCGCCCCGCCATGTACGAGGCGCATCACGATATCGTGCCAGTGATCGAACCGGAGCCGGGCGTCGAAAGCCAGCCTTATGATATCGTCGGGCCGGTCTGCGAATCCGGCGATACCTTTGCCAAGCAGCGCGATATGCCGCCGCTGGCTGCCGGGGATCTGATCGCCTTCCGCAGCGCCGGAGCCTATGGCGCGGTGATGTCGAGCGAATA
This sequence comes from Pseudophaeobacter sp. 1A09344, assembly GCF_041008745.1. Taxonomy (NCBI): domain Bacteria; kingdom Pseudomonadati; phylum Pseudomonadota; class Alphaproteobacteria; order Rhodobacterales; family Roseobacteraceae; genus Pseudophaeobacter; species Pseudophaeobacter sp. 1A09344. The sequence goes on from NZ_JAXGFS010000003.1 coordinate 115,006, forward strand.
CAACTCGCGCCCCCTGATCCCCGAGGTACTGGTGCATGGGGATCAATTCGCGGTTATTCGCCGACGTCCGACCTTTGACGAAATGATAAACCGCGATACCATTCCGGAATGGCTCTGATCGCGGCTGCGGACTTTTCGCGGTCGGGGCACCCCCGCAACCGCGCCCGCACCCGCGCAGAGAGGCATCGCCGAAATGGCCGCATCCGACGCTGCATTCCCCAAGGCTGACCCGCGTCTGAAACCGCTGCGCTGGCCCCTGCGCCTGACGCGGGCGGGCATGATCGCGGAGCAGCTGCTGCGCGCCCTGTGGCCTGCGGCATCGGTGCTGATGCTGGCGCTGGCGGCGGTGATGCTGGGGCTGCACGATGAATTACCGGTCGAACTGGTCTGGTCTGGTGCCGTGCTCAGCGTGCTAGCGCTGGGGCTGGCGCTCATCTGGGGCATCAAACGGTTTTCCTGGCCAAGCCATGCGGCGGCGCTGGCGCGGCTGGACGCAACCCTGCCGGGGCGACCAGTCAGCGCGCTTCTGGATAGTCAGGCGATTGGCGCTTCCGACCCGGCCTCGGCGGCCCTATGGCAGGAGCATCAGCGGCGCATGGCGACAGCGGCGCGGCAGGCCCGCGCGCCCTCTCCAAATCTGAAAATCGCAGCGGCAGATCCCTTTGCCCTGCGGTATATGGCGCTGCTGGCGCTGGTCGTGGCGCTGGTCTTCGGCTCGTTCTGGCGGGTCAGCAGCCTCAGTGGCATGACACCGGGCGCGGCCTCAGCGATGAACGGGCCGACCTGGGAAGGCTGGATCGCACCGCCGCGTTACACGGGCCTGCCGGTTCTTTACCTCAACGATCAGCCTGCCGGGGAGCTGACCCTGCCCGAGGGCAGCCAAATCACCCTGCGGTTCTATGGTGAGATCGGCGCATTGACGCTGGATGAAACCGTTTCCGCCCGCACTGGCGAACTACCCCCGGCGACCGATCCGCAGCAGGAATTCGAGGTCCGTCAGGAAGGGCAGCTGGCTATCGCCGGGCAGGGTGGGCGCGATTGGCTGGTCACGGTGACGCCGGATGCACCGCCTGCAGTTGCGGTGGCGGGCGCGCCGGATCTAGGCCCCGAAGGTGCGCTGAACCTGCCATTCGCGGCGCAGGATGATTACGGCGTCGTCGGCGGCACCGTGCGGATCTCGCTGGATCTTGCGGCGCTGGACCGTCGGCACGGACTGCAGACCGAGCCGGACCCGCGCGAGGATATCGTGCTGGATCTGCCGCTGCCTCTCACCGGCGGGCGCAGCGATTTCACCGAACGCCTGATCGAGGACTTCTCGCAGCATCCCTGGGCCAATTTGCCGGTCACTTATATCTTCACCGCGCAGGACGCGGCGGGGCAAAGCGGAACGGCAGCCCCCTTTGGCGCGCCGCTGACAGCGCGGCGCTTTTTTGATCCGCTGGCCGCCTCGGTAGCCGAGCAGCGCCGTGATATCCTTTGGGCGCGGGCCAATGCGCCGCGGGTGGCGCAGATCCTGCGGGCGGTGTCGCATCGCCCCGATGGGATTTTCCGCGATGCGGGCAGCTATCTGCGCCTGCGCGGCATTCTGCGGCGGCTGGAAAGCCATCTGGCGGCAGGCGCACTGACACCCCCTGCGCAGGAAGACATCGCAGCGGCGCTGTGGGATCTGGCCATCGCGCTGGAGGAAGGGGATGTGGGCGACGCGTTGGAGCGGATGAAACGCGCTCAGGAACGGCTGAGCCAGGCCATGCGCGAAGGCGCCAGCGATCAGGAGATCGCCCGGCTGATGCAGGAGCTGCGCGAAGCAACCGACGATTACCTGCGACAGCTGCAACGGCAGGCCGAACAGAACGGCGAGATGATGGAACCGGGTGAGATGCCCGAGAACATGATGCAGCTCAGCCAGGATGACCTGCAGGCGATGATGGACCGCATCCAGGAACTGATGGAACAGGGCCGCATGGCCGAGGCCGAGCAGGCCCTGCGCGAATTCCAGCAGATGATGGAAAACATGCGCATGACCCGCGGCCAGCAAGGCCAGCAGGGTGGTGATCAGGGACGGCAGGCCATGGAAGGTCTGGCCGAGACCCTGCGCGAACAGCAGGGCCTCTCCGATCAGGCCTTCCGCGATTTGCAGGAACAGTTCAACAGCGATGCACAGCGCGGTCAAAGCCAGGGCAACGAGGGCCGCAACGGCGGTCAGGGCCGTGGACAGAGCCACGATGGAACCGGCGGTACCGGTGAGGGTGGCGAACAATCCGGCCAGCAGCAGGGTGGCGGCGGCGATCCGGGGCAAAGCCAGCCGGGACAGGGCGGCTCTGGCGCGGATGGCAATCCCAGCGCGGGGGATCTGGCTCAGCGTCAGCAGGCCCTGCGGAACGAACTGGAACGTCAGCGTGACGGCCTGCCCTTTGGGGGCGAGGAAGGGCGCAATGCCCGCGATGCGCTGGATCGGGCAGGCCGCGCCATGGAGGGTGCCGAAGAGTCGTTGCGGAACGGCGATCTGGCCGAGGCCATCGACCAGCAATCCGATGCGATGGAGGCCCTGCGCGAAGGCATGCGCTCGCTTGGCGAGGCTATGGCACAGCGCCAGCAGCCGGGACAGAACCAAGGACAGCAGGGACAGGCCCAGCCCAATGGCTCGGCAGAGGGGCTGGATCCGCTGGGACGCGCCAGCGGCATGGACAATGGCGACAGAGGTGCGGTTCCGGACCGGGGTTCAGCGCATGGCCGGGCCTGGGATCTGTTGGAGGAAATCCGTCGCCGGTCGCAGGATCGCAGCCGTAGCGAGGAAGAGCGCAACTATCTGCAGCGGCTGTTCGACCGGTTCTGAAGCGGCTAGGGCTGAATTGAGACCCTATGCGTGGCATTCCCTAAGGAAATGACGGTCCCTAAGGAAATGACGGTCCCTAAGGCAATCGATCAATGCGCCTGCCGGACCGGCAGCGGTGATCAGGGCTGCGGTGTTTGCAGCGCCTTGACCTGCGCATCCAGCCACAGCCGCGCCTGATCGACCCAGGTGACATAGCTGCTGAGGTAAGGATCGGCCTGCGGTACCGCCTCGGCGATCTTGGCGGCGTTGGTGTAGATCATCATCAGGATCAGCGCGAGCAGGATGGTCAGCGCAAAGCCGCGTGCAAAGCCGCTTTTGCGTGGCACTGGCGTGTCCTCGGCAGCGGCCTGAACGGCGGCGGCATCCCCGGCGCGCAGGGTCGAGTTGATCTCTTCGATATCCGGCAGCACGCCCCGGCGTTGTCCGCTGGCTTCGGCTGCCAGTTGACGCGGGTCCTGCCCCTTGATCCGGGCCATCCGGTCCTTGGCCTGACGGGCGCGCAGAGCCTGTTCGTTTTCGGGCAGATCATCCAGACCCAGATTGGGCTGGCTCTCCAGCCCCTGTGCAGGCGCAGAGGCCGCGCGGAGGGAGGCTTCGCGCTCTGCCTCTTCGCGCAGGATGTCCGATAGCGCCGGGTCCAGGCCCCGCTGCCGCCGCGCGGCGCGTTCGGCTTCGTCATCCATGTCAGGGGCGGGGGCAGGCTCTTCCGGCTCGTCCTCTTCCTCGGCTGGCAGCTCCTCGGAGGTGGTCAGATCCTCTGCCGCCTCGGGTATCTGCTCTTCTTCAACATGGGGAGCGTGTTCTGGGGAAGGTGTTTCCTCGGCTGCGGCCTCTGATGTGATGGCTTCTTCTTTGGCGACCTGTTCGGATACCTCTGGTGTGCCCTCAGGCTCTGGGGCTGTGTCCTCGGCCACAGGGGGCTCTGCGCTGGCGCCTGCAGCGGGCTGGAACCAGGTGGTGCCGCAGCTGGAGCACTGAACATCGCGTCCTTCTTCCGGGATAACGTCATCCGGCACTTCGTACTGGGCAGCGCAATTCGGACATGTCAGGCGCATTCTCGGTCTCCTTGGACCCGGAGTCTTCCGGGTGCAATTCAGCGGTATTTTCAAATGACCATAGGGAGTTCGGGGCCATCAAGGAAGGGGCAATTGCGCGGGGCGCCGCGCACGCGGGCGTGACCGGCGGCGCCCGCACGGCTGCGGGCCATTGAAACTGGCGGTGCTCTGGGGCAAAACGAGCAAGCAGCACCAGGGGGACGCCGTGATCGAGCTGGACAACGTAGGCTACAATTATGGCGGCGGAGAGCTGCTGAGCAATCTGTCGATGCAGCTGGCGCCGGGATCCTTCCATTTCCTGACTGGTCCTTCGGGCACCGGCAAGACAACCCTGCTGAAGCTTTGCTATGGAGCGCTGACCCCGACCTCGGGCCGGGTGCGCGTCTTCAACATGGATGTCAAAGGGCTGGACCGGGACCAGATGGCCTTTCTGCGCCGCAGGGTCGGCGTGGTGCATCAGGATTGCCGGTTTCTGGACCACCTGCCGGTGATCGAGAATATCGCTCTGCCGCTGACCGTCTCGGGGCGGGATCTGGGGCAGGAGCAGGCGAACCTGCGCGAATTGCTGAACTGGGTCGGGCTTGCGGAGCGCTCGGATGCGCTGCCGCCAGAGCTGTCCGGCGGCGAACGCCAGCGCGCGGCGCTGGCGCGGTCGGTGATCCTGTCGCCGGATGTGATCATCGCGGATGAACCCACCGGCAATGTCGATTGGGAAATGTCGCAACGGCTGCTGCAATTGCTGGTCGAGCTGAACCGCATGGGCAAGACCATCCTTGTGGCAACCCATGATCTGTCGCTGATCCGGGCAGCCAAAAACCAGGTTCAGGCCCGGGTGCTGAGGATTTACGACAAACAGCTGCATCTTGCGGGAGCGGATCTATGAGCAGGGACGGCTTTGGCGGGCGCCTGCGGGCGCTGATCAGCGGCGATGCACAGGCCGACCGGGTGGTGCCCCCCAGTGGCTTCACGGCGCAGCTGACCCTGTTTGCCGCGGGCGCGATGGCGTTTCTGGCGGTCTTTGCGCTGGCGCTGTCGCTGGCCTCGGGGCGGCTGGCGGACCGTTGGGCGGATGAACTGGCCCGCGCCGCGACCCTGCGCATCAATGCTCCCGCCGAACAGCGTGCCGCCCAGACCGAGGCGGCCCTGACCATTTTGCGGCAGACGCCGGGCGTGGCCTCGGCACGCGCCTTTACCCCCGAGGAACAGGCGGCGCTGCTGGCGCCCTGGTTCGGCGCCTCGGTGCCGATTGATGCGCTACCGGTGCCGCAGCTGATCGAGGTGATCGAGGATGATCCCGGCTATGATGCCACCGGCCTGCGCCTGCGCCTGCAGGCCGAGGTTCCCGGTGCGGTGCTGGACGATCACACCCGCTGGCGGGCGCCGCTGGTGGATGCGGCGCAATCGCTGCGGCGTCTGGCGGTGGTGTCGATCCTGTTGATCGGTGGCGCCATGGGGGCGATGATCTCGCTTGCGGCCAATGCGGCGCTTGCGGCCAATGCCCAGGTGATCGAAGTGCTGCGCCTTGTCGGCGCGCAGGACAGCTATATCGCGCAGGCCTTTATCCGCCGCTTTACCCTGCGGGCCTTCAGCGGCGCGGTTGTGGGGATGGGATTTGGCATGTTGGGTGTCTGGCTGATGCCTGCCGCCTCGGACGAGGGCGGCTTTCTGACCGGGCTTGGCTTTCAGGGCTGGGGCTGGCTGCTGCCGCTGGTCATTCCGGTGCTGGGGGCGCTGGTGGCCTATGTGGCGACGACCCGCGCGGCCAACAAACGTCTGGGAGAATTGACGTGAAGGATGCAATTCAATGGCTGCGCTCGCTGCTGTTCGTGGGCCAGATCTATCTGATGATGCCGGTGATTGGCCTTGCCTTTGCGCCCTGGGCGATCTTCAGCAAGCGCGGTGCGCGCGTCTGCTGCAAGACCTATTCGCGCTGGGTGTTCTGGAGCGCCCGCTGGATGGTCGGTATCCGCTGCGAGGTGCGCGGCACCCCGCCCTCGGGTGAAGCGCTGATCGCGGCCAAGCATCAGTCGTTCCTTGATATCATGATGATCTTTACCGCGCTGCCGACGGCCAAGTTCATCATGAAAAAGGAAATCCTGCGCACCCCTGTGATCGGCCAGTATGCCAAGCTGTTGGACTGTGTGGCGGTGGATCGGGGCAAGCGCGGCGCCGCCATCCAGAAGATGGTTGCCGACGTGCATGCCGGGCGGCAGGAGGCGGGCCAGTTGGTGATCTACTCGCAAGGCACCCGCGTGGCCCCAGGCGTGAAGGCCGAGTATAAGGTCGGCACCGGCGTGCTCTACGAACAGCTGCAGCAGACCTGCGTGCCGGTGGCCACCAACGTTGGCGTGCTATGGCCGCGCAAGGGTATTATGCGCCGCCCCGGCGTTGCAGTGGTGGAGTTTCTGGACCCGATTGAACCGGGGCTGGAGCGGCAGGAATTCATGAAGATATTGGAAGAACGGGTCGAAGAGCGATCCGATGCATTGATGCGCGAAGCGGGGTTTGAACCGGATGGAATACATAGAAACACTTGAAGATCTGGAGGCGCTTTACGGGGAACCGGGAGCGCCTTCTTTACGAAAAGTGGCGCGTCGGATGACGCCGCTTTATCGCAAATGGATCATGGCCTCGCGCCTGTGCGTCCTCTCGACCGTCGGTCCCGAAGGCACCGATGCCAGCCCGCGCGGCGATGATGGCCCTTGCGTGCTGGAGCTGGACCCCGGCACCCTTGCGCTGCCCGATTGGCGCGGCAACAACCGGATCGATTCCTTGCGCAATATCGTGCGCGATCCGCGGGTGTCGCTGATGTTCTTCGTGCCGGGATCGAACAACGTGGTGCGTCTGAACGGTCAGGCACGGATCACCGCAGATGCGGACCTGCGCGCCCGGTTCGAACGGCAGGGTAAACAGCCCGCCACCGTGCTGGTGATCGCCATCGACGAGATCTACAGCCAATGCGCCCGCGCCCTGATGCGGGCGAAGACGTGGACCGCAGGTGACCAGAGTGAGGGCCTGCCTAGCTTGGGAGAGATCCTCGCCGAGCAGACGAATGGCGAGGAAGGCGGCAAACCCTATGACGACGCCTGGGGTGCACGGGCGGCTGCGACCATGTGGTGAGAGGGCAGGAGCCAGCGCGGCCTGCGTATTCTGCACCGGCCTGCTAAATGAAAACGCCCCCGCAGCATGTTGCGGGGGCGTTTGTTTTTGGTCAAAGGGCAGGCTGCCCTCATATGCCTGATGTCAGGCGTGGATAGCACCGTCGCCGCAGGCCAGGGCAGCTTCGCGCACGGCCTCGGAGTAGGTCGGGTGCGCGTGGCAGGTCAGGGCCAGGTCCTCGGCAGAGGCGCCGAATTCCATGGCAACGCAGATCTCGTGAATCAGATCACCGGCGCCGGGGCCGATGATGGCTGCGCCCAGAATGCGGTCGGTTTCCTTGTCCGCGATCAGTTTGACGAAGCCTTCGCCCTGGTGCACGGCCTTGGCGCGGCCATTGCCCATGAAGTTGAACTTGCCGACCTTCAGCTTGCGGCCTTCGGCTTTGAGCGCGTCCTCGGTGGCGCCGACGGTGGCAACCTCGGGCGTGGTGTAGACGACGCCGGGGATGACGCCATAGTTCACGTGGCCATGCTTGCCCGCGATCACCTCGGCCACCGCCATGCCTTCGTCCTCGGCCTTGTGGGCCAGCATCGGGCCTTCGATCACGTCGCCGATGGCGTAGATGCCTTTGACGTTGGTGGCCCAGTGCGCGTCGGTTGCGATCTGGCCGCGTTCGGTCAGCTTGACACCCAGCGCATCCAGTCCCAGCCCCTCGGCATAGGGTTTGCGGCCGGTTGCGACCAGCACCACATCGGCGTCAAGTACCTCGGCATCGCCGCCTTTCTTGGGCTGGTAGGTCACCTTGCCCTTGGTCTTGGTTGTCTCGACGCCCTGAACGGCGGCGCCCATGATGAAGTTGAGGCCCTGTTTTTCTAGGATCCGCTTGAAGGTACGCTGCACGTCCTTGTCCATGCCGGGGCAGACCGCATCCATGTACTCGACGACCGTGACTTCAGCGCCAAGGCGGGCATAGACCGAGCCAAGCTCCAGCCCGATGACGCCCGCTCCGATGACGACCATCTTTTTCGGCACCTTCGGAAGCTCCAGCGCGCCGGTGCTGTCCACCACGATGCCCTTATCGTTGTCGACCTCGACGCCGGGGAGGGAGGAGGGAACCGAGCCTGAGGCGATCACGATGTTCTTGGCCTCGTGCACGTCGTCGCCGACCTTGACCTGACCAGCAGCGGGGATCGACGCCCAGCCTTTCAGCCAGTCGATCTTGTTCTTCTTCATCAGGAATTCGACGCCGCCGGTGTTCTGGCCGATGACATCGTCCTTGTAGGCCTTCATCTGGTTCCAGTCGACGGACGGCGATTTGCCCTTGAGACCCATCTTGGCAAAGTTGTGCTCTGCCTCGTGCAGGGAGTGCGTCGCATGCAGCAGCGCCTTGGACGGGATACAGCCCACGTTGAGGCAGGTGCCGCCAAGGGTTTCACGCCCTTCGACGATGGCGGTCTTCAGACCCAGCTGGGCGCAGCGGATGGCGCTGACATAGCCGCCGGGGCCGGCGCCGATGATGATCACGTCATAGGAAGCCATGGGAGGTCCTTTCGTTGGAACTAAGGAGAGGGCAGGGGCGATGGTCATGCACCGCCAGCGGCCCGTATTCGGGAATATGGGGAGGAGCGCCGCGCATCAGATCAGCGCCGCGATCAGCATGAGGGTGGTGGCCAGGAAGCCTACCGACCAGACGACCGAGCGCCAGGGCGTGAGGCCGAATGCATAGGCGGGCACATAAAGCACCCGGCTCAGCAGATAGACCCAGCCGCAGGCGGCGGTGAAGGGGGTGGACTGGCCGCCAAGGGTCACCACCACGCAGGCGATGGTGAAGAGGATCAGCCCTTCGAAGTGGTTGTTCAGCGCCCGTTGCAGACGGCCTGCCGTGCCGGTCAGTTGCACCGGTGTGTCACGCGGCCCCATTGCTACCTTGGGGCCGACCTGCCGGTTGGCGGTGATGGAATAGGCGAAGAACTGCAGAACCTGCAGCAGGGCGGCAAGTGTGAGGGCGGTGAGTTCAGCGGTCATTCCTAGCCTCTTCGTTTGCCCGGCAGTGCCGGGCAGCGCCTGACCCTCCCAACGGGAGGGCGCTTTCGCACCCACCCAGGGTCAGGCGCTGCCTTATGTTCTTTACAGATCCATCAGCAGGCGGCGGGGATCTTCCAGGGCTTCCTTGACGCGCACCAGGAAGGTCACGGCGCCTTTGCCGTCGACGATGCGGTGGTCATAGCTGAGCGCCAGATACATCATCGGGCGGATCACCACCTCACCATTGATGGCCATCGGGCGGTCCTGGATCTTGTGCATGCCAAGGATACCCGACTGCGGCGGGTTCAGGATCGGCGAGGACATCAAGGAGCCATAGACACCGCCGTTGGACAGGGTGAAGGTGCCGCCCTGCATTTCGGCCATCGACAGCTTGCCGTCACGGGCGCGCTTGCCCTTCTCGGCGATCGCCTTTTCGATCTCGGCAAAGGACATGCTGTCCGCATCGCGAATGACCGGAACCACGAGGCCGGTGGGGGTGCCGGCGGCAACGCCCATGTGCACGAAGTTCTTGTAGACGATGTCGGTGCCGTCGATTTCGGCGTTGACCTCGGGAACTTCCTTCAGCGCGTGGCAGCAGGCCTTGGTGAAGAAGGACATGAAGCCGAGACGCACGCCGTGCTTCTTCTCGAACTGGTCCTTGTACTGATTGCGCAGGGCCATCACCTCGGTCATGTCCACCTCATTATAGGTGGTCAGCATGGCGGCGGTGTTCTGGCTGTCCTTCAGACGCTTGGCGATGGTCTGGCGCAGGCGGGTCATCTTCACCCGCTCTTCACGTGCTGCATCATCGGCAGCAACCGGCGCGCGCGGTGCGGCCGGGGCAGCAGCAGGCGCGGGGGCAGAGGCTGCGGCGGCCACGGCGCGGGCAACGTCATCCTTCATGATGCGGCCATCGCGGCCGGTGCCTTCGACATTGGCGGCGGAGATCCCGGCTTCGGCCATGGCCTTTTCTGCCGAGGGCGCATTGGCGACGTCCTTGGCCGCGGCGGCAGGAGCCGCAGCTGCAGCGGGCGCAGCAGCCGGGGCCGCCGCTGCCGCTGCACCGGAGCCGGAGATCACGCCGAGTTTCGCCGAGGCATCCACCGTGGTTCCTTCGGGCGCGGTGATTTCGGCCAGAACGCCAGCGGCGGGCGCGGGCACTTCGACAGAGACCTTGTCGGTTTCCAGCTCGCAGAGCATTTCATCCTGCGCGACAGTGTCGCCGACCTTCTTGAACCAGGTGGAGACGGTCGCCTCGGTCACGGATTCGCCAAGGGTCGGCACCATCACGTCGGTGGAGGCACCGCCGACCGCGGTGGTGTCATCCCCGCCTGCGGGGGCCGCTTCGGCCTGGGCTGCGGCCTTGGGCTGCGGCGTTTCGGAGCCGGCGCTGCCTGCTTCGGAGATATTCGCCAGCAGCGCATCAACGCCCACTGTGTCGCCTTCGGCGGCAACAATCTCGGCCAGCACCCCAGCGGCGGGGGCGGGCACTTCGACGGTGACCTTGTCGGTCTCCAGCTCGCAGAGCATTTCATCGGCAGCAACCGCATCACCGGGTTTCTTGAACCAGGTGGCCACGGTTGCCTCGGTCACGGATTCACCCAGGGTGGGTACGCGCACTTCGGTGGTCATATCTCTTTTCCTCAGATGCTCAGCGCTTCATTCACAAGCGCGGCTTGTTGGGCTTTGTGTTGGCTGGCCAGGCCCGTCGCGGGCGAAGCCGATGTGGCGCGGCCGACGTATTGGGGCCGGGTGTGCTTGGAGCCGATGCGGGTCAACACCCATTCGATGTTGGGCTCGATAAAGGTCCAGGCGCCCTGGTTCTTGGGCTCTTCCTGGCACCAGACCACTTCGGCATCCTTGAACCGCTCCAGCTCCTTCACCAAGCTGATCGCCGGGAAGGGGTAATACTGTTCGATCCGCATCAGGTAGATGTCGTCGATGCCGCGGGCGTCGCGCTCTTCCAAAAGGTCGTAATAGACCTTGCCCGAGCACAGCACGACGCGCTTGATCTTGTCGTCGGCAGCCAGTTTGGTTTCCGAATTGCCGTGCTGGGCGTCATCCCACAGCACCCGGTGGAAGCTGGAACCGGTGGTGAATTCCTCGGTCTTGCTGACCGCCAGCTTATGGCGCAGCAGCGACTTCGGTGTCATCAGCACCAGCGGCTTGCGGAAGGTGCGGTGCAACTGACGGCGCAGGATGTGGAAGTAGTTCGCCGGTGTGGTGCAGTTGGCGACGATCCAGTTGTCCTGTCCGCACATCTGCAGGAAGCGTTCCAGACGCGCCGAGGAGTGCTCGGGGCCCTGACCTTCGAAACCATGCGGCAGAAGGCAGACAAGGCCGGACATCCGCAGCCATTTGCTTTCACCGGAGGAGATGAACTGGTCGAACATGATCTGGGCGCCGTTGGCGAAATCGCCGAACTGGGCTTCCCACAGGGTCAGCGCGTTGGGCTCGGCCAGCGAATAGCCGTACTCAAAGCCCAGAACCGCGTATTCCGACAGGGCGGAATCGATCACCTCGTATTGCGACTGGCCCGCCCGGATGTTGTTGACCGGGTAGTAGCGTTCTTCGGTGTCCTGGTTCACGATGCCGGAATGGCGCTGCGAGAAGGTGCCACGGGTGGAGTCCTGCCCGGCCAGACGTACCGGGTAGCCTTCGGTCAGGAGCGAGCCAAAGGCCAGTGCCTCGCCGGTGGCCCAGTCGATGCCAGCACCGTTTTCGAACATCTTGGCGCGTGCATCGAGGAAGCGACCGATGGTCTTGTGCACCGGGAAACCGTCGGGCAGGCGGGTCAGGGCACCGGCAACCTCGTTGAAGGTCTCTTCGCTGATCGAGGTCTGACCGCGCTGATAGTCGTCCTTCTGCTTGTCCAGATGCGACCAGCGGCCATCCAGCCAGTCGGCCTTGTTGGGCTTGAAGTCCTTACCGGCTTCGAATTCCTCGTTCAGCTTGGCTTGGAAGGCGGCCTTCATGTCCTCGATTTCGCCCTCGGGGATCAGACCGTCCTTGACCAGACGCTCGGTATAGAGGCTGAGCGTGGTCTTATGGCTCTTGATGTTCTTGTACATCAGCGGGTTGGTGAACATGGGCTCGTCGCCCTCGTTGTGACCGAACCGGCGGTAGCAGAACATGTCGATGACCACGTCTTTGCCGAACTTCTGACGGAACTCGGTCGCGACCTTGGCGGCGTGCACCACGGCTTCGGGATCGTCGCCGTTGACATGGAAGATCGGCGCCTCGACCACCAGCGCGTTGTCGGTGGGGTAGGGCGAGGAGCGCGAGAAATGCGGCGCGGTGGTGAAACCGATCTGGTTGTTCACCACGATATGGATGGTGCCGCCGGTCTTGTGTCCGCGCAGGCCCGACAGGGCAAAACATTCCGCCACAACGCCTTGACCGGCAAAGGCCGCATCGCCGTGCAGCAGGATCGGCAGAACCTTGGTGCGGGTGGCGTCACTCTTCTGGTCCTGCTTGGCGCGGACCTTGCCCAGAACCACCGGGTTCACCGCCTCAAGGTGCGAGGGGTTGGCGGTCAGGGACAGGTGAACGGTGTTGTTGTCGAACTCGCGGTCCGAGGAGGCGCCGAGGTGATATTTCACGTCGCCCGAGCCATCCACGTCTTCGGGCTTGAAGCTGCCGCCCTGGAATTCGTTGAAGATGGCGCGATAGGGCTTCTGCATCACGTTGGCCAGAACCGACAGGCGGCCACGGTGCGGCATGCCGATGACGATTTCCTCGATGCCGAGGTTGCCGCCACGCTTGATGATCTGCTCCATCGCCGGGATCAGGCTCTCGCCGCCATCCAGGCCAAAGCGCTTGGTGCCCATGTATTTGACGTGCAGGAACTTCTCGAAACCTTCGGCCTCGACCATCTTGTTAAGGATCGCCTTGCGGCCCTCGCGGGTGAACTGGATTTCCTTGCCGAAACCTTCGATCCGCTCTTTCAGCCAGGAGGACTGCTCGGGATCGGAGATATGCATGTATTGCAGCGCAAAGGTGCCGCAATAGGTGCGCTTCACGATGTCGATGATCTGCCGCATCGAGGCGACCTGAAGCCCCAGCACGTTGTCGATGAAGATCGGCCGGTCCATGTCCGCATCGGTGAAGCCATAGGTCTTGGGGTCGAGCTCCGGGTGCGGGGTCTGGCCGCGCATGCCCAGCGGGTCCAGATCGGCGGCCAGATGGCCCCGGATCCGGTAGGCGCGGATCAGCATCAGGGCGCGGATCGAATCCAGCACCGCGCGTTGGATCTGTTCGTCCGAGACTTCAACCCCGGCCTTGGCGGCCTTTTCCGCGATCTTCTTGCCTGCGGCCTTGGCCTCCACCGGAGCGGGCCACTCGCCGGTCAGCGCACCGGTCAGATCGTCATTGGGCGCGGGCGGCCAGTCGCTGCGGGCCCAGGACGGGCCTGCGGCCTCGGCTTTCACGTCAAGCTCGGCATCGCCCATCTGGCGGAAGAACTCGGCCCAGGCGGCATCTACCGCACTCGGGTCATTGGCATACTGGGCATAAAGCTGCTCCAGATATTCCGCATTGTGTCCTTGCATGAACGAGGACGCATGGAAAATGTCATTTGGGCTTTGGTCGGTCATCTATAACTCCCGAAGAGTCGGTATGCGGTTGTGGGGTCAGATCAGGGTTCGCACTGGAACGTGACTTGTTCCTTGGTCGGGTCAAGCGCCGGTTCCGGGCCGGAGGTAATTGTTATGGAACTGGCGCCTTTGCAGATTTCGTTTGCGAGGCGGGCTTTGATGTCCTCGATGGGGGTGCCGGGTTCGAAATTCAGAACACCCTGCATCGGGGCGGTGATGGCCGCAGCGGAGGTTGCGGTCAGCACGGAAAGACACAGCGCGCCTGCAGTGGTGTGCAGCCGCGTGCGGAATGAGGACGCAGGAAAGACATCATCTGGGTTGTGTTCAGTCATTTGGGCGCCTCTTGCAGGGTGGAACCGTTTGCGACGTGACCTGTGGTCATTCGGAGCAGACTGGCCGACCCGGGTTTCCGAAAGGTGAAGCCGCAACGGGACGCTGCTGCAAAAGATGCCGGGATGGCCTCTTCAGCAACAGGGTCCGGGTGAATGTGATTTGTCAAAACTGAAGACACCGCCCGGCGGCAACGCCGGGCAGCGCCCAACCCACTCCATGGGAGGGCGCTTTCGCACCCCCCCAGGGTCGGGCGCTGCCCGTGGCTGATATGGTCAGCCGCAGACACGTCAGCCCAGCTCGATCGCTTTCAGCACCGCTTCGCCCAGGCCCGCGGGGCTGTCGGCGACCACGATACCGGCCGATTTCATGGCTTCGATCTTGTCTTCGGCGCCGCCCTTGCCGCCGGCGACAATCGCGCCTGCGTGGCCCATGCGGCGGCCCGGAGGGGCGGTACGGCCGGCGATGAAGCCAGCAACCGGCTTCCAGCGGCCCTTTTTCTTCTGCTCGGCGAGGAAGGCTGCGGCTTCCTCTTCGGCGGAGCCGCCGATTTCACCGATCATGATGATCGACTGGGTCTCGTCGTCATCGAGGAACATGTCCAGCACGTCGATATGCTCGGTGCCCTTGATGGGGTCACCGCCGATGCCAACCGCAGAGGACTGGCCGAGGCCGATATCAGAAGTCTGTTTCACGGCTTCGTAAGTTAGGGTGCCGGAACGGCTCACAACACCCACGCTCCCGCGTTTGTGAATGTGGCCGGGCATGATGCCGATCTTGCAGGCGTCGGGGGTGATGACACCGGGGCAGTTCGGGCCGATCAGGCGCGATTTGGAGCCTTCCAGCGCGCGCTGCACCTTCATCATGTCCAGAACCGGGATGCCTTCGGTGATGCAGACGATCAGTTCCATCTCGGCGTCGATCGCTTCAAGGATGGAATCCGCCGCGAAGGGGGGCGGCACGTAGATGACGGATGCATTGGCTTCGGTCACGTGCTTGGCCTCGTGGACCGAGTTGAAGACCGGCAGGTCAAGGTGGGTTTGACCACCCTTGCCGGGGGTCACGCCGCCGACCATCTTGGTGCCATAGGCGATGGCCTGTTCAGAGTGAAAGGTGCCCTGCGAGCCGGTGAAGCCCTGACAGATGACCTTGGTGTTTTCGTCGATGAGGACTGCCATTTTTAGGAGTCTCCTGTTCTATCTTTTTGCGATTGTGTAGTAGGCGACGCCGCCACGAGCGCCGCCTTCAATGCCGAACTTGGTGCGGCCAATTTTCACTTCGTACCATTTGCTGCCGCCGATCGCGCTCTTGCGAGCACGCAGGCTGCCACCAGTCTTCCGGGCAAAATCCACTGCGATGCTTTGGATTGTCGCGTCGGCTGGAGCAGGGGCTCCTCCAAAGTTTACTCTGCAGGATTCCCCAGCGTCATATGCCACACCAGCTCCGCGGAAGTTCTTTGCAGAGTAGATGGTGGCACGTGCAGCATGCTCAATGGCGTACGCTTCTAAAGCGGGTGCATTGTTTGCGCAGACTTGCCCGAAGATCTTCGCTTCACGGGAAGCGCCCAGCAAGTGGTCCGGTGTCGCGTCGACAACAGACGCGTCAGTTCCACCATCAACATGGGACGGAGCAACGTAGGCTGTCGCTGCAGGCCCTGCGCCGGCGCCTGAACGCTGGCCACCTTGAGGCAGATCCGCAGGCGACATCGCACCAGAGTGCAATGTGGCCGCTGGGATGTAGGTATCGGTCGCGGGATCATATCTCCCGCCTTCAGCACCTGGCAAGGGCGCACTGTATGCAGCTGGGCTTGTCGACAAAATAGATTGCTGACTGTTGCCAGAGGCATAGTCACTGGTGCAAGCGGCCATCGCGAATAGGCAGGTGCACAGCAAGGAGCTGACCAGGCGCATCAAGTTCAGCCCTTAACCGCTTTCACGATCTTCTCGGCGCCGTCGGACAGGTTGTCTGCCGCGATCACGTCGAGGCCGGAGGTGTTGATGATCTCCTTGCCTGCTTCGACGTTGGTGCCTTCCAGACGCACGACCAGCGGAACCTTGAGACCGACTTCCTTCACCGCGGCGACAACGCCCTCGGCGATGACGTCGCAGCGCATGATGCCGCCGAAGATGTTGACCAGGATGCCTTTGACGTTGGGGTCAGAGGTGATGATCTTGAACGCCTCGGTCACTTTCTCCTTGGTGGCGCCGCCGCCCACGTCGAGGAAGTTGGCAGGCTCAGCGCCGTAGAGTTTGATGATGTCCATGGTGGCCATCGCCAGACCCGCGCCGTTCACCATGCAGCCGATCTCACCGTCCAGCGCGATGTAGTTCAGGTCATACTTGGAGGCTTCGAGTTCTTTGGGGTCTTCTTCGGTCTCGTCGCGCAGGGCGGCCACATCGGGGTGGCGGTAAACGGCGTTGCCGTCAAAGCCCAGCTTGGCGTCAAGCACCTTCAGATCGCCGCCATCGGTCACGATCAGCGGGTTGATCTCCAGCATCTCCATGTCTTTTTCGACGAAGGCTTTGTAGAGCTGACCCATCAGCTGCACGCACTGCTTGACCTGCGCGCCCTTGAGACCGAGCGAGAAGGCGATGCGGCGGCCGTGGAACGGCTGGTAACCGGTGGCCGGATCGACGGAGAAGGAGAGGATTTTTTCCGGGGTCTCTGCCGCGACTTCCTCGATGTCCATGCCGCCTTCGGTGGAGCAGACAAAGGAGATGCGCGAGGTCTGGCGGTCCACCAGCAGCGCCAGGTACAGTTCGGTCTCGATGCCAGAGCCGGCTTCGATGTAGATGCGGTTGACCTGCTTGCCCGCCGGGCCGGTCTGGTGGGTCACAAGGGTGCGTCCCAGCATCTTCTTGGCTTCTTCGGCGGCTTCTTCGACCGACTTGGTCAGGCGCACACCGCCTTTTTCACCGGCGTCGGCTTCCTTGAAGGAACCCTTGCCGCGGCCACCTGCGTGGATCTGCGCTTTGACAACCCAGAGCGGGCCGTCCAGCTCGCCGGCTGCGGTTTTTGCTTCATCGGCTTTCAGCACCACGCGCCCGTCGGACACCGGAGCGCCGTAGCTGCGGAGAAGGGCCTTGGCCTGATATTCGTGGATGTTCATAGAAAACTGTCCCGTCTGGCTAAATTGGTCGTCACTATAACGCCGTCATAGAGCAAAGGTTTAAAGGGTTTTCTGACGGCAGTCCGAGAAATGATGAAGTTTTTTCGCATTTGTGATCACACGTTTGAGGGCTGTGATCACAAATTTGACGACGCGGCGCTTGATTCGTCTGGCGCTGAAAATTTATTCAAAATACCGAATGTCGTCACCCTCGCACGGGCAGCTCTGGCAAAGCCTGTCGCCATGATCCCCTCCGGAACAACGTATCGGTCAGATCGTCAGCGCGATCCCGGACAGCAAAACGGGTCTCATCCACCTTTGAATTATGATGGGATGAGACCCGCAAGACCCGGTTCTGGAGGTGGGTGGGTTAGTGCGCCGCCATCGGTTGGGCCGTGTCTACAGATCGCCCGCGCCGCAGCAGGATCAGCGCGCCAAGGACAAACGCCCATTCGGTCACAGTCACGATGATCAGTGCGGCATCCGGGGTGCCGTCAAATCCGATGCTGACGATGCGGCCCAGCCCGTAGCCTGCATAGATCAGCAGGGACAGCAGCAGGGCAGGCTGCATATCCCGTCCGCGCAGCGCCGCGCCCAGCACGAAAAGGCCGGAAATCAGTACCACCACCCCACCTGCGCGCAGGTCCGATCGGATCATGGTGCTGTCCGGCAGGATCTGGGCAGAGCTGGCATAAAGCGCTTCGGGCGCAAAGCTGAGCATCACCCCGACGAAGAGCAGAACTGCGGCGGACAGAAACAGATAGGGTTTCACGAATTTCGACATGAGAGAGCCTCCTTTTGACACGATGTAAGCTTTGTGGTCTTGTGGTGCAAAATCTTACATCGCGTCAAGTGGAAATCTTACATCGTGTCAAATAAGCGCGTTCAAACCCGCAATCTACTCCTTGAAACCGTCCTGTCGCTGCTGCTGGCTCCCGGGGGATCGCCCCTGCGGATGGTGGATGTGGCCAAGGCTGCCGGGGTGACCCGGCAAACGGTCTATGCCCATTTTTCTAACCGTTCGGAGATGCTGATCTCGGCGATCCTGCATTTCGGAGATCAGCTCGATATAGAGGCGCGGCTGGCGCCCAGCCGCACGGCGCCGGACGGGCGCAGCCGCCTGGAGGCCTACACTCGGGCGATGCTGGAGTTCTTTCCGGAGATCTACCCGCTGAAACAGTCGTTGATGCGGATGGGCGCGAGTGATGAAGAGGCGAAATCCGCTTGGCAGGACAGGATCCGCGCCATGAAGGAAGGCTGCGCCGAGGCGGTGAAGGCGCTGAAATCCGATGGCGACCTGCTGGAGCATCTGAGCGAAGAACAGGCGACGGATCTCTACTTCACCCTGCTCAGCATGGATGGATGGGCGCATTGCGTGCTGGAAAACGGCTGGACCGATGCGGGCTACCTGGCCGAGATGCAGCGGGTGATCACCCTGGCGCTGGTCAAGCAGTGAGCCGCTGATCCGCAACGAAAAAGGGCCCGGAAAACCGGACCCTTTTCCAAATCGCTTGGTGCTGGTCTTAGGCCAGCGAGGCGTCGATGCCTTTGCAGGCGTCGACCAGACCTTTGACTGCGTTGACCGAGTTGTCGAACATGGCTTGCTCGTCTTTGGTCATCTTGATGTCGATGACGCGCTCGACGCCGCCGGCACCGATTACGGTGGGCACGCCCACGTACATGCCGTTGAGACCCAGGGCACCGTCCACATAGGCGGCGCAGGGCAGAACGCGCTTCTGGTCTTTCAGGTAGGCTTCGGCCATTTCGATTGCCGAGGTCGCCGGTGCGTAGAAGGCGGAGCCAGTTTTCAGCAGGCCAACGATTTCGGCGCCGCCATCACGGGTACGCTGCACGATGGCGTCCATCTTCTCTTGTGTGGTCCAGCCCATCTGCACCAGGTCGGGCAGCGGGATACCGGCAACGGTGGAGTAGCGGGTCAGCGGAACCATGGTGTCGCCGTGGCCGCCCAGAACGAAGGCGGTGACGTCTTTCATGGAGACCTTGAATTCTTCGGCCAGGAAGTGGCGGAAGCGGGCAGAGTCCAGAACGCCGGCCATGCCGCAGACTTTCTCGTGGGGCAGGCCCGAGAATTCGCGCAGTGCCCAGACCATTGCGTCCAGCGGGTTGGTGATGCAGATCACGAAAGCGTCGGGCGCGTTGTCGCGGATGCCTTCGCCAACGGATTTCATGACTTTCAGGTTGATACCCAGCAGGTCATCGCGGCTCATGCCCGGCTTGCGCGGCACGCCGGCGGTGACGATGCAGACGTCTGCGCCCGCGATATCGGCATAGCTCTGGGTGCCCTTCAGCGAGGCGTCAAAGCCTTCGGAGGGACCGGATTCTGCGATATCCAGCGCTTTGCCTTCCGGGGTGCCTTCGGCAATATCGAAAAGAACGACGTCGCCGAGTTCTTTCAGAGCTGCGAGATGGGCAAGGGTGCCACCGATCTGACCTGCGCCGATAAGGGCGATTTTGGGTCGTGCCATGGGGATGTCTCTCCGGTCCGGTTGAATTTGCAGCGATGCCTAAGCCCTAACGCGCCGCCACGCAAGCCTTCTGCGCTGCGGCGTGGGGTTTGCGCGGCTTGCGGGCCAGTGGATAGGCGGGCTAAATGATTTTGAAATAAAGGAGTTCTGCTGCGTGCCGATGGTGGATGTCAGCCCGATGTTTTTCGCCGTTGCGGTGCCTGCTGTGGTCTTTGCTGGGGTGTCCAAGGGCGGCTTCGGCTCGGGCGCGGCCTTTGCCGGAGCTTCGATTCTTGCGCTGATTGTCGAGCCGGGTCAGGCGCTTGCGCTGATGCTGCCGCTGTTGATGCTGATCGATGTGGCCTCTCTCAGACCCTATTGGCGGCGCTGGAATGGGCGCGATGGTCTGTTGCTGATCGCGGGCGGGTTGCCGGGGGTGGCGCTGGGGGCCTGGCTGTTCTCCGCAATCGAGGCCGATACCATGCGGCTGTTGATCGGGGGGCTGTCGATTGCCTTTGTGATCTGGCAATTGCGCGGCCGCATCGGGCTGGCCATGCGGGCGCAGCGCGATCTGCCGGGGTGGAGCGGAGTTCTGGCCGGGGGCATTGCGGGCTTCACCAGCTTCGTCAGCCACGCGGGCGGGCCGCCCGCCGCGGTCTATCTGCTGAGCCGCCGCCCTACGAAAACCGAATATCAGGCAACCACGGTGCTGGTCTTCTGGGTGCTGAACATCGCCAAGGCCGTGCCCTATGCCGGGCTGGGCCTGTTCAGCGCCGAGACGCTGAAACTGGATCTGATGCTGGCGCCCTTTGCCCTATTCGGGACATGGGCGGGGGTGCGGCTGCACCACAGCATTCCCGAAAGGGTATTCTTTGCCTTGGCCTATGTCCTGCTGACGGTGACGGGCGTCAAACTGATCTGGGACGGGCTGACCTGAGAGCTACGCCCTGCGCATCCCGGCCCGTGTCAGCAGGCCGTATCAGGCGTCATTGTCTGCGTTGGGTAGGGCTTCGGCCAGCGCCTCGTAGGATTGGCCCGAGGCCATCAGGCAGGTCATGCCATTGGGCATCGTCACGGTGATCGTCCAGGTGCCGGATTCGGTCGAGGCAAAGGTCTCCATCACCACCCCCTGACCGCCAATGCCGATGCTTTGGCGGCTTTCGCCGTATTTTTCGGCCAGTCGTCCGACGACGACCTCGCGCGGGGCGCAGTTGCGGCCCTGGGCGAAGGATTGCGTTGCGGTCAGCACCAGGATGGCCAGACCTGCGGTTGTTTTGAACATCGTCTTCTTCATGGGTTTTACCCTTTCCCGAACGGCCTGACAGGGAAAGAGACAGCAACCTGCGCTCTTCCGAAGTCCCATGTGTGGGCCGGTGTGTGAGTGACGTAATCGTTATGCGGGCCTTTGGCCCAGGGGAGTGCTGCGGACCGCCGGGTCAGCAGGTTCAATGCAGGCCATTCCGGCCCCGTGCGGGCGGATCACAGTCGGACTGAAATGGGCTGGCCGTGATCACCTGCGCGATAGGTAAACTGTGCCAAGAAGGTGCTGATAACAGGTTAACCCTGTGCGCGCCCACGATTCGGTTGGAAATTCAAGGACTTTGTTGCGCGGATTTTGTGCTTTCTGCACTGCGG
This sequence comes from Pseudophaeobacter sp. 1A09344, assembly GCF_041008745.1. Lineage (NCBI taxonomy): Bacteria > Pseudomonadati > Pseudomonadota > Alphaproteobacteria > Rhodobacterales > Roseobacteraceae > Pseudophaeobacter > Pseudophaeobacter sp. 1A09344. Next base: position 136,152 of record NZ_JAXGFS010000003.1, read on the forward strand.
CAGGATTTTTCTTGAAAGTATCTGGCCGAATCTGTACCGGTTTGCGCAACAAAATAACTTGGAGAGATCAGATGGACCCGCGCACCCGCCCTTATCGTTCGGTTCTGTATATCCCCGGCTCAAAGCCGCGCGCGCTGGACAAGGCCCGCAACCTGCCGGTTGATGCGGTGATCTTTGACCTCGAGGACGCGGTTTCGGTCGAGGAAAAGGAAAACGCCCGCGACACGCTGGCTGCCGCGCTGGCCGAAGGGGGGTATGGCGCCCGGGTGCGGATCGTGCGGATCAACGGGCTGGACACCCAGTGGGGCCGCGCCGATGCCGAGGCGGCGGCAAAGATGGATTGCGATGCGATCCTGCTTCCCAAGGTTTCCTCGTCGGCTGATCTGGACGCGCTGGCCGAAATCACCGGTGACAAGCCGCTCTGGGCGATGATGGAAACCCCGCGCGGCATGCTGAATGCGGCGGAGATCGCAGCGCATCCCAAATTGCAGGGCATGGTGATGGGCACCAACGATCTGGCCAAGGAGTTGCAGACCCGGTTCCGCGCCGACCGTCTGCCGATGATGGCCGGGCTGGGCCTGTGCCTGCTGGCGGCCAAGGCCGAAGGCAAGATCATCGTCGATGGCGTCTACAATGCCTTCAAGGATGATGAGGGGCTGAAAGTTGAATGCGATCAGGGCCGCGACATGGGCTTTGATGGCAAGACGCTGATCCACCCGGCGCAGGTTGATGTGACCAACACCGCCTTTGCCCCGTCTGAGGCCGAGATTGATCTGGCCCGCCGCCAGATTGCCGCCTTTGAAGAGGTCGAAGCCTCGGGGCAGGGCGTGGCCGTGGTTGATGGCAAGATCGTCGAGAACCTGCACGTCGCGACGGCGCGGGAGATTCTTGCAAAAGCGGATGCAATCGCAGCCATTTCGGCCTAGGTGTGAATCAGTTTAACACCTAAATCGGAGACTGATATGGCACTTCTGGTCCTGGGCATCCTGCTTTGGTGGGGCGGGCATATGTTCAAACGCCTCGCCCCCGACGCGCGCGCCTCCCTTGGCGACAAAGGCAAGGGGATCACCGCATTGGCCATCGTGGCGGGCATTGTCCTGATGGTCATCGGCTATCGCGCTACAGATTTCATCTACGTCTGGGCGCCGCCGTCCTTCATGGTGCATATCAATAACCTGCTGGTGCTGATCGCCATCTATATGATGTCTCCGGCCCCGAAAAAGGGCGCGCTGCTGTCCGGTATGCGGCATCCGATGCTGACGGGTTTCGCGCTTTGGGCGATTGCGCACCTTCTGGTCAATGGCGATCTCGCCTCGATCGTGCTGTTTGGCGGTATGCTGCTTTATGTGCCGGTGCAGATGATGCTGATCAACCGCGCCGAGCCGCAATGGACGCCCGGCCCCAAGGGCAGCATCGCCAAGGATGGCATGTTCTTTGTCGCCTCGATCGTGCTGCTGGCGGTGATCGGCTATATTCATGGGCTGATCGGCCCCACACCATTTCCGGGATAACTGAGCCATGAAACTTTACCGCTTTCTGAGCGAAGACGACACTTCTGCCTTTTGTCACAAGGTGACCGATGCGCTGAACAAGGGATGGGAGCTGTATGGCAGCCCCACCCAGACCTTTGACCCGGTCAAGGGCATCATGCGTTGCGGCCAATCCGTGGTGAAAGAGGTGGAGGGCACATACACACCTGACACAAAACTAGGAGAGCACTGATGGCCAAGACCACAGCTGCGAAAACCAATCCGGGGCGCTTTTTCGAAGACTACAAGGTGGGGGATGTGATCGCCCACGCGGTGCCGCGCACCGTTTCGGGGGGCGAACGGGCGCTGTATCACGCGCTCTATCCGGCGCGTCATGCGCTCTATTCCTCGGATGAATTTGCGCGCGGCTGTGGTCTGCCTGCAGCGCCGCTGGATGATCTGGCGGCCTTCCACATCGTATTCGGCAAGACGGTACCGGATATCTCGCTCAATGCCGTGGCGAACCTGGGCTATGCCGAGGGCCGCTGGCTCTTGCCGGTCTATGAGGGCGACACGCTGCGCTCGGAATCCGAGGTGATCGGGGTCAAGCAGAACTCCAACGGCAAATCGGGCGTGGTCTACGTGCGGACCCGCGGGCTGAACCAGAACGACGATGTCGTGATGGAATACGTGCGCTGGGTGATGGTGCGTAAGAAGGACCTTGATGCGCCCGCGCCCGAAACCGTGATCCCCGAGCTGAGCAAGGTGATCCCGGCCTCGGATCTGAAGATCCCGGGTGGCCTTGATTTCAGCGGTTATGATTTCACCCTCGCCGGGGAGGCACATCGCTGGGGCGACTACGAGGTGGGCGAGACCATCGACCACGTCGATGGTGTGACGGTTGAAGAGGCCGAGCATATGCTGGCCACCCGTCTGTGGCAGAACACCGCCAAGGTGCATTTCGACGCCACCGCGCGCCCCGATGGTACCCGGCTGATCTATGGCGGGCATGTCATCTCCATGGCGCGGGCGCTGTCCTTCAACGGGTTGGCCAATGCGCAGATGATCGTCGGGCTCAACGGCGGTGCGCATGCGAACCCCTGCCTGTCCGGCACCACCATCCGCGCTTGGTCCGAGGTACTGGACAAGGCCGATACCGAAGCCCCCGGCGTCGGTGCCATCCGCCTGCGCCTGGTCGCCACCAGCGGCGGCGCCCCCTTCGCGCTGAAGGGCGAAGACGGCAAATACCTGCCCGAGGTCCTGCTGGATCTCGACTACTGGGCGCTGATGCCCAAGTAAGCTCAAAAGGCACGCCCCCGCTTGCGACCCGGCTGTTGCCCGGGACGGTGCGGGGGCACTACACTTCTGACATCGAAATACGGATATATCGTCGGCCAGGCGGAGCCGAAGCGCCGCAGCCGTGATTCTGCGCAATTTTTGGGAAACCAAGATTTGTGATCACTTATCTGACCCGCGTGATCACAAAATCCGGCTTTTCTGCGATGCAGTACAAATATGACCCGATTTTTACCACTCGTTTGCGTGACAGCGCGCAAAAATCCGCTAAAACGTGAGCAGCTAACCGGAAAGGAGCCAACATGGCCGATGTAAATCGGGGCAATCGCCCGCTTTCGCCGCATCTGTCGATTTACCGCCCGCAGATCACCTCTGTCACCTCGATCCTCACGCGGATCACAGGCAACGCCCTGATCGTGACCGCATTGCTGGTTGTCTGGTGGTTCCTCGCTGCGGCGACCTCTGCTGAATATTTCGCAATCGCCAACGGAGTGCTGACCAGCTGGTTCGGCGATCTGGTCCTCAGCCTGTCGGTCCTGGGCATGTGGTATCACCTGCTGGCCGGTGTGCGTCACCTGCTCTGGGACAACGGCAAGATGATGGATCTGGAACCCGCGCAGAAACTGGGCTGGGTTGTCGTCATCGGGTCGGTCGTCCTGACCGCCATCACCCTGATCATCGTCTGACGCCAAGGGAGAGAGAAAGCTATGCGATATCTTACAGACCGCAAGCGCGCCATTGGCATGGGCGCCGCGAAATCCGGAACCGAGCATCACTGGTCGATGCAGGTCAGCTCGGTCGCGCTGCTGATCCTGGTGCCGCTGTTCATCTTCACCTTCGGCTGCGCGCTGGGCGGATCCTATGAAGAGATCACCGCCTATTACGCGCGTCCCTTCCCGGCGATCATCGCCGCGCTGACCATCTGGGTTGGCATGATGCACTTTAAATCGGGTGCGCAGATCATGCTTGAGGATTACGTCCACGGCTTCAAGGGCCGCCTGGCGATCATCCTGATGACCTGCCTGTCCTACGCCGTCGCCGTGACCGGGGTTTACGCCCTCGTCCGTCTGGCCCTTTAATCCCCGAGGTTCCCAATGGCTGCTTACGAATACGAAACACATGACTATGACGTGGTCGTGGTGGGTGCCGGCGGCGCCGGTCTGCGCGCGACTCTCGGCATGGCCGAACAGGGGCTGCGCACGGCCTGTGTAACCAAGGTTTTCCCGACCCGCTCCCACACGGTTGCGGCGCAGGGCGGTATCGCCGCCTCCCTGTCGAACATGGGCCCGGACCACTGGCAGTGGCACATGTATGACACCGTCAAGGGCTCGGACTGGCTGGGTGACACCGACGCGATGGAATACCTTGCCCGCGAAGCGCCCAAGGCGGTTTACGAGCTGGAACACTATGGCGTGCCCTTCTCGCGTACCGAAGAAGGCAAGATCTATCAGCGTCCGTTCGGTGGTCACACCACCGAATTCGGCGAAGGCCCCGCCGTGCAGCGGACCTGTGCCGCGGCTGACCGGACCGGTCACGCCATCCTGCACACGCTTTATGGTCAGAGCCTCAAGAACAACGCTGAGTTCTACATCGAGTATTTCGCCATCGACCTGATCATGTCCGAAGACGGGCAGTGCCAGGGCGTTGTTTGCTGGAAACTCGACGACGGCACAATGCATGTCTTTAACGCCAAGATGGTCGTTCTGGCCACTGGTGGTTATGGCCGCGCCTATTTCAGCGCCACCTCGGCCCACACCTGCACCGGCGACGGTGGCGGCATGGTGGCCCGTGCGGGTCTGCCGCTGCAGGACATGGAATTCGTGCAGTTCCACCCGACCGGCATCTATGGCTCCGGCTGCCTGATCACCGAAGGCGCGCGCGGCGAAGGTGGCTATCTCACCAACTCCGAAGGCGAACGGTTCATGGAGCGTTACGCGCCCCAGTACAAGGACCTTGCCCCGCGCGACTATGTCTCCCGCTCCATGACCATGGAGATCCGCGAAGGCCGCGGTGTGGGCGAACATGGTGACCACATTCACCTGAACCTGTCGCACCTGCCGCCCGAGGCCCTGGCCGAACGTCTGCCGGGCATCTCGGAAAGCGCCAAGATCTTTGCCGGTGTCGATGTCACCAAGGAGCCGATCCCGGTTCTGCCGACGGTGCACTACAACATGGGCGGCATTCCGACCAACTACTGGGGCGAAGTGCTGAACCCCACCGCCGAAGATCCCACCGCCGTGGTGCCGGGTCTGATGGCCGTGGGCGAAGCGGGCTGTGCCTCGGTGCATGGTGCCAACCGTCTTGGCTCCAACTCGCTGATCGACCTCGTCGTGTTCGGCCGCGCCGCTGCGATCCGCGCCGGCAAGGTGGTCGACGCAGACGCGCCGAACCCGGTGCTGAACCAGTCCCAGATCGACAAGGCCTTCGACCGGTTCGACGGGCTGCGCAACGCAAATGGCGGCATCCCGACCGCGGATCTGCGTCTGGAAATGCAGCGCACCATGCAATCCGACGCAGCTGTGTTCCGTACCTCGGAAACCATGGCCGAAGGCGTCGAGAAGATGACTGCCATCGCTGCGAAACTCGGGGACCTCAAGGTTACCGACCGCTCGCTGGTCTGGAACTCTGACCTGATGGAAACGCTGGAGCTGACCAACCTGATGCCGAACGCGCTGGCCACCATCGTCGGCGCAGAGGCCCGCAAGGAAAGCCGCGGCGCCCACGCGCATGAGGATTTCACCACCCGTGACGACGAAAACTGGCGCGTCCACTCGGTTGCCCGCGTCGAGGGCAACTCGGTCGATCTCAGCTATCGTCCCGTGGTCGTGGATCCGCTCAGCACCGAAGCCGAGGGCGGCATCAGCCTCAAGCGGATCGCGCCCAAAGCGCGGACCTTCTGAGGCAGAGCACCCAATGCCTCTGGTCGCATATCCCTCGCTTCATGCAGCGCGTCCCCTTCCGGGGGGGCGCCTGCCTGCATGCGGGGCTATGCGGGCCTGCGATCCTGCCTGTGACGGGAGGGGCATCTGATGGCCTCTGTCGCATCCCAACAGGACTTTGCTTGGCAGCAATTGGGGATTATCCCCGGCGTTGCCCTGCGCCTGTTCGGCATGCGCCGCTCGGGCAACCACGCCATCGTGGGGTGGATGCAGCGCAATGCGCCGGGCGGACGGTCGGTGTTCCTTAACAATTGTAAGCCGGGCAACGATCCGATCCGGTCCTTTCGCGGGATCGAAGTGGATGGTGCCCACGCGCCCCAGCACAAGGCGCTGCGTGATATGGCTTCGGTTGCAGGTACAGCAGGCAATGGCGCGCTTCTGGTGATGTCCTACGAGGATACCTCTCCGGCGGAATTCACCGGCGAGCGGCAGGTCTCCGGTCCCTTTGACGAGGGGCTCTTGACGCGCAACGTGGTGATCTATCGCAGTTTCCTCAACTGGTCCGCCTCGCTTTTGAAAAAGATGCAGGGCAATTCCGGTTACAGCCTGGTGCGGCGCAACGCGATCCTGCTGCGCGCCATGGACACCTATACCCGGCTGCTGGGACTGGTCGAGCAGGCCCGTGATTTGGCGATCAGCTGCATCTCTTATGATCGCTGGTGCGGTGACGCGGCCTATCGCGCCGCGTTGCTGGGTGAGTTGGGTCTTGAGACCCGCGACAATACCCTTGGCACCGTGCAGCGCTATGGCGGTGGCTCCTCTTTCCAGAAAGAGGCGCAGAGCGCCGAAGACCTGCAAACCGATCAACGCTGGCGCCAGATGGCCGGGGATGCGGAATATCAGGCGGTGCTGCACCTTGCGGCGCGTGATACCGCGCTCACCGACCGGCTGTCGCGCCTGTTCCCCGCAGATGCTGCCGTGTTGTCCGGCATCGCGGCCAAGGCGCCAATGGCAAACGGAGGGCTGGCATGATGGCCCCCGCAGATAACAACGCTGACGCCCTTTTGGGCGCAACACTCGCTTTCCGGCAGGGTCGCCCCGCGCCGGTTCATCCGATCTCCTGTCTGCAGGCACCGCTTTGGTCCCTGACGATGGGCGGCTAAGCAAGGAGACAGATCTATGGTCGAATTCGCACTTCCGAAAAACTCCAAGATCACCACGGGTAAGACGTGGCCCAAGCCTGAAGGCGCAACCAATGTCCGCAAGTTCCAGATCTATCGCTGGAACCCGGATGACGGCAAGAACCCGCAGGTGGATACCTATTTCCTGGACATGGACAAATGCGGTCCCATGGTTCTGGACGCGCTGATCAAGATCAAGAACGAGATCGATCCGACGCTGACCTTCCGCCGCTCCTGCCGCGAAGGCATCTGTGGCTCCTGCGCGATGAACATCGACGGGATCAACACCCTGGCCTGTATCTATGGCCTGGATGAGGTGAAGGGCGACGTGAAGATCTACCCGCTGCCGCATATGCCGGTGGTGAAGGACCTGATCCCCGACCTGACGCATTTCTACGCGCAGCATGCCTCGATCATGCCGTGGCTGGAGACCAAGACCAACCGTCCCGCGAAAGAGTGGAAACAGTCCATCGAGGACCGCAAGAAGCTCGACGGTCTGTATGAATGCGTGATGTGCGCCTCCTGCTCCACCTCCTGCCCGTCCTACTGGTGGAACGGCGATCGCTATCTCGGCCCGGCCGCGCTGCTGCACGCCTACCGCTGGATCATCGACAGCCGCGATGAAGCCACTGGCGAGCGTCTGGATCAGCTGGAAGATCCGTTCAAGCTTTATCGCTGCCACAGCATCATGAACTGCGCCAAGACCTGCCCGAAGGGCCTGAACCCCGCCAAGGCGATTGCTCATATCAAGCAGATGATGGTCGAACGCGCCGTCTGATCCCGATAACGGTTTTGAAATCTGATCCGCCGCGACGAGTCCCTCGTCGCGGCGGTTTCTTTTGGGCTGGGGGCGCCGCGCATCCTTGCCGCGCTTTGCCAAACCTGTCTAAGTCACCGGCATGGATCCTTTCATCTCTGCCCTTGTTCTGGCTGGTTTTGCCGGCTTGGCGCTGCCGATTGGTGGTGTGCTGGCGTGGATCGAGAACATCCGCGATGCAGAGCTTCACAAAGCGGTGCTGTCCTGGGTTACCTCCTTTGGCGGTGGCGCCCTGCTGAGCGCGGTAGCGCTGGTGCTTATCCCCGAGGGAACAAGAATGCTGACGCCGATGGAGGCCCTGTTCTGGCTGGGGGCAGGCGGGCTCGCGTTCTACTGGATCGACAAGGGCATGTCCCGGGGGCAGGGTAGCCTGGCGCTGCTGTTTGCCATGCTGCTGGATTTCCTGCCTGAGGCGCTGGCCCTTGGCGCCATGCTGAGTGCGGAGGATGGCACCGCGCTGTTGCTGGCGCTGATGATCTTTTTGCAGAACGTGCCCGAAGGCTTTGCCGCATTCCGCGATATCTGGCGTTGCGACAGTCCAGCCTGGCACGTTCTGCTGCTGTTTGTCGGCCTGGCAGCTCTTGGCCCGCTTTGTGCCGCAGTGGGGCTGATCTGGCTGGAACAGCAGTCGCATATCCTGGACGTGATCATGGTCTTTGCCTCGGGCGGGATCCTGTATCTGCTGTTTCAGGACATTGCTCCCAAAGTGCATGAGGCGGGCAGTTCGGCGCCGTCGCTGGGGGCCGTGGCAGGCTTCGCGCTTGGGCTGGCCGGGCATCTGCTGATCGGATGATGTGCGGGCTGTTCAGCGATGGCCCGTTTGTGGGGCGGCAGAGCTGCCGCTGCGCCAGGTCTTCTTGGGTCAAAGGTTTGTCATTTCTGCATGGCGACTTTGCTCAAAAGCGGCCTGCTCACGCCTGCGTTCCTTGCATATGTTCTGGCCAAGGGAGGAAGCAGCCTGAACACAAGGACATGTTTCCATGGAAAATACCGTCGCACAGACCGCCAAACTCATCGAAGACAAAGCCGCCGCAGCGCTCAAGGATCTGGAGCAGGCATGGGCCTATTTCACCCCCGCTGCCCTGCCGCAGCCGCGTGAAGAGCAGCCGGTTGCCGCCTATGCGCCTTACTACGAGGCAGCCTGACCCGGGCACCTTGGCTGAGGCCGGATTGATAGGCTTGTAGGAGGGCGCTAGACAGCGCGTATGCCCATTCTTCTGCTGATCCTTCTCGCCGGTGTCTTTGCCTATTTCATTTGGCGCCATAACACGTCTTCGCTGACCCGCAACTGCCGCTGGCGCGCCGAGCGCAGCAAGGGCCAGTGGCGCTGCACCTTTTGCGGAGCGGTGCAGCCGGGCGATGCGGCGCCGCGCCAATGCCTGAACCCCGCAAGACAGAGTGGGGCAGGGCGCTGATCGGGGCGCCGGGGGATCTCCCGCGCACGACACGGCAGCCAGAGGCTGCCTTTCGCCCTTGGGCGTAGCGCCGCGCGATGCGCGGCGCGGGACACGCGGCAGATGGCGTGTTTCTGACGCGAGGGTTGCACCGCTAGGGTAGGGCTGGGCGTTGCCGATTCAGTGCAGCTATCGGGGCGCTGAAAAAATCCGCAGCCTCGTGCAGAAAACCACTTGAACGACTCAAAGGTTTGCCCGATATGCGCGCTTAAGACGCCAACGCACGCGCCTCTGTCGAAAGGGCTCAAAGCCCTAGGGTTACGTAGCGACGGTAACGTCTCTGATTGAAGTGAGCGGTCATAGATGGCCGGGTCTTTTGGAGATGACCATGAACGCAAACGTCACCGGGCAAATCGCCCGCGAATGTGAAGTCGTACCTACAGCACGCCACATCGAGTATATCGCGAACACCGCTTTCGCACGTCCGACCCTTGTGATCGACGGCGCCGCAGTGTCGCGCCAGTATCAGGCGCTGGCAAATGGTCTGGGCCGCGCCCGCATCCACTATGCGGTCAAGGCCAACCCCGAAGCTGCCCTGCTGCGCCGCCTCGTGCGCTCGGGTTCCAACTTCGATGCGGCCAGCCGCGCCGAGATCGAGATGTGCCTGGCCGCCGGTGCCGCGCCGCATCAGATCACCTTTGGCAACACCATCAAACGCCCGGCTGACATCGCCTTTGCCCATGGCATTGGCATCCGTCATTTCGCTGTCGATGCGGTGGAGGAGCTGGAGAAACTGGCCGAACACGCCCCCGGCGCCCACGTCTGTGTGCGTCTGCTGGTCGATGCCACCGGTGCCGACTGGCCGCTCAGCCGCAAGTTCGGCTGCACCCCGGATATGGCGCTGGCGCTGATGGATCGTGCGCGCACGCTGGGCCTCGTGGCCGATGGTCTGTCCTTCCATGTCGGCTCGCAGACACGTGACCCGATGATGTGGGGGGCGACGCTGGATCAAGTCCACGTTGTCTGGCAGGCTGCAAAAGATGCAGGCCATTCCATGCGCCTTCTGAACATCGGTGGCGGTTTTCCGGCGTCTTACGTCAATACCGTGATGGGGCCGAGTGACTATGCCCGCGCGGTGATGGCGCAGGTTGATGCACGTTTCCCCGATGCGTCCGAGGTGATGGCCGAGCCGGGCCGCGGTCTGGTGGCCGAGGCAGGCGCCATCGTGGCCGAGGTGCTGCTGGTGTCGAAAAAACACGACAAAGATCTGCACCGCTGGGTCTATCTGGATATCGGCAAGTTCTCGGGGCTGGCGGAAACCATGGATGAGGCGATCCGCTATCGCATCACCTCTGACCGCGATCATGAGAGCACTGGGCCTTGCGTTCTGGCGGGGCCCTCCTGCGACAGCGCGGATGTGCTTTATGAAAAGCAGCCCTACCAGCTGCCGCTTGGCCTCAAGGCAGGGGATCGCGTGGTGATCCATGCTTGTGGCGCCTATACCTCGACCTATGCCTCGGTCGGGTTCAATGGCTTCCCGCCGCTGGATGTGGTGGTGATCTGACCCCGGCGCGGGCCATGATCAGGGAAATTTGAAGGTCGCAAGGGCGTTCGGGGCTTGTACCCGAACGCCTTTGGTTTTTTGAATGCAGAGAACGACAACCGGACACCGCGCCCATCGTCGCAGATCGACCGCTTGTTCGGCCTTAGGCCGGACAGCCCCCGCCCGCCCCCAAGGCGGGGGCTTTGCCCCCACCACGGGCGAGGCCTGTCCTGCGCGCAATGGAAGAGGAGACACGGTGCCCAGACACGAGGAGCCCTTGCGACCATGACCCATACCCATCATCCCGCCCCGGCAGACGCCGAGGCCCGCAAGGCCGTCAAACCGGTCATCTGCTATCCCAATGAAACACTGCCGGTGCCGGATCTACCGCTCTACCGGGCGGCGCGCGAGGGCGCGGAGAAGACCGGCGAGGTGCTGGTTCCGGCCCGCGATGCCGCTTGTTTCGAAGTGCCCGCCGGGCATTTCTTCCGCATCTCCTCAATCGAGGGGCCGCAGGTGGGGGATCTCAACCTGTGGAACCGCAATGACCTGTCCGAGCGTTTCTATTCCGGCAAGAGCCGCGCCCTGCATGGCACCCACCTGACCAGCGGGGAGCGCATGTGGACCAGTTTCCCGTATCTGCGCCCAATGGCCACCATCACCGAGGATACGCTGGAGTGGTACGGCATGGATGCATACGGCGGATCGGTGCACGATGTGATCGGCACCCGCTGTGATCCCTATACGGGCAATCTGCTGGCGGGCAGCCAGTACCACCATTGCTGCCACTCCAACCTGACCCGGGCGCTGGCCGATCATCTCGGCGTGAGCCTTGTGGAGGCGGAACCGCATGTGCATGACGTGCTGAACGTTTTCATGTGCACCGGCTTCACCCGCGATACCGGGCAGTATTTCATGAAGGCCAGCCCGGTGCGCCCCGGCGACTATCTGGAATTCTTTGCTGAGATCGATCTGCTGGGCGCGCTCAGCGCCTGCCCCGGCGGGGATTGCTCCTCCGAGCATTCCAGCGATACCGCTGCGTGCCATCCGTTGCTGGTAGAGGTCTTTGCCCCCGCTGCGGGCGCGTTGGAGGGATGGAGCAGTCCGCCGGTGAATGGCTACGACCGCAGTCACGGCCGCTAAAGCGGGCTCTCCCGCGTCTCTTTGCAGCCCCCTGCCGGGGGCCGAAAAAGCCTTGGGCCCGGCAGCGCGCGTGCCGCGCGCTGCGCCATCGCCTGACGCACGCGCATGAAAAAAGGCAGCGGAGGCGATCCGCTGCCTTTCTTATGTTCCTTAGAGATCGTGACCACGCCGGTCTCAGGCGAAGGCGGCTTCCAGCGCGATTTCAACCATATCGCCAAAGCTGCGCTCACGCTGATCCGAGGGCAGCGCTTCGCCGGTTTGCAGATGGTCCGACACCGTCAGCACCGCCAGCGCCCGGCAGCCATAGCGCGCCGCGAGGGTGTAGAGCTCGGCGGCTTCCATCTCGACGCCCAGAATGCCGTGACGCACCATCTGTTCATTGAGATCGGGCCGTTCGTCATAAAAGGTATCCGAAGAATAAATCCCGCCCACGTGGGTGGTGACATCACGCGCCTCGGCGGCCCGCGCAGCGGCCTGCAGCAGCGACCAGTCAGCGCAAGGGGCGAAATTGACCTCTTTGAAGATCGTGTCCGAGGGGGATCCGGCAGTGGTGGCCGTCATCGCGAGGATGACATCTCTCAGTCCAACCGTTTTCTGCATGCCACCGCAGGAGCCGATACGGATCAGGGTTTTGGCGCCAAAATCCCGGATCAGCTCATTTGCGTAAATGGAAAGCGATGGCATTCCCATGCCGCTCCCCTGAATTGTCACCGGATTGCCGTTCCAGCTGCCGGTAAATCCCAGCATGCCCCGGACGTCATTTACCAGACGGGCGTCCTGTAAAAAGGTTTCGGCCGCCCATTTCGCGCGATAAGGATCGCCGGGCATCAGAACCGTTTCGGCAATCTCGCCATTTTTGGCGCCAATATGGATTGTCACTGCGTTTCTCCAGTCCGGTCAGGATCAGATTTCCAGATCCGAGATATCCATTCCGGCGGTCAGGGCAGCATGCACCCAGTGCGGTTTACGGCCACGGCCGCTCCAGGTTTCTTCGGGATTGTTCGGATTGCGGTATTTTGCGGCCGCTTTTTGTTTTTTACCGCCGCCACGCTGGTTGCCACCGGTAATCTCTTCCAGAGCAAAACCGTATTTGGCAGCAGCGGCTTCGGCGGCTTTCAGGGCTTCCTGACGTTCGCGGATTTCTGCCGATTTAATTGCCGCATCAATTTGAGATTTCAGCTCAACAAGTTCGCTGCGCGACATGGAAGAAAGATCAATGCTCATTGTGATACTCCGGATCGTTAGGGCCACACCCGATTTTTCGTGCGGCCCTATATGACGATATTGACCCGGAAATATTAGCGGAATTTTCCCCATTTTGGGAAAAAAATCGTGATCAACCCATTAAGATGCAATCGCGGGTGGTTTTGCGAGGTCGACAATGTCGCTCATAATTGAATTTAGCTCGAAATCTTTTGGCGTATAGACCCGCGCCACTCCCATTTTTTTCAACCGTTCGGCATCGTCATCGGGAATAATACCGCCGACAACCACCGGAATGTGATCCAGCCCGGCATCACGCAGCAGCTGCATCATGTCCTCGACCAGTGGCAGGTGGCTGCCGGACAGGATCGACAGGCCGATCACATGGGCGTCGTCCTTCTGAGCCTGAGCCACCAGTTCCTGCGGCGTCATGCGGATACCGTCATAGGTGATGTCCATGCCGCAGTCGCGGGCGCGGAAGGCGATCTGCTCGGCGCCGTTGGAGTGACCATCAAGGCCGGGTTTGCCGACCACGAACTTGAGCCGCCGTCCCAGCTGGTCGCTGACCGCGTTGACGGCATCGCGCAGGTCCTCAAGACCCTCAGTCTTGTTAGAGGGGGAGCCGGAGACGCCGGTCGGGCCGCGATAGGTGCCATAGGCCTTGCGCATTTCCTCGGCCCATTCACCGGTGGTGACGCCTGCCTTGGCTGCCGCGATGGAGGGTTCCATGATGTTGCTGCCGTCCTTGGCTGCCTGACGCAGCGCGGCCAGCGCCTGCTCTACGGCGGCATTGTCACGTTCGGCGCGCCAGGTGTTGAGGCGGGCGATCTGCTGCTGCTCTACGGCAGGGTCGACGACCATGATGCCGCCATCTTCGGTCTGCAGCGGCGAGGGCTCGCCCTCGGTCCAGCGGTTGACGCCGACCACGACGGTCTCGTTGCGCTCGATCCGGTTCAGGCGTTCGGCGTTGGAATCCACCAGACGCGATTTCATGTATTCAATCGAGGCAACGGCGCCGCCCATGGAATCAAGATTGGCCAGCTCGGCGCGGGCGCCGTCTTTCAGTTCCTCGACCTTGCGGTCTACCGCCGGGTTGCCGTCGAACAGGTCCTCGTATTCCAGAAGGTCGGTCTCATAGGCCAGGATCTGCTGCATACGCATCGACCACTGCTGGTCCCAGGGGCGCGGCAGACCCAGCGCCTCGTTCCAGGCGGGCAGCTGCACGGCGCGGGCGCGCGCCTTTTTCGAAAGCGTCACGGCCAACATTTCAATCAGGATGCGGTAAACGTTGTTTTCCGGCTGCTGCTCGGTCAGGCCCAGCGAGTTCACCTGCACACCATAGCGGAAGCGACGGAATTTCGGGTTGTCGACGCCATAGCGCTTTTCGCAGATCTCATCCCAGAGATCGACAAAGGCGCGCATCTTGCACATCTCCGTCACGAACCGGATGCCTGCGTTCACGAAGAAAGAGATCCGCCCCACCAGTGCCGGGAAATCCTCGGGCGCGATTCGCGGACGCAGTTCATCCAGAACCGCCTGCGCGGTGGCAAGCGCAAAGGCCAGCTCCTGCTCGGGCGTCGCGCCGGCCTCCTGCAGGTGGTAGGAGCAGACGTTCATCGGGTTCCACTTGGGCACATTGGTGTAGCAGTATTCAGCCACATCCGCGATCATCTTGAGGCTGGGTTTCGGCGGGCAGATATAGGTGCCGCGCGACAGGTATTCCTTGATCAGATCGTTCTGCACCGTGCCTTGCAGCTTGCTGATGTCAGCGCCCTGTTCCTCGGCCACGGCGATATAAAGCGAGAGCAGCCAGGGCGCGGTCGCGTTGATCGTCATCGAGGTGTTCATCTGCTCCAGCGGGATCTGGTCAAACAGGGTGCGCATGTCGCCCAGGTGGCTGACCGGCACACCGACCTTGCCCACCTCGCCGCGCGCCAGGACGTGATCGCTGTCGTATCCGGTTTGGGTCGGCAGGTCGAAAGCGACGGACAGGCCAGTCTGACCCTTGGCCAGGTTCGAGCGGTACAGCGCGTTGGAGGCCTCGGCGGTGGAGTGTCCGGCATAGGTCCGGATCAGCCAGGGACGATCGGCTTTGCGGTCATTCTGCGTCTGCGACATGGGCGGGCCTCGCGATTCTGTGGTGGGTAATTTTATTTCGCTGTGGCGATGTAAAGCGGAATAATAAACCCATGTCAATTCGCTGCGTTGCGGCGAACACCGCGTCAGGCGCTGATCCCGCGTTACAATTGCCCGGGCAGGGCTTTGCTGCCACAGTCGGGCCATGACAAGTACCGTAGAGCTTCCGCTTTGGCTGTTTGTGCTGATCCTGCTGTTTGCTGCGGTCACCTTTGCCTCGCATTTCCTGTTTCCATCCGTGCGCTGGTTCTTCCGGCGGCGGCTGGAACGGGCGGTGGCACGGCTCAACCAGCGGCTGGAGCGCCCGATCGAGCCATTCCGGCTGGCGCGGCGCTATGACATGATCCAGCGGCTGATCTATGACCCGCAGGTGGCGCAGGCGGTGGCGGATCACGCGGCGGCGGAAGGCATTCCCGACAACGTCGCCTTTGAAGAGGCGCGGCGCTATGCGCGCGAGATCGTGCCGTCCTTTTCCGCCTTCACTTATTTCAGCTTTGCCATCCGGGTGACGCGCTGGCTGTCCAATGCGATCTACCGCGTGCGCTTGGGGCATCAGGACGAAGAGGCGCTGCGCCGCATCGACCCGGAGGCAACGCTGGTTTTTGTGATGAACCATCGCAGCAATATGGATTACGTGCTGATCACCTATCTGGCAGCTCGGCGCTCGGCCCTGTCTTATGCGGTGGGGGAATGGGCGCGGGTCTGGCCGCTGTCGCGGTTGATCCGGGCCATGGGGGCCTATTTCATCCGTCGCAAATCGCGCAATGAACTTTACCGCCGTGTACTGGCGACCTACGTGCGCCTTGCCACGCAGGGCGGGGCTACGCAGGCGATGTTCCCCGAAGGGGGGCTCAGCCTGGACGGCGCGCTGGCGCCGCCGCGTCTTGGGCTGCTGAAATACATTGTCGACGCGCGGGACCCGGCCGGGGCGGGGCGGGATGTGGTCTTCGTGCCGGTGGGGCTGAATTATGACTGGGTGCTGGAGGACAAGATCCTGACCTCGGCCGGGCGCGCCGGAGAGCGCCGGTTCCGCGCCCGTATCGGCGTGGTGATGGCGCGGATGCTGCGGCAGCTGTGGCTGTGGATGACCGGGCGCTATCACCGGTTCGGCTATGCTGCGGTGAACTTTGGCCGCCCTTTGAGCCTTGCGGAATTCACTGCCGCGCAGCAGGCTGCCGATCCTTCTGGGCCGGTCACGGCGTCAGATCTACCCGAACCCCTGTCGCAGGAGCTGATGGAGCGGATCGGTGATATCGTACCGGTACTGCCGGTGCCCGCGGTCTGCTGGTTGCTGATGTCCGAAGGCGCAATGACGCGCAGCGCGCTGGAACAGCGGCTTGCGGCGCTGCTGGAGCGGATGCCGCTCTCCCATATCCATCTGCCCCGTGACAGCCGGTCCTATGCGGTTGAAACAGCGCTGCGGATCCTGGTGCGGCGCGGCATCCTGCGCTCCGAACACGGGCGTTACGTGCCGGTGCCCGCCAAACGGGACCTGCTGACCTACTATGCCAACTCCATTCGTCACCTCCTGCCTGCAGCGGCCCTGCCTACGGATGCTGCAGACGCCAAGGAAATTTCTGCGTTTGCGAGGTCATAAAATTACAAAACAACCTCAAATGGGGTTGCATTATTACCTTGCCGTTTTTATTCCCTAGGTAGACCCGCGATTCTGCATTGCGGCAAAACCGTTTTAACGAAGGAGGCCATCATGGCTCTGGACACGCAGACCGACGTTCTGTCCTACGAGGCGCCCGAGAAGGATCTCTATGAGATGGGCGAAATCCCTCCGATGGGTTACGTCCCCAAGAAGATGTACGCCTGGACCATCCGCAAGGAGCGCCACGGTGAGCCGAACACTGCCATGGTCGAGGAAGTGGTGGATGTGCCCGAGCTGGACAGCCACGAGGTGCTGGTCCTGGTGATGGCCGCCGGCGTCAACTACAATGGTGTCTGGGCCGCGCTGGGCAAGCCGATCTCGCCCTTTGACGGTCACAAGGCGCCCTATCACATCGCCGGCTCCGATGCCGCGGGTATCGTCTGGGCGGTTGGTTCCAAGGTGAAGCGCTGGAAAGTCGGCGACGAGGTCGTGGTGCACTGCAACCAGGACGACGGCGACGACGAGGAATGCAACGGCGGCGACCCGATGTATTCGCCGAGCCAGCGTATCTGGGGCTATGAAACTCCCGATGGCTCCTTTGCTCAGTTCACCAATGTGCAGGCCCAGCAGCTGATGCCGCGCCCCAAGCACCTGACCTGGGAAGAAAGCGCCTGCTACACGCTGACGCTGGCCACCGCCTACCGGATGCTGTTCGGCCACGAGCCGCACGACCTGAAGCCGGGCCAGAACGTTCTGGTCTGGGGCGCGTCGGGTGGTCTTGGCTCCTACGCGATCCAGCTGATCAACACCGCCGGCGCCAACGCCATCGGCGTGATCTCGGACGAGAGCAAGCGGGAGTTCGTCATGGGCCTGGGTGCCAAGGGCGTTCTGAACCGCAAGGACTTCAACTGCTGGGGCCAGATGCCGACGGTCAACACCCCGGAATATGCCGCCTGGTTCAAGGAAGCGCGCAAGTTCGGCGCCGCGATCTGGGAAATCACCGGCAAGGGCGTGAACGTCGACATGGTGTTCGAACACCCCGGTGAGGCGACCTTCCCGGTCTCCACCTTTGTCTGCAAAAAAGGCGGCATGGTGGTGATCTGTGCAGGCACCACCGGCTATAACCTGACGCTCGATGTGCGCTACATGTGGATGCACCAGAAGCGCCTGCAGGGCAGCCACTTTGCCCACCTGAAACAGGCGTCTTCCGCGAACAAGCTGATGCTGGAGCGTCGTCTTGATCCCTGCATGTCCGAAGTGTTCACCTGGAACGACCTGCCTGAGGCGCACATGAAGATGCTGCGCAACGAACATCTGCCCGGCAATATGTCGGTTCTGGTGCAGGCGCCCAAGACTGGTCTTCGCACCCTTGAGGACGTTCTCGAAGCGGGCAAATAATCCCGCCCTGCCGGGTTTCTATTGCTGAAAATCAGAAGAGCGAATCATTTCAAGTGGTTCGCTCTTTTTTGCTTTCTGAATCTTAAAATATAACAATTTCAGAATGTTACTCTGGGCTTTCCTCACCATTTCTGGGGAAGGAAAATCTGCGAATATACGAAAAATTCTCGCAAAATTAGGCTGTCCTTGGGTGACATAGGCTCAAGGGGGGGCCGATATGGCAAAAAATGAATGGATTCTGGACGTTCTCGTTGACCTCAGAGAGGTTGCCGCTGCAAAAGGTCTGGGGAGGCTAGGTGACCAGCTCGATATCGCGCTGGATATTGCTTATGCAGAGATCACGCCTCAGCTTGATGACAACGGTACGCGATCCTATGGGGAAAACGGTAGATCTGGACGGCATCCTGGAGGACTTGGATGCCACCACGACACTTGAGGGTCTGCAAAAGATCACCGAGCGCGTCCGGGATGCCTTTGAGATCGATCATATCGTCTATCACTGGGTCGATAGCGCAGGCGAGCAATACGGCTGTGGCACCTATGATGATGTCTGGGTCCAGCGCTATCTGGAGCAGGGCTATCTGCGGACCGATCCGGTCATTATTGGTTGTTATCAGCGGTTTCATCCGGTCGATTGGAAGCGGCTCGACTGGTCCACCAAATCGGCGCGTATTTTTCTGAAAGACGCGCTGGCGCATGGGGTCGGCAATCAGGGTTATTCAATTCCGATTCGCGGTCCCAACGGGCAATTCGCGCTCTTTACCGTCAATCACAATTGCTCAGATGAGGACTGGGAAGAATTCACCGAAGCCCACAGCCGCGAACTGATTCTGATGGCGCATTATTTCAACCGCAAAGCGCTGGAATTCGAACCTGATCGCGGCCCGGAACAGGCCCAAACCCTGTCGCCAAGGGAAATTGATGCACTGACCCTGCTGGCAATTGGTTACAGCCGTGCGCAGGTCGCACAAACGCTTTCAATTTCGGAACATACCTTGCGCGTTTACATTGAAAGTGCTCGATTTAAACTCGGCGCGCTGAATACGACTCATGCAATTGCCCGCGCATTAAGCTGCGGTTTTATCGTTGTCTGATCCGGGCGCGAAAATCTGCTCAAATCCAATCTTATGAATTCGTTAATGTCTTTGGCGCATCGCCTTCTGGGCGTAAGCTCCCCCTGCATTTCAAGCAAAAGGGGACGAAAAAATGCTTCGCTATATCTATGGACACGACCTGCATAAACATCCTGAACTGGCCCGCTCCATGTTTCAGGATCGCGCCGACCAATTCCGCACCCGTCTGGGCTGGGAGGTCAGCGTCGATGCCAACGGACAGGAACGCGATCAATACGATGCGCTGGATCCGCTTTATGTGATCTGGGAAATGCCGGATGGCAGCCATGGCGGCTCCATGCGGTTTTTGCCGACCACCGGGCGCGTGATGGTGAATGAAATTTTTGGCCATCTCACTGGCGGCAGCCCGATCACCAGCCCGCTGATCTGGGAATGCACCCGGTTCTGCCTGTCGCGCAATGCGCCGTCCAAGGTGGCAGGTGCGCTGATGTTGGGCGGGGGGGAGATCATGCGCAATTTCGGCATCCGCCATTTCGTCGGTGTCTTTGATCGTCGGATGATCCGGATCTATCGCGCCATCGGCTCCAGCCCCGAGGTTCTGGGCACCGAGGGAGAAGGCCGTGACCAGATCAACGTCGGTCTGTGGGAGTTCACTCCGGACAGTTATGACATGGTGGCCAGCCGCGCGGGCATCGCGCCCGAGCTGTCGCGGCTGTGGTTCGACCGCTCCTTTGGCGGTGCCGACCCGATGAAGCAGATGGCGCTGACTGGCTAAGACCCGGGTCTGTCTTGCGACCCCACATGCCACGGGGCCGGTTGCATCTGGTGCAGCCGACCCCGCAGCTGTAGGGTCGCGCCATGACAAAGCCGCTTATTCAATTCTCCGACGATCAGGCCGCCGCTTTTGACAGCGTGACCGCGCTTTTGCACCAGGCCGGGGTGGAGCTGGACGATGGTCTGCTGCATCCGCCGCGCGGCGATGCCGGGGTGATGGCGGTGATCGGCAAGGCGGGATCGGGCAAGACCCTGCTGCTGGCCGAGCTTTACAAGGCGCTGGAAGATGCCGGCGTCGAAGTGGTGTCGGGCGATTACGAAAGTCGCAAGAAAAGCGGCAAGCGCACCCTTGCGATTCTGGCCCCCACCAACAAGGCAGCCAGCGTGCTGCGCCTGCGTGGGGTGCCGGCGACCACCATTCACCGGATTCTCTACACGCCTGTCTACGATCCGGAATACGAACGCATCGCCGAATGGTTGGCCGGAAACGGCGAAGAGCCTGATATCGAAGGTCTGACCGAAGAGGCGCTGGCGCGCGCGGCGGCCTTTTACGAGCGCAACAAATCGATCCCCGGGGCGCTGGCGGCGGCAGGGCTGCGCGGCTCCGATTTTATCACCGGCTGGAAACGGCGCGAGGACCCACTGGACATCGGCTTTGTCGATGAAGCCTCGATGCTGGATGACCGCCAGTTCAGCGATCTCAAAGAGATTTTCCCGACCCTGCTGCTGTTTGGCGACCCGGCGCAGCTGGCACCGGTGAACCAATCCGGCGCCATGGTCTTTGACGGGCTGCCAGAGACGCGCAAACTGGTGCTGAGCCGCATTCACCGGCAGGAGGCCGATAACCCCATTCTGGACCTCGCCCATGCGCTGGCGGATCCGCAGCTTGGGTTCGAAGATTTCGAACGCATGGTCGAAGACACCGCCCGCCGCGACGAGCGCGTGGTTTGGGGGCAGCGGGTCGAGGTCGACCTGATGGCGCGCTCCCCGGTGCTGGTCTGGCGTAACAACACCCGGATCCGCCTGATCAACGCCTTCCGCAGCGTCCATGGCGCCCCCGAGGATGCGCTGATCGAAGGCGAACCTTTGATCTGCGATGGCATCGAACTGCCGCTGAAACACCGCAAGAAACGTTTGGATCTTGAAGCGCGCGGGCTGATCAAGGGCGCGCAGGTGATCTACCTTGGCCCCGGCCGCAAGCCCGGGTTTTCCCGCCTGCACGTGATGGGCGCCGAGGATCCGCAGGTCTCGGCCGCTTCCATCGTGAAGATCGAAAAACCGGACGAGGAAGAACCCTTCATCCCCTTTGCCGCGCGCATGGGGGCGACCTTTCTGCATGGCGCGGCGGTGACCATTCACAAGGCGCAGGGCTCGCAATGGGAGACCGCGCAGGTCTTTGCCCCCGATATCTACGCCGCCGCGCGAATGGGCCGGGTCGAGGCCGGTCAGCCGCTGTGGAAACGGCTCGCCTATGTGGCGATCACCCGGGCGCAGGAGCGGCTGATCTGGGTGGTGCGCAACCGGCTGGCCAAACCCACCGGGCCGCTCCGGGTGGACGATCTGCGCGCCGCACCGGTGGCGGCGCTGACACTCGAGGCAGAGGAGGAAACCGCGTTATGAGCAACAAGACAATCCTGATCACCGGCGCCAGCTCTGGCATTGGCCGGGCGGTGGCCGAACAGTTCCTGACCCAAGGCTGGACCGTGGGCCTGCTGGCCCGGCGCGCGGACAAGCTGGCGGATGTGGCGCTGGGGCACGACCGGGCCTATGTGCTGCCTGCCGATGTCACCGATGCCACCGCCGTGGATCATGCGGTCAACAGCTTTGCCATGCAGGCCGGGCGGCTGGATGTGCTGTTCAACAACGCGGGTATCTTCACGCCGCCCGGCACCATCGATGAGATCGCGCTGGAGGATTGGCATGCCTCGGTCAATGTGAACCTCACGGGCATGTTCCTGGCGGCGCGGGCGGCCTTTCGGCAGATGCGCCATCAGGCACCGCAGGGCGGACGGATCATCAACAACGGCTCCATCGCCGCCCATGTGCCGCGTCCCGGCTCGGCCCCCTATGCGGCGACCAAATCGGCGATCACCGGGCTGACCCGCAGCATCTCGCTGGACGGTCGGCCCTTTGACATCGCCTGCGGGCAGATCGACATCGGCAATGCACGTACGCCAATGGTAGAGGATCTGGCCCATCGCCATGCCGAGGCCAATCCCGAGGCGGCGCCGATGGACACCTTTGATGTGGCGGATGCGGCGCGGTCGGTGCTGCATATGGCTGAATTGCCGCTGGAGGCCAATGTGCAGTTCATGACGGTGATGGCCACCAAGATGCCCTATATCGGCCGCGGCTGATCAAGGCAGGGCAGGGGACATGGCGGGGGAGCGCTCCCGCCCGTCTTCGGTCTGCGGACGCAGCTCTCATCCCGTTGGGCCCGGCACCGCGCGTGGCGCGGTGCCTGTTGCGAGTGGTCGTGATCCTGTCACCCTTGAAGACCTGGGCTAACCGTCTCGTCCCGGCTCGTTCGGGTTACTGGAAAACAATGCGATCTTGTTGCCTTGTGGATCGCGCAAGTAGCCGACAAAGAACCGGGGGCCATAGGCGGCGCGAAAACCCGGTTGTCCCTCATCAGTGCCTCCTGCGGCCAGCGCGGCGGCATGGAGGGCGCGCACCTGTTCCTGGCTGCGCGCCTCAAAGGCCACCATGGCGCCATTGCCAGCCGAGGCCGCCTCTCCATCGAAGGGCGGTTTGACGTAGAAATCAGGCAGAGCGGGAGACTGGCCCGGCTCCACTGGCAGGGCGTAGCTTAGACCTTCAGGCCCCTCCGATAGCCCATAGCCAAGGGCCGGTAGGAAGGCAGAATAGAACTGTTTGGCACGCGTGATATCGTCAGCTCCGACGGTGACATAGGCGATCATGCTTGCTGTCCCATTGCGCGATACATCTGATTGCCAAGGTGGCAATCCGACTGGCTGTTTAGACTGCGAAACGGCATGAATTGACGCTCCTACCGGTCGCGCAGCAGCTGGAAGGCTGCCGAGGCGCCCCAGCCGGCAAGGACGGCAATGACCAGTGACATGATCCCGTAAATGAAGGGCCGTTCGCGCGAGAGGGCGTAGAGGAACCGTTCCAGCCCGACCTTGCGCACGTCGATTGCGGTTTCATAGCTGGAGACCACCTCGCCGCCGCGGGTCAGCAGGACGCGGGTGGTATAGGCGCCCTCGGTCAGGTTCGCGGGCATGTCGATCGCGGTGCGGAACAGGGTTTGCTGGTCCACGGTGACGGTGCTGGGCCGCAGGGAGTAAAGCCCTTCCTCGCGGCGGATGCGCACCACGGCCTCGGCAAAATCCTGGGCGCCGCGGATGTTCATCGCGGCCCCGACCGAACGGATGGCCCGCTCGACCGACACCTTGTGGCGCAGGTCTTCGATATCCGTCAGCACCGCGCCGAAGGGGGCGCTGGTGGCCACCGCGTAAAAGCTGGGCGCGGAATCGACCAGCACGCTGTCGACATTGACCCAGATGCCAAGCTTCTTTTCCTTGCGACGCACGGTGACCGGGGCGGAGGGGCCGGACACGGTGACGATCACTTCGAGCGGCGGCGCATCCGCCGGGATCGGAGTGTCGCGTTTCACCGCGCCGAAAACCAGGATTTCAGAGCCGTCAAAATCGGCGGTAATGGCGACGCGGTTCTGGCTGAGGCCAAGCACAACCGCTTCGCGCTCGTTAGCGCGACCCGGGGAAGCGAGAACCGCAGGAAGGCTGAGCAGGGCAATTAGCAACAGGCGGAAGAGCGGCGTCATCAGTGACCTCCTGCCACGCCGAGCGAGAACAGCTCGTCCGGCTGAATAAGAAGCTCAAGCCCCAGTTTACCGCAGACCAGCAGCACCATCAGTGCCAGCAGGATCCGCAGCTGTTCGGCCTTGAGATAGGTGCCGATGCGGGTGCCGATCTGTGCCCCGACGACGCCGCCAACCAATAGGAGCACGGCCAGCACGATGTCCACGGTAAAGTTGGTGGTGGCGTGCAGCATGGTGGTAAAGGCGGTGACGAGGATGATCTGGAACAGCGAGGTTCCGACCACCACCTTGGTCGGCATGCCGAGGATATAGATCATCGCGGGCACCATGATAAAACCGCCGCCCACGCCCATGATCGCGGCCAGGATGCCGACAGCGACGCCGACCAGAACCGGCGGGATCACCGAGATATAAAGCCCGGAGGTGCGGAACCGCATCTTGAAGGGCAGGGCATGCACCCAGCTGCGCTGCCGCCGCGCAGCGGGCGCGCCGCCCGATTTGCGGGATTTGCGCAGGGCGCTGAGGCTTTCGATGAACATCAGCCCGCCAACGACGCCAAGGAAGACGACGTAGCAGAGTTTCACCAGCAGATCGACCTGACCCATCTGTTTCAGATGGTTGAAAACCACCACGCCGAGCGCGGCGCCAAGCAGACCACCGGCCTGCAGCACAAGGCCCATCTTGATATCAACGGTGCGCCTTCGGAAATGGGCAAGGACGCCGGAAAAGGAGGAGGCGACGATCTGGTTGGCCTCGGTCGCAACCGCCACAGCAGGCGGAATGCCGATGAAGAACAGCAGCGGTGTCATCAGAAAACCACCGCCGACGCCGAACATCCCCGAAAGGATACCCACCAGCCCACCCAGCCCCAGAAGAAGGAAGGCATTGACCGAAACCTCGGCGATGGGAAGGTAGATCTGCATACTCAATTTAGACCCCTTTGCCGGTGCAAAATCAACTGGCGATGCCGCCCCGCAGCATTCAGGACCGATAATCGGGACCAATCTGGACTTATCACCCCGGATGGGGGGAAGAGCGCGGCCAAAATGCAAAACCGCCCGGCGCGGGGGCCGGGCGGCTTCAGCAGACGGAATGGGTGTCTTGAACCCTGTTCAGCGCTCCTTCACATAAGGCGCGCCGCCGGCGCGGGGCGGAATGGCCTTGCCGACGAAACCGGCCAGGATCACCACGGTCAGGATATAGGGCAGGGCGTCCATCACCTGCACCGGGATGGTAACGCTGCCCAGTTCGATATTCTGGAACCGCAGCGCGACGGCCTGCAACAGGCCGAACAGCAGGCAGGCGCCCATCGCGTGCCACGGCCGCCATTTGGCAAAGATCAGCGCGGCCAGCGCGATGAAGCCGCGCCCGGCGGTCATGTCTTTCACGAAACCAGCCTGCAGGGCCGTGGCCAGATAGGCGCCCGCGATGCCACACAGAAGGCCGCAGATCGCAACCGCGGCGAACCGCAGCCCCACCACCGAAACACCGGCCGTGTCCACCGCTGCCGGGTTTTCCCCGACCGCGCGCAGACGCAGGCCAAAGCGGGTGCGGAACAGCACCCACCAGGTGAGCGGCACCGCGAGGAAGGCGGCATAGACGAGGATGGAGTGCCCGGAGAGCAGCTCGGAATAGACCTGATGCAGCGGGCCTGCCTCGGCGATCAGCTTGGACAGGGGGCGGCCCGTGGCCTCGGCATCGCTGGGGCCGATGGCAAAGGGCAGCTCGATCCCGCCAAAGCGGCCCTCGGTCAGCAGCGAAGGCGTGCGTCCGCCCTGCTGGAACCAGTCCTGCGCGATCAGCACGGTCATGCCGGCGGCAAGGAAGTTGATGGCAACGCCGGAAATCAGCTGGTTTCCCCGAAAGGTGATCGAGGCCACCCCGTGCAGCCCGGCCAGCACCAGCGAGGAGGCGATGCCCGCGAGCAGCCCCAGCCAGACATTGCCGGTGATTGCGGCGACGGCAGCGGACAGAAAGGCGGCCATCAGCATCTTGCCTTCAAGGCCGATGTCAAAGATGCCCGCGCGCTCTGAGAACAGGCCGGCCAGGCAGGCCAGAAGCAGCGGCGTCGCCAGACGGACGGTGCTGTCCAGCACCTGAATGATGGTCAGGAATTCCATCAGGCTTTCTCCTTCCGCAATGCAAGGAAGATTTTTTCAAGCGGTATCCGCACCATATTGTCCAGCGCGCCGGTAAAGAGGATGACCAGCGCCTGAATGACGACGATCAATTCGCGCGGGATCGAGGTCCAGAGCGCCAGTTCCGCGCCGCCCTGATAGAGGAAGCCAAAGAGGATGGCAGCCAGGAAAACGCCAAAGGGATGGTTGCGCCCCATCAGCGCCACGGCGATGCCGATGAAACCGGCGCCCTCGGTAGAGTTCAAAACCAGACGCTCGGCCTCGCCCATGACGTTGTTGATCGCCATCATGCCGGCAAGCCCGCCCGAGATCAGCATGGCGATCATGGTGATCTTTACCGGGGAGATCCCGGCATAAAGCGCGCCGGGTTCGGAGTGACCATAGGCGCGAATCTCGTACCCCAGCCGGGTGCGCCAGATCAACAGCCAGACGGCAAAACAGGCGGCGACGGCCACCAGCAGGCTGACGTTTGCCGGGGCGGATTTCGAGAAATTGATCCCAAAGGGCACCAGCAACTCGTGCAGGCTTGGCAGGTGCACGGCTTCGGCAAAGCGCGCGGTGGCCGGGTCCATGGCGCCTGCGGGCTTCAGCACGTTGACCAGCATGTAGTTCAATACCGCCGCGGCGATGAAGTTGAACATGATGGTGGTGATCACGATATGGCTGCCACGCTTGGCCTGAAGGTAGGCCGGGATGGCAGCCCAGGCGGCCCCGAACAGGGCGGCCCCGAGGGCGGCAAAGATCAGCGCCAGCGACCAGTGCGGCCAGGGGATGTAAAGGCAGACAAGCGCAACGCCAAGCCCCCCCAGCATCGCCTGACCTTCGCCGCCGATGTTGAACATGCGGGCGTGGAAGGCGACGGCGACGGCAAGGCCGGTAAACAGGAAATTGGTCGCATAATAAAGCGTGTAGCCCCAGCCATAGGTGGAGCCGAGCGCGCCGGTTACCATCATCTTGACCGCAGCAATCGGATCCTCGCCGATGGCCAGGATCACGAGGGCAGAGAGGAGGGCCGCCAGTATCAGGCTGATCAGCGGGATCAGGACCACATCGGCCCATTTCGGCATTTTTTCCATTTACGCGGCCTCCCCCGCGACACCGGCCATCAGAAGGCCCAGTTCCTTTTCATCGGTCTGATCGGCGGCGCGTTCGCCCATGATCATACCGTCAAACATCACCGCCACCCTATCAGACAGGGACAGGATCTCTTCCAACTCGACCGAGACCAGAAGGATCGCCTTGCCCTCATCGCGCAGGGCGACGATCTGCTTGTGAATGAATTCGATGGCGCCGATGTCGACGCCGCGGGTGGGCTGGCCGATCAGCAAGAGGTCGGGATTGCGCTCGATTTCACGGGCGACGACGATCTTCTGCTGGTTGCCGCCGGAAAAACTTTTGGCGGCCAGCCAGGGATCCGGCGGGCGCACGTCGAATTTCTCCATCTTCGCAGCGGTGTCGGCGCGCAGGGCGGCGTTGTCCATCAGAAGGCCCCGCTGGTATTCCGGCGCGTGGTGATAGCCAAAGGCGACGTTTTCCCAGGCGTGGAAATCCATGATCAGCCCTTCGCGCTGGCGGTCTTCGGGGACGTGGGCCACATGGGCGGCGCGGCGTGCCCGCCCGTCCGATCCGGCGCCAGACAGCGGCAGCGGCGTGCCATTGAGGCGGATCGTACCGGTGCCGGGGCGCATGCCGCCCAGCACCTCCAGCAGCTCTGACTGGCCATTGCCCGCCACACCGGCGATGCCGAGGATCTCTCCGGCGCGCACATTGAGGTCGATGCCCTTGACGCGCTCGACGCCTGCCTCGTCCACGACGCGCAGGTTCTCGACTTCCAGGATCGGCTTGCCGGGCTTGGCGGGGACCTTGTCCACGCGCAGCAGCACCTTGCGGCCCACCATCAGCTCGGCCAGATGTTCGGGGCTGGTCTCGGCGGTTTTTACCGTTGCGGTCATTTCGCCGCGGCGCATGACGCTGACCGTGTCGGTCGCCTCCATGATCTCGCGCAGCTTGTGGGTAATCAGGATGATCGTCTTGCCCTCGGCCCGCAGGCGGTCGAGGATGCGGAACAGCTGGTCGGCCTCTGCCGGGGTCAGAACGCCGGTGGGTTCGTCCAGGATCAGGATCTCGGCCTTGCGGTACAGCGCCTTCAGGATCTCCACACGCTGCTGCATGCCGACGCCGATCTCGTCGATGCGCTTGTCCGGGTCCACGAAGAGTTCGTATTCCTCTTCCAGCGCCTTCAGTTCCTTGCGGGCGCGGGTCAGCGAGGGCATCAACAGCCCGCTGTCCTCGGCGCCCAGCACGATGTTTTCCAGCACCGTGAAATTCTCGACCAGCTTGAAATGCTGGAACACCATGCCGATCCCGGCCGCGATGGCGGCCTGGCTGTCGGGAATCTCGGTCTTCTTGCCGTTGATCCAGACCTCGCCGCTGTCGGCCTTGTAGAAGCCGTAAAGGATGCTCATCAGGGTGGATTTGCCGGCGCCGTTTTCGCCGATGATCCCGTGGATCGTGCCGGGGGCGACGCTGATGGAGATGTCCTTGTTGGCCTGGACGGGGCCAAAGGCCTTGGAGATGCCTTTCAGTTCAATCGCTGGTGCCGTCATTCTGGCTCCTCAACATGCGGGGGCGCGGACCGGGGGGATGCCGGTGTGATGCGCAGGGGGCGGATACCGGTGCGGCGGTGCGTCCCTCGGATGGGATGGAAAAACCAAACCCGGAGGCGGCGTTGCGGCAGCCTCCGGGCAAAGTGGGCTCTGGCTATGCCTTTTCAGGCCGGGCCAGAGCGGTTGCCGATCAGAACGACAGCGCCGGGCAGCTGTCGTCAGACATGTAGTCATGCACCTTCAGCTCGCCCGAGGCGATCTTGGCTGCTGCAGCGTCCACCATGGCTTTCATCTCGTCCGAAACCAGCGGTGCGTTGTTGTCGTCCAGCGCGTAGCCGACGCCGCCATTGGCCAGCCCCATGACCGAGAAACCGGTTTCCATGTCAGCGCCATCGCTGAAGGCCTCGTAAACCGCGTTGTCCACGCGTTTCATCATCGAGGTCAGTACCTTACCCGGGTGCAGGTGGTTCTGGTTGCTGTCCACGCCGATGGACAGGATGTCCTCATCCGCAGCGGTCTGCAGAACGCCCACGCCGGTGCCGCCTGCCGCAGCATAGACCACGTCAGCGCCCTGGCTGATCTGCGCCTTGGTAAGCTCGGAGCCTTTTACCGGGTCGTTCCAGGCCGCCGGGGTGGTGCCGGTCATGTTGGCGATCACCTTGGCGTCGGGGTTGGCGGCCATCACGCCCTGGGCATAGCCACAGGCGAATTTGCGGATCAGCGGGATGTCCATGCCACCGATGAAGCCGACGGTGCCGGATTTGGAGGCCTCAGCTGCCATCATGCCGACGAGGTAGGAGCCTTCATGCTCATTAAAGACAACCGAGCGCACGTTGGGCGCGTCCACGACCATGTCGATGATGGTGAATTTGGTGTCCGGGTAGTCGGCAGCCACCTGGCCCAGAGCGTCAGCAAAGGCAAAGCCTGCCATCACGATCGGGTTGGAGCCCGCTTCGGCAAAGCGGCGCAGGGCCTGCTCGCGCTGGGCCTCGGATTGCAGTTCGATCTCGCGGAAGCTGCCGCCGGTCTCGTCTGCCCAGCGTTTTGCGCCCATGAACGCCGCTTCGTTGAAGGATTTGTCGAATTTGCCGCCAAGGTCAAAGATCAGCGCCGGATCCGCCAGGGCCGCGCCCGCAGTGACGGCCAGTGCGGCCGAGCCGCCCATCAGGGTTTTCATCAGGCTCATTAGAATACTCCCAGTTGTGTTTTATGATTGTCACAGCCGCCGTTGGGCTGCCCGGTGCGTTATGTGACCGGGACGAATAGAGGTGCGGCAATTTAGCCCGCAGCATCGCGGCAGGGTCAACCGCTTTTTGACCAAACGGTGGAATTCCATACGGGTGGCCTAACGTAAGCTGCACCGCATAAGCACCGCGTCCACAGGGGCGGCGCCTTTGCGGGCATAATAACCGGGCCGGGTGCCGCAAGTGGCGAATCCGCATGCCTGGTAGAGCGCCTGCGCCGCGGTATTGTCGGCGGCCACCTCCAGAAAGGCTTCGGTGGCGCTGCGTGTGCGGGCGAGATCCTGCCAGTCCTGCATCACCTGCCGGGCCAGACCCTGGCGCTGGTGCGCGGGGTGGGTGGCGATGGTCAGCAACTCGGCTTCATCCGCGATGACGCGGACAAGGGCGAAACAGCGGGCATCACCGATTGCAAAGGTCAGGGGGCTGTCCAGGAGGTCGGCGAATTCCGCAGCGCTCCATGGGCGCGACTGGGTAAAGGCCGCCGCGTGTGTCCTAGCCATGTCGTCTGTGGCTGGGGCAGAGGCCACGGCGTCAGCCATCGATCAGCGCAGGCGGAGTATCGCGCGCGGGCGCGGCATCGGCAGCGCGCAGATAGAGGGGCGCGGGGGCGGCTGTGTCCTGATCCATCCGGGCGGCTGCCAGACGCGCGATCGCCTCGGCCAGCCCTGCGGGAGAGGCCTCGGGCGCAAAGGTCAGCCCGGCACCGCGCGCGGCCTCTTCAGCTTCCTCGCGGGGCATCAGACGCGGTGCCTGATCCGGCAGGGCGGCATAGACCTGATCACGCGGGGCGGGAATGCCGGGCAGGGTTCCTGTGGCGGCGCGGGCGTCAAAACCGTCGATGCCCACGGCCGGAACGCCAAGACCCAGCGCCAGACCTCGGGCGGCGGAAACGGCAATGCGGATACCGGTGAAATTGCCGGGGCCGACGCCAACACCGATGGCATCCAGATCCGCCCATGTGGCGCCGCCTGTCGCCAGCACCTCTTCCAGCAGCGGCATCAGCCGTTCGGCCTGCCCGCGTGCCATCGGCTCCAGCGCCTCGGCAACAAGGGTGTCACCGCGCAACAAAGCGGCCGCGCAATGCGCGGCCGATGTGTCAAAGCCCAGAACCAGTGGTTCGGTTGTCATCCTCTGTCCTTTCAGGTCGCCAGCACGGCGACGGGTCTGTCCTGCCGCTCAGACGGCGACCGGGCGGACCTCGGTGACTTCGGGGATGTAGTGGCGCAGCAGGTTCTCGATACCCATTTTCAAGGTCAGCGTCGAGGAAGGGCAGCCCGCGCAGGCGCCCTGCATGTGCAGGTAGACGACGCCGCGTTCAAAGCCGTGGAAAGTGATGTCACCGCCATCCTGGGCCACGGCCGGGCGCACGCGGCTGTCCAGGAGGTCTTTGATCTGGTTGACAACTTCGCCGTCTTCGCCACTGTGTTCGGCGTGGCCCGAGGCCTGCTCACCACCTGCGCTGATCACCGGCTGGCCGGATTGGTAATGCTCCATCACCGCGCCCAGGATGGCAGGTTTGATGTGATCCCATTCGACGTCGTCGGCCTTGGTGACGGTGACGAAATCATTGCCGAAGAACACGCCGGTGACGCCGCTGACGGCGAAGATGCGGCTGGCCAGAGGAGAGCTCTCTGCCGCTTCGGGGCTGGCGAAATCGGCGGTGCCTGCCTCCAGAACGGTCTGTCCCGGAAGGAATTTCAGCGTCGCCGGGTTGGGCGTGGATTCGGTCTGAATGAACATTTCGGGTCTCCGTTGGTCTGCAGGAGATATGCGCGCCGTGGCCGCACAAGTCAAGGTTTGGAACGGTTCTAAATTGCCAAAGCCACCTGTGCATCAGGGAACAGCGGCAGCAATTGGGGGCTCAGGTAATCGCTTCCAGCCGGTCCTTGGACAGATCGCCCGGCACGATGGTGATTGGCACCGGCAGGCTGCCCGAGGTCTTGCTTAGCTGGTTTACCAGCGGCCCCGGCCCCTTGCGGTCGGTGCCCGCGCCCAGCACCAGAACGCCGATGTCGGGATCGGCTTCGATCTGGGCCAGGATCTCGGGCACGGCCTCGCCTTCGCGGATGATCAGCTCCGGATCCACCCCCTGACGGTCGCGCATCCATTTGGCGAAAACCTCGAAATGGGCATGGATGCGTTCGCGGGCCTCTTCGCGCATGACTTCGCCCACGCCGATCCAGTGGTTGAATTCATCGGGCGGGATCACTGACAGGATCGCCACCCCGCCACCGGTGCGGGCCGCCCGCATCGCGGCGAACCGCATGGCGTTCAGGCATTCACGGCTGTCATCCAGCACAACCAGAAATTTGCGCATCTGTAGCCTCCACAATCCTGATCAATCTGCCCGAGGGGCCGCGTCCTGTCCATCGCTTTTCAGTGCGGCGCTGTTGGCAACCCGGGTTGCGTAGAGCATCAGAACCACCGCCAGCACCATCAGGCGGAACAGATGCGCCGCCGCGACAAAGGTGGGATCGGCGCCAAGCGCGGCGCCGAGAATGATCATGGTTTCCAGCCCGCCGGGGGAAAATCCCAGCAGCACATCCAACAGCGGCAGGCCCGACAGATAGGCCGCTGGCAGTGCTGCTACCGCTGCCAGCCCGCAGGTCAGAAGGACGATCACGCCGCCCGCCAGCAGGCTGCCCTGCAATTCGCGCCAGCTCATGCCGGTAAAGCGTCCCCCGATAAGGCTGCCCATCAGGATCAGCGCGCCCTGCGCCCCCCAGCCGGGCAACCCGCCCGCAGTCCAGCCGCCAAGATGGGTCGTCGCAGCGACGGTTATCCCGGCGATCAGCGTCGGGGCGGGCAGTTTGATCCGGCGCAGCAGCGGCGCGATGGCAAGGGCGATGGCGATCTGGATCGCGATCCAGCCCAGCGGTGTCACGGCGGCGCTGCCCGGCAGTCCAAAGCCGATCTCCATCCCCGCAAGGGTGGCCCCCAGCGGCACCAGCAGGGTCAGCGACATCAGCCGGATCGAGGCCAGCACCATCGGCCGCGTCAGGGAGAGAGACAGGCTGTCCGCCAGCGCGATCACCAGCCCCAGATGTCCGGGCGCGGCGGCGAGAAAGGATTCGTGCCGTTCAAACGGCAGGATGCGGGGCACCAGACTGCGCCCGGCGAAAGGCGTGACAATGGTCAGGGCCGCCAGCAGTCCAAAGGCCACTGGCCAGCGCATCATGGCGGCAAAACTTTCGGGGCTGACCATCGAGCCGATGCTGAGCCCCATCACCAGAAACGCCGCATCCCGAAGCCGGGGCGCGATATCCATGGGCGCGCCCCAGAGCCCGGCAAGGCTGACGGCGATGGCAGGCCCGGCCAGCAGGGCCATCGGCATATGGATCAGGGAGGCGATCAAAGCTCCGACCCCGCCGACGGCGATGGTCAGAAAGCTTTGCCGCCACTCACCCATGTGTGGCAGCCCAGTCCCAATACATCTCGCGCACGCGGCGGGCCATGGGGCCGATCTGATACTGACGGTCGTCGAAAGCGGTGACCGGGGTGACCTTGCTCATGTTGCCGGACATGAAGACTTCGTCGGCCTCCTCAAAGTCCTTAAAGCTCAGCACGGTTTCATGCACGGGGACACCGTCTGCCTTCAGGTTCTTGATATGGCGGGCGCGAGTGATCCCGGCCAGGAAGGTGCCATTGGCAATGGGGGTAAAGACCTCTCCGTCGCGCACCATAAAGATATTTGCGGTGGCGGTTTCGGCCACGTTGCCCATGGCGTCCTGCACCAGCGCGTTGGCAAAGCCCTTGGCGCGGGCTTCGCGCAGCATACGGGCATTGTTGGGGTAGAGGCAGCCGGCCTTGGCGTTGACTACGGCGTTTTCCAGCACCGGGCGGCGGTATTGGGTGCGGGTCAGGGTGGCGCTGGCATCCGCCGGGGCCATCGGGATCTCTTCCAGGCAGAGCGCGAACTTGGTGGTCTCCGGCTCGGGCGCAATCATCGTCGCATCGCCATCGGTGGCCCAGTACATCGGGCGGATATAGACCGCAGCGCCGGGGGCAAAGCGTTTCAGCCCCTCGCGGGTGATCTCCACCATATCCTCGACCGAGACGGTTGGTTTCATCATCAGCGCCGAGGCCGAGGCATTGGCGCGGGCGCAGTGTAGGTCCAGATCCGGCGTCACCCCGTCAAACAGCCGCGCCCCGTCAAAGATCGAAGAGCCAAGCCAGGCCGCGTGGTCGGCGGCGGACATGATTGGCACGTCCCCGTCGTGCCACTGACCGTTGAAGTAGGTGTGGATGGTGCTGCCAGCTGCCATGATCGGGGCCTTTCAAAATGTCTTGCGTCCCCGGGACACTAGGAGGCTCTTCCGGCAAGGTCCAGTGCCCGGTCGGCGCTTCTTTGCACATGGGTGTGTGGGGGCTGTGGAGGTGTTGCGTTGCCACTGCGCGCCGGGACAAGGAGCTGGCAAGCTGTTTCGCACGCGAAACAAATGGGAAAACACCGAGGATCGGGCGCTTTGCGCGCGCCGCCCGGCACGCGCCCGGCCCAAGGGGACAAGGCGCATCTGTGATGCGCAGCGTCCGGGCGGGAGTGCCCCGCCTGCATGCCCGCCTGACTATATGGGCGCTTTTCTGGGAGACCGCGCAGGACCCTGTGTCGGGACCTGCGCCGGATTGGGGGACCGGAGCGGCTCAGTTGCCCGGTGTCAGGCCCAGCTTCCCAAGGATCGCACCCGCGTCTGCGGCCCAGCGGTCGTGCAGCTCGGCATTGGTGTCATGGCGCAGGCCCATCGCGCGCAGCCCGTCGAATTTCTCCGAGGTTTGCGAGCCGAAAGAGGCGGCAACGCGGGGCCACCAGTAGTCCACCGCTTCCTGCGCCTGCGCTGTCTCGCCGTTCTCTACCAGCTGGGTCAGCCCCTCTTCGGCCAACTCCGCATGGCGCTGCTCGATCGGGGCGATGCTGCGGAAGGCCTCGGCCAGAGGCTGGTAGGAGACCTGCGACAACTCCCCAAGTTGCACCGTGACAGCGCGACCCATCAGAAGGTTCATCACCACCGCGTCAAGCCAGCCTTCCAGCGGGTAGTTGAACACCGCAAGGCGCATGTCGTGCTTGCTGCGGCTCTGGCCGATGTCGGCATCGCGGGTCAGCCGCGCGGTCCAGGGGTGGTGATCGGCGTAGGCCTCGGTATCGGCGCCGAATTCCCCCATGATGCGCAGCACCTTGTCGGCATTGTCGGATTTCTCCAGCACGATCTTGGCGGCGGCGATGCGGGCCTTGATGCCGGGACCTTCGTTGATGATATCGGCAAAGCCCGCCGCCCCGGCCAGCTCGCTGTCGACAAAGGTCGCCATCAGTTTCAAGAGTTCCGCACGATAGCGCGGCGGCACGTTGGATGGATTGGTGAGCTTGCCGCCCTGCGCAAGATAGCTGCTGAGGCTCATGTCCTCGGCCATATCTGATCCTCCCTGAATTCGGCCCTGTGAAACGGGCCCTTAAACACAGACGCGCCCGGAAGGGCGCGCCATGAAATGCATTACTGATCGTAATCCACGACCACCCTATCGGTGACAGGATAGGCCTGGCAGGACAAGACGTAGCCCTTTTCGACCTCGTAATCTTCGAGCGCGTGATTGGTGACCATTTCCACCTCGCCCTCCAGCACCTTGCAGCGGCAGGTGGAGCAGACCCCGGCCTTGCAGGCGTAGGGCGCGTCCATGGCGTTCTCCAGCGCCGCATCCAGGATGGTGGTGTCCTTGCCCATCTCGATGGTCTGGGTGGCGCCATCAAGGGTGATCGCGGCAGAGGTCTGGTTCGCGTTGCTGGCCGCATCGGCGGCGCTTGCCTTGCGCTTGGCCCGGCCGGGCTGGGCGCTGGCGAAGAGCTCGAACTTGATCTGATCGTCCTTCAGGCCTGCCGTGCGCAGCGCTGCGGCGATGCCCAGCATCATCGGTTCCGGCCCGCAGATAAAGGCGGTGTCGACGTTGTCGATATCAATCCAGTGCTCGAACAGCTGGGCGCATTTCTCCTCGGTCACCAGACCGGTGAAGAGGTCGATCTCCTGCGCATCGCTTTCCAGAATGTGGATGACGTTGAAGCGCCCCATGTAGAGGTTCTTCAGGTCCTCCAGCTCCTCGCGGAACATGATCGTGTTGACGCCCTTGTTGGCGTAAACCAGCGTGAAGGTCGAATTTGGCTCGGCCGCCAGGGTGGTCTTCAGGATCGACAGCACCGGGGTGATGCCCGATCCGCCGGCAAAGCCGAGGTAGGATTTTTCGGCGCCAGCATCGAGTGGCGTGAAGAAGGTGCCCATCGGCGCCATCGCCTGTAGGGTGTCACCGGGTTTCAGGTCGGTATTGGCCCAAGTCGAAAAGGCGCCGCCATCGACGCGTTTGATGCCGACCTGCAGGATGCCGTCCTCCTTGCCCGCGCAGATCGAGTAGCTGCGGCGCAGCTCCTCGCCATCAAAATCGCGGCGGAAGGTCAGGTACTGGCCTTGGGTGAAATCGAACTCCGCCGCCGCGCCATTGGCGGGCTTCAGGGAGACAACAACCGCATCGCGGATCGTCTTGCGGACATCGGTGACTTCTAGATCGTGAAAGCGCGCCATGGAGGTCTCCTCAGATGCACTTGAAATAATCAAAAGGTTCGAGGCAGTCCTGACAGCGCCAGTGTGCCTTGCACGGGGTGGAGCCGAACTGGCTCACACGGGTGACGTTCTTGCTGCCGCAATGGGGGCATTTTTCCGGGCCGCCTGCGGCCTGGGGCGGAGCGATGCCGTATTCTTCCAGCTTGGCGCGGCCCTTTTCCGACAACCAGTCGGTGGTCCAGGGCGGGGCGATCTGGGTTTTGAGGCGGATGTCCTCGACCCCGTGATCGCGCAGGGCGGTTTCGATATCCATGTTGATCACCGCCGTCGCCGGGCAGCCCGAATAGGTCGGGGTGACGGCCACTTCCAGCGTATCGCCATCCCAGGCGACACCGCGGATGATGCCGAGATCGACCAGAGAGATCACCGGGATTTCCGGATCGGGCACGGCGTCCAGCCATTCCCAGATCTGCTCCACGCTTGGCTTGTCTACTGTTTGGCTCATGTGGCTCACTCCACTTTGGCTTTGCCCGGTCGATAGGCCGGGCAGCCCCCGACCTCCCCCACGGGAGGGGGCTTCACCCCCACCCGAGGTCGGGGGTGCCCTTACTGTGATGCGGTTGTCGTTACCACTTGGCGCCGGGATAGGCGCGCTGCAGCCACTGCATATGGGTCAGAAGGTGGCCCAGATGCTCGGTGTGCATCTTACCGGTGCGCCCACCCTTGTGACCAAAGGCACTGTCCGGGATGGTCAGCGTTGCCTCGCCCATGATCCGGCCGATCAGCGCATCAAAGTCATCCCGCAGGCTGGCCGGATCGGGCGCGATACCCGCCTTGACCATCTCCGCGTCCACGTCGTCGGACTGGAACATCTCGCCCACATAGGGCCAGAGATAATCCAGCGCCTCCTGCATGCGGCGGTGGCTTTCTTCGGTGCCATCACCCAGCCCCACGACCGTATCGGCCGAACGTTCCAGGTGATAGGCGACTTCCTTGCTGGCCTTGGCGGCAATCGCGGCAACCCGTTCGTCGCTGGATTTCATCAGATGGCCCAGCTGGATCGAGTGCCAGGCATCAAATAGGCACTGGCGCATCAAGGTGCGGCCAAAGTCGCCGTTCGGCACTTCGACCAGCAGCACGTTGCGGAAATCCCAGACATCGCGCAGGAAGGCGAGGTCATCGGCGCTCTTGCCTTCCCCCTGCACTTCGCCCGCAAGGCCAAGCCACATCTGGGTCTGGCCGATGAGGTCGAGCGCGGTATTGGCCAGCGCGATATCCTCTTCCAGAACCGGCGCGTGGCCGCACCATTCGCTGACGCGATGGCCCAGAATCAGGGTGTTGTCACCCATCCGCAAAAGGAACTGAGTAAAGGCTTCCTCGCGGGTCATCACATCGCTCCCACTTCTTCGGGGATGTCAAAGAAGGTCGGGTGACGGTAGACCTTGGATTCCGACGGCTCGTACAGCGGGCCTTTGTCGCCGGGCGAGGAGGCAGCGATATTGTTCGCCTCGACCACCCAGATCGACACGCCTTCGTTGCGGCGGGTGTAGACGTCGCGGGCGTTCTTGATCGCCATTTCGGCGTCCGGCGCGTGCAGCGATCCGACGTGGCGGTGGCTCATGCCATGCTGACCGCGGATAAAGACTTCCCAAAGGGGCCATTCATGTTTCATGGGGTGTTCCTCCTGGCTGAGGGGCCACCCTGCGGCAGGTCTATGATGGACTGGGCAGGGGGCAGATAAGGCTTGGGTCGGTTATTCGGCGGCGTGTTTGCGCGCGGCCTTCTTCTGGGCGTGGGCCAGCAGGCCGTCACGGACCCATTCGCCGTCTTTCCAGGCGTCATTGCGCGCGGCCAGACGGTCGGTATTGCAGGGGCCGTTGCCCTGGATCACGTCGAAGAACTCCGACCAGTCGGGATCGGTGTAATCATAGTGACCGCGTTCCTCGTTCCACTTGATGCCGGGATCGGGCAGCTCAAGACCCAGGAATTCGATCTGCGGCACGGTCTGGTCGACGAACTTCTGACGCAGTTCGTCATTGGTGTTCATCTTGATCTTCCAGGCCATCGATTGCGCCGAGTGCACCGAATCCTTGTCCGAGGGACCGAACATCATCAGCGACGGGAACCACAGACGGTTCAGCGCGTCCTGCGCCATCTTCTTCTGCTCAGGGGTACCTTCTGCCATCTTGCGGATGGCGTCATAGCCCTGGCGCTGGTGAAAGCTTTCTTCCTTGCAGACCCGGATCATGGCGCGGCTGTAAGGGCCGAACGAGGTCCGCTGCAGCGGCACCTGGTTCATGATCGCGGCGCCGTCCACCAGCCAGCCCACTGCGCCGATATCGGCCCAGTTCAGCGTCGGGTAGTTGAAGATCGAGGAATACTTCATGCGGCCATCCAGCAGCATTTCCGTCAGCTCGTCACGGGACACACCCAGCGTTTCCGCCGCGCAGTAAAGATACAGACCATGGCCCGCCTCGTCCTGCACCTTGGCCAGCAGGATCGCCTTGCGCTCCAGCGTCGGGGCACGGGTGATCCAGTTGCCTTCGGGCAGCTGACCGACGATTTCCGAGTGGGCGTGCTGGCCGATCTGGCGGATCAGCGTCTTGCGATAGCCCTCGGGCATCCAGTCCTTGGGCTCGATCTTTTCGCCCCGGTCGATCCGCGCCTGAAAGGCGGCGAGTTTTTCGGGGTCGTCTTGCGTGGCCTCGGATTTCACCATCTGAGCATACATAGCGCGTTTCCTCCCTTACTGATTACACACGTTCAAGGATCAGGGCGGTGCCCTGTCCGACACCAACGCACATGGTGCACAGCGCGTAGCGCCCGCCAGTACGTTGCAGTTGATAGGCGGCGGTCAGCACCAGCCGGGCGCCCGACATGCCAAGCGGATGGCCGATGGCGATGGCGCCGCCATTGGGATTAACATGGGGCGCATCGTCCGCCACGCCAAGGGCGCGAAGGGTCGCAAGCCCCTGCGAGGCGAAGGCCTCGTTGAGTTCGATCACGTCCATCTGGTCGATGGTGAGGCCGGTGCGGGCCAGAACCTTTTGCGTCGCGGGGACCGGGCCGATGCCCATCACGCGGGGTTCGACCCCGGCGGCGGCCATGCCGACGATGCGGGCCATCGGTTTCAGGCCGTTCTTGGCCGCGGCTGCCTCATTCGCCATCAGGATGGCGGCGGCGCCGTCGTTGACGCCCGAGGCATTGCCTGCGGTCACGCTCTTGTCCGGGCCGTTGACGCCCTTCAGCTTCGCCAGCTTGTCGGCGCCGGTGCCAGGGCGGGGGTGTTCGTCGGTGTCCACGACCAGGGCATCGCCCTTGCGCTGCGGAATGGTGACCGGGGTGATCTCTTCGGCAAAGACGCCTGCCTCATGTGCGCTGGCCCAGCGGGCCTGGCTGCGGGCGGCAAATGCGTCCTGATCCTCGCGGGAGATATCATAATCTTCTGCAACGTTATCAGCGGTCTGCGGCATCGAGTCGGTGCCGTACATCTCGTGCATCTTCTTGTTCACGAAGCGCCAGCCGATGGTGGTGTCGTAAACCGCGTTGGCACGGGTAAAGGCGCTGGTTGCCTTGGGCATCACGAAGGGCGCGCGGCTCATGCTTTCGACGCCGCCTGCGATGGCCATGTCATAGTCTCCGGCGCGGATGCCACGGCTGGCCATGCCCACCGCGTCCATGCCGGATGCGCATAGGCGGTTGATGGTGGTGCCGGGCACATCCACCGGCAGACCTGCCAGCAGGGCCGCCATGCGGGCCACGTTGCGGTTGCTTTCCCCGGCCTGGTTGGCATCGCCAAAGATCACATCGTCAATGCTGGCCCAGTCCACGTCCGGGTTGCGCGCGACCAGCGCGGCAATCGGGGCAGCGGCCAGATCGTCGGTGCGGACCTGGCTGAGGGCGCCGCCGTAGCGGCCAATGGGGGTCCGGGTGGCATCGCAGATGAATGCATCCATGGGGTTCGCGTCTCCTGTTTGGCTCAAAAATTAGCCGACCGTGTAGTCGGTGTACATTAAAGCAGCGATTCGCGGCAAGCAAAATGTAACGTAAAAAGTATGTAGTTGGAAAATCTGTAACACATTGTCGAAATCTGAGTGACTTAACGTCCTTTTCCATCGGCGCGGATTTTCTGTTGCGGCCTGCCTGCGCTTTCAGGCAGGCTGAAACAGAACGATCGGTCTGTTGTGGTGCGGAGGACATCGCGACAGCTTTGCTAGGCCTGAAACAGGCGCATTGCGTCACGGGGGAGAGGACATGGCGGATATTCTGCGCATCGGCGGCGCCAGCGGCTTCTGGGGTGATGCTGCGCTGGCCACACCGCAGCTGCTGGCAGCGGGCGGGCTGGATTTCATCGTCTATGACTACCTGGCCGAGATCACCATGGCGATCCTGGCCCGCGCGCGCGCCAAGGATCCGGGCGCAGGCTACGCCACGGATTTCGTCAGCGGCGCCATGGCGCCCAACCTGTCCCAGATCGCGGCGCAGGGTGTGCGGATCATCTCCAACGCGGGTGGGGTGAACCCCGGCGCCTGCGCCGCCGCCCTGCGCGAGGAAATCGCCCGGCAGGGCTTGTCGTTGAAAGTGGCCACCATCGAAGGCGACGATCTGACCGGGCAGGCTGAAGAGATCGCCGCAACAGGCCCGGTCGAGATGTTCTCGGGCGCGCCTTTCCCGCCCAAGGACAAGATCGCCAGCATCAACGCTTATCTTGGCGCCTTTCCCATCGCCGCCGCGCTGGACCGGGGCGCTGATATCGTCATTACAGGTCGTTGCGTCGACAGCGCCGTCACCCTTGGCGCCTGCATCCATCATTTCGGCTGGGCGCCGCAGGATCTGGACCGGCTCGCAGGCGGGTCACTGGCAGGGCATATCCTGGAATGCGGACCGCAGGCCACGGGTGGGAATTTCACCGATTGGCGCGATGTGGTGCAGGGGCTGGACCGCATTGGCTATCCCATCGCCGAAGTCTGCCCCGATGGCTCCTTTGATGTGACCAAACCCGAAGGCACCGGCGGGCTGGTCTCGCGCGGCACGGTGGGCGAGCAGATGCTCTATGAGATCGGCGATCCGCAATCCTACGTGCTGCCGGATGTGATCTGTGACTTCTCGAATGTGACACTGACAGAGACCGCTCCGAACCGGGTGCATGTGGCGGGGGCCAAGGGGCGCGGCGTCCCCGGCGACTACAAGACCTGCCTCACCCATGCCGATGGCTATCGCGGCGGGCATATTTTCACCTTCTACGGGCTGGAGGCCGAGGAGAAGGCCCAGGCCTTTGCCGATGCGGCGCTGGCGCGAACTCGGGCGGCTTTGACCCGCATGAACGCGCCCGATTTCACCGATGTCAGCGTGGAGCTGATCGGCGCCGAAAGCCAGTTCGGCGCGATGCGCCAAAGCGCCCCGGCGCGCGAGGTCGCTGCCAAGATCGCGGTGCGCCACATCGATGCCCGCGCCATTGGCCTTTTCATGAAAGAGGCAACCGGCCTGGGGCTGGCCACTCCGCCAGGCCTGTCAGGTTTTGCGGGCACACGGCCCCGGCCCAGCCCGGTGCTGGCGCTGTTTTCCTACCTCACGCCAAAGGATCAGGTGTCGGTCACCCTGCGCGACGGGGCGGGAGAGATCGAGATCCCGGCCGCTGCGCCGCAGCCCGTCGATCCGCCCAGGCGCTCTGCGCTGCCGGTTGCTCCGGCAGCGAATAGGGGGGTCGAGGTGCCGCTCGTGCGCCTGGCCTTCGGGCGCAGCGGTGACAAGGGTGACATCGCCAATATTGGCATTCTCGCCCGTCGCCCAGCCTTCATGCCCTGGATCTGGTCCGCGCTGGACGCGGACCACCTGACCCGCGTCTTTGGTCATTTCACCAAAGGCCGGATTGAGCGGTTCTACCTGCCGGGGAGTGCGTCGATGAACATCCTGCTGCATGGCGCGCTGGGCGGGGGCGGCACCTCCTCCCTGCGCAATGACCCGCAGGCCAAGGGATACGCCCAGCTGCTGCTGGCCGCCCCGGTGCCGGTGGATGCGGATCTGGTGAGGGGGTGGGATGAATAACGAGGTGTCAGCCAGAAGGGCAGAGCTCGTCCGCGGGCGGAAGCGAAGCGCCCGCCCATGGGGGCGGACGGGCGCTGCCCGGCCTGTTGGCCGGGCGGGACAAGGCAAGATGATACAGGGAGCCGTGACATGACAGTCTTTCAAAGCCGGATCAGCCCGGCCAGCGATGCCTATCAGACCAACCGCGCAGAGATGCTGGCGCTGGTGGATCGGATGCGCACATTGGAAGCCCGCGCGGCAGCGAAATCCGATGAGCGCCGCCCGGTCTTTGACAAACGCGGCCAGCTTTCTCCGCGCGAACGGGTCTCGGCGCTCTTGGATCCCGGCATGCCCTTTGTCGAGCTTTACAACATGGCGTCCTATCTGGTGGATGACCCGGATCCCGAGACATCGATCCCCGGTGCCTCGATCATCACCGGGATTGGCTATGTCTCGGGCGTGCGCTGCATGATCTTTGCCGATGACGCGGGGATCAACGCGGGGGCGATGACCGGCAAATCGGTGGACAAGGCGCTGGGCGCGCTGGAGATCGCGCATCGCCAGAAGCTGCCTTTTATCCATCTGGTCGAAAGCGCGGGCGCCGATCTGATGCGCTACACGGTGGAACTCTGGGCGCACGGCGGCGGCATGTTCGCGGGGCTGGCGCGGCTCTCGGCGGCAGGCATTCCGGTGATCACGGTGCTGCATGGCGCATCGACCGCGGGGGGCGCGTATCAGCCGGGACTGTCGGACTATGTGATCGGGGTCAAGGGCAACGGCATGGCTATGCTGGCGGGTGCCGCGCTGGTGCAGGCCGCCACCGGAGAGGTCGCCAAGGACGCCGACCTTGGCGGTGCCGAGATGCACGCCGAGGTGACCGGACTGGTGGAGTACCTCGCCGAGGATGACGCCCACGGGATCGAGATCGCCCGCGATGTGGTGGCGGGGCTGGGCTGGCCTTCGGGGGCTGCGCAGGTTCCAGACTATGACGCGCCGCAATACGACCCCGATGAACTGGCGGGCGTTGTGCCGGTCGATTACCGCAAACCCTACGACATGCGCGAGGTCGCGGCGCGGATCGTCGATGGCTCGCGCCTTTTGGATTTCAAACCGGGCTATGGGCCTGCAACCCTGTGTCTGCAGGCGCGCATTATGGGGCAGCCCGTTGGGATCCTCGCCAACAACGGACCCATCGACCCGGACGGCGCCACCAAGGCGACGCATTTCCTGCAGGCGATGGATCAGGCGGGCACGCCGGTTGTCTTTCTGAACAACACCACCGGCTACATGGTCGGCACCGAGTATGAGCGCGGTGGCATGATCAAGCACGGCTCCAAGATGATTCAGGCGGTGACGAACCTGCGGGTGCCGAAGATCTCACTTTATGTGGGGGCCAGTTTCGGGGCCGGGAACTATGGCATGTGCGGCCATGCCTTTGGCGCCGACTTCCTGTTCACATGGCCCAATGCCATGACCGGCGTGATGGGCGGGGAACAGGCTGCC
Organism: Pseudophaeobacter sp. 1A09344; assembly: GCF_041008745.1. Taxonomy (NCBI): domain Bacteria; kingdom Pseudomonadati; phylum Pseudomonadota; class Alphaproteobacteria; order Rhodobacterales; family Roseobacteraceae; genus Pseudophaeobacter; species Pseudophaeobacter sp. 1A09344. The sequence continues at coordinate 179,908 of NZ_JAXGFS010000003.1, forward strand.
CTGACCATGGAACAGGTCGCCCGCCGCACCGCCGCGCGCAAGGGATTTCCGGTGGATGAGGAGCGCCTTGCCGCCCAGCGGGCCAAGATCACCGCGCATTTCGACCGGCAATCGGATGCGTTTTACACCTCGGGGCACATGCTCGACATGGGGATGATCGATCCGCGCGACAGCCGCCGGGTGATCGGCTTTTGCCTTGCCACCTGCGCCGAAGGGCTGGCGCGCGATCTGCGGCCCAACGCCTTTGGCGTGGCGCGGGCATGACGGGGGAGACGGACATGACACAGATTACCTCACTCCTTGTTGCCAACCGGGGCGAGATCGCCCTGCGCATCATGACAACCGCCCGCGCCATGGGCATCACCTGCATCGCGGTCCACACCGAAGCGGACGCGGGCAGCCCGCATGTGGCTTTTGCCGACCGCGCCATCTGCATTGGAGCGGGGCCTGTGGGCGACAGTTATCTTGCGGCGGAAAAACTGATCGAGGCAGCGCGGGAGGCGGGTGTGGATGCGGTGCATCCGGGCTATGGCTTCCTGTCGGAAAGCGCCGAATTCGCAAGCGCCTGCATGGATGCGGGGCTGATTTTCATCGGCCCCGGCGCCGAGGCGATTGCCCTGATGGGCAACAAGGCCGCCGCCAAGCGCCGCATGATCGCGGCGGGGGTGCCTTGTGTGCCGGGATACGAGGGTGAAGATCAGTCGGCGGATGTCTTGGAGGCAGAGGCCGCGCGCATCGGCTATCCGGTGATGATCAAGGCGGCAGCCGGGGGCGGCGGGCGCGGCATGCGTCTGGTGGAGGCGCCAGCGGAGTTTACAGGCGCATTGGGGCTGGCGCAAAGCGAGGCTTTGTCCGCCTTCGGATCAGACGAGGTGATCCTGGAAAAAGCGGTGATCCGCCCGCGCCATGTGGAAATTCAGGTCTTTGCCGACAGGGATGGCAACACGATCCATCTGGGCGAACGCGATTGTTCCGTGCAGCGCCGCCATCAAAAGGTGGTGGAGGAAGCGCCAAGCCCGGCGCTGGATGCGGATCTGCGCGCCCGCATGGGGGCTGCCGCCGTGGAGGCAGCCCGCGCCATTGGCTATGTCGGCGCCGGCACGGTGGAGTTCCTGCTGGATGACAGCGGTGCCTTCTACTTCCTTGAGATGAACACGCGTCTGCAGGTGGAGCACCCGGTCACCGAAATGGTCACCGGTCTGGACCTGGTGGCGCTGCAGATCCGCGTGGCGGCGGGGCAGCCCCTTGGGGTGGCGCAAGAGGATGTGACCCTGACCGGCCATGCCATCGAGGTGCGCCTTTATGCCGAAGACCCCGCGCAGGATTTCCTGCCGCAGGCCGGGCGCATTGCCCAGTGGCAGCCCCCGGTTGGCACGGGCATCCGCGTCGATGCGGGGATTGCCAGCGGGCAGGAGGTCTCTCCTTATTACGACCCGATGCTGGCGAAACTGATCGCCCATGGGGCCAGCCGGGCCGAGGCGTTGGAACGGCTGATCGGCGCACTGAAGGATCTGGCGCTGTTTGGACCGGCCAGCAACCGCGACTTCCTGCTGAGGGTGCTGGCCCATCCCGAGTTTGCCGCAGGGCAGGCCACCACCGGGTTTATCGCCGATCACCTGTCGGGGGATCTGACCGCACCGCTTGGTTCGGCAGAGGTCGCTCTGGTGGCGGGGCTGATCTATCGCAGTGATCAGGCGGCGATGGCCAAGACCAGCGGCGTTGCGCCCGAGCTTCTTGGCTGGTCGGCGCAGGGTGCTTTGCAAGCGCGGCTGAAGATCGCTGCCGGTGAGGCGGTCCATGATCTGCGGCTGAGTGAGACGGGCGGTGTCTTGACCGTCGCAGGGGGGGAGTGGTCGCATCAAGTGACCGGGCTGGACAGCGCGCTGTGCGTGGATGGCACCCGCGCGGATCTGCGGCACACTCATATGGAGGGCGACCGTCTTTTCCTGGCGACGGGCGCGCGCATTTTCGAGGTCACGCGCATCCGCGCCGGGGCCAGCGCGGCAGCAGGAGAGGCTGATGGCCAGATCACCGCGCCGATGCATGGCGCGCTCTTGGAGGTCTGCGTCGCGGCGGGCGACAGTGTCACGCCGGGCAGCCGCCTCGCGGTGCTGGAGGCGATGAAGATGCAGCATGAAATCCTTGCCGCTGCTGCAGGCGTGGTGGCCGAGGTTCCGGTCGCCGCAGGCACACAGGTCAAGGCAGGCGATCTGTTGGTTTCCATCGACGTGGAAGGCGGCGCGGCATGAAATCGGATCTGTGCAAGCAGCTTGGCATTGAATTTCCGCTCTTTGCCTTTTCCCACTGCCGCGATGTGGTGGCTGCCGTCACCAATGCGGGCGGTATGGGCGTCTTTGGCGCCGCGATGATGAGCCCCGAGCAATTGGAAGAGGAACTAAGCTGGATCGACGATCACGTGGACGGGCGGCCCTATGGCGTCGATTTGATCGTGCCCAATAAGTTCGAAGCCAAGGGGCAGGACATTCCTGACGAACAGATCCTTGCCATGGTGCCCGAGGGGCATAAGGAATTCGCCGCCTCGGTGCTGCGCGACAAGGGCCTTGATCCCGGAGATCTGGACGCGCGGCGGCAGGAGCTGTTGGTCTTTCGCGACAATATCAGCGCGGACGGGGCACGGCGCAGTCTGGAGGTCGCCTTTCGCCACCCCATCGCGCTGATTGCCAATGCGCTGGGCGTGCCGCCTGCCGATATGCTGGAGATGGGCAAGGCGCATGGGGTTGCCGTGGCGGCGCTGGTTGGCACGGCGCAGCACGCCCGCGCGCAGGTCGCGGCCGGGGTGGATATTATCGTCGCCGCAGGCGGAGAGGCTGGCGGGCACACGGGTGAGATTTCCACCATGGTGCTGGTGCCCGAGGTGGTTCAGTCCATCGCCGATATGGGCGCTGATGTGCCCGTGCTGGCGGCGGGCGGCATCGCCAGCGGCGCGCAGATGGCGGGCGCCATGGTGATGGGGGCGGCAGGGGCCTGGTGCGGCTCGGTCTGGCTGACGACCGCCGAGGCGGAGACCAACCCGGTGGTGAAGGAAAAGATGCTGGCGGCCAGCAGCGCCGATACGGTGCGGGCGCGGTCGCGCACCGGCAAGCCCTCGCGCCAGCTCATCAGTGGCTGGACCGAGGCCTGGGAGGGGAAAGGCGCGCCCAAACCGCTGCCGATGCCCTTGCAGACGCTGGTATCTGAACCGGCGCTGGCGCGGATCGACCAGCTGAGCCAGACAGGCGATGCAGGCGCGCAGGAACTGGCCACCTATTGGGTCGGGCAGGGCGTTGGTCTGATGACGCAGGCCATGTCGGCGGGCGCGGTGGTGCAGGCCTTCAAGGAGGATTTCCTGCGTGGCTATGAGCGGCTTCAGGCGGCGCTGGAGGGCTGAGGCAAAGGGCCGGAGCGGTCAGTCGCCGGTGTAGTGCAGCACCGTGTTGGGATAGCCGGTGCCGTCGATCTCAAAGACGGTTTCGCCAACCGAGGCAAACCCCTGACGGTGATAAAACCCGATGGCGGGAGTGTTTTCGGAGTTCGTGGAGAGCCACGGCGCGCCCAATCCCTTGGCGCGGCAATGGTCCAGCCCGGCCCGCAACAGCGCCTGTCCGATGCCCCGCCCGTGGTGGCGCGGCTGCACGTAAAGGGTTGTGATCTCGGTTTTTGTGCCGCCGACTGGTGAGGGGCGATCTTTGGTGATCCGGATATAACCATCGATCCCGACCCGGTTCTGCGACACGATCAGCGTCTCACCCGGGTCCTGAAGTAGCGCGGCGAAATGGGCGGGGGTAAAGGCCTCCAGCACAAAGGCGGCAAAGGTGTCATTGACGCCCTCGCGCAGATAGGTGCCGGTCCAGACTTCGATCGACAGCGCCGCCAGCGCGGCGCAATCGGTGGTTTTTGCCGGGCGCAGCTGTAGGAGGTGTTTGGTTTGGGGCTTTGCGGACATGGGGGGCTTTCCGTTTTCTGTCTGCGCATCCGTTGCGCCGCAACAGGGATCACATCCCGGCAGCGGTGGAAATGGCGCGCCTGCATTTCGCGCTGCGGTTGCGGCGCGGCGGCAACAGGCCGGGCGCTCTGATCTTAGGCTTTTGCGGCTGGCCTTCTTGCTTCACCTGTTTAATAGTTTGCTGACAAATCGCGGAGCAACGGGAGGGGAGCGCCGATGAATATTCTCTACATCATGTTTGACCAGTTGAGGTTCGATTACCTCAGCTGTGCGGGGCACCCTCATCTGCAGACGCCGCATATCGATGCGCTGGCAGCAAAGGGCGTGCGCTTTACCCGCGCCTATGTGCAGTCGCCGACCTGCGGCTCGTCGCGGATGTCCAGCTATACCGGGCGCTATCCTTCCAGCCACGGGGTGCAGTTCAACGGCTATCCCCTGCGGGTTGGGGAATGGACCATGGGCGATCACCTGCGCCGCGCCGGGATGGGCTGCCATCTGATCGGCAAGACCCATATGGTGGCCGATGCCGACGGGATGGAGCGTCTGGGGCTGGCGCCCGACAGTGTGATCGGGGTACGGCAAAGCGAATGCGGCTTTGATCCATTCATTCGCGACGACGGGCTTTGGGCCGAGGGGCCGGACGGGTTCTACGATGCCAAGCGCAGCCCGTATAACGAATACCTGAAATCCAAGGGCTATCCCGGCGAAAACCCATGGAACGACTTTGCCAATGCCGGGGTCGAGGGTAATGACGTCGCCTCGGGCTGGTTCATGGTCAATGCCGACAAGCCTGCCAATATCGCCGAGGAGGACAGCGAAACCCCCTGGCTGACCACCCAGGCGATGGAGTTTATCACGCAGGCTGAGGCGAAGGGCGATCAGCCCTGGTGCGCGCATCTGAGTTATATCAAGCCACATTGGCCCTATATCGTTCCGGCGCCCTATCACGACATGTACGGCCCCGAACACGTGCTACCCGCCGTGCGTTCGGAAGCGGAGCGGGAAGATCCGCATCCGGTCTTTGGCGGCATGATGAACAACCGTATCGGCAAGACATTCTCGCGTGATGAAGTGCGCGAGCGGGTGATCCCCGCCTACATGGGGCTGATCAAGCAGGCCGACGACCAGATGGGCCGACTGTTCGCCTGGCTGGAAGAGACCGGGCGGATGAAGGACACGATGATCGTGGTGACCTCAGATCACGGCGATTATCTGGGTGATCACTGGATGGGCGAGAAGAACCTGTTTCACGAACCGTCGATCAAGGTGCCGCTGATCATCTACGATCCGCGCGCCGAGGCTGACGCCACCCGGGGCACTACCTGTGATGAGCTGGTGGAGGCGATCGACCTGTTGCCCACCTTTCTTGAGGTCGCAGGCGGCGCTCCGGCGCCGCATATCCTGGAGGGACGCTCACTCATGCCGCTGCTGCGCGGGGAGGAAACCGAGTGGCGCGACCACGCGGTGGCGGAATTCGATTACGCCACCAACCCGATCTGCGAAACGCTGGGGCTGGCGCCAAAGGATGCGCGGCTGTTCATGGTGGTGGACCGGCGCTGGAAGTTCATGCATGCAGAAGGCGGCCTGCGCCCGATGCTGTTCGATCTGGAAACCGACCCGGACGAGCTGGTGGATCTGGGCGCCAGCGCCGAGCATGCCGAGGTGATCGACCTGATGTACGACCGGTTGCTGGCCTGGGGGCTGCGCATGTCTCAGCGCATTACCCTGTCGGATGAACAGATTGCCGCCCGCCGTGGCAAGGCGCCGCGCAAGGGCATCCTGCTGGGCGTCTATGAACCGGATGAGCTGGCGCCCGAGCTGACAGCGAAATACCGGGGCGCTGTTCCGTCAGAGTAGGGCAGAGAATGCGGGGAGGCTCCCGCCCGGCCGGGTCCTTTTGAAAAGGACGCAGGCCCGTTGGGCCGGGCGCCGCGCAAAGCACGGTGCCATGCACAAGGCCGCCAGGGACGACCCGGCCCCGCCGGTGGTCCTGCGGGCGTGGGAGCCTTCCCCCCTTCGTAAGGAGAAATCACATGCGCACATTCTATGCCGTTTCAGCCATCATCGGCACGTTGGTGCCCTGGCTGTTCTTCGGCTCCTTCTTTGCCCTCAACGGGGTTGATATCCCGGCCTTTCTGCGGGGGCTGTTTGCCAATGGCGCGGCGACAGGGTTCTCTGCCGATGTTCTCTTGTCGATGCTGGTGTTCTGGGTCTGGAGCTGGCGAGATGCCCGCGATCTGGGTCTGCGTCGCTGGTGGTTGGTGCTACCTGCAGGCTGCACCGTCGGGCTATCCCTTGCGCTGCCGCTGTATCTCTGGATGCGCGAAGGGCGGATGGGCCCGGCCTGATCTTGTCAGCCTGCCGGGTCGGGCGCCGTTGCCTCTGGCCGGGGGGCACCCTATCCTGCGGCAAAAGCCAAAGAGGCAGGAGAGTGAAACGGGCATGGCCGGGCAGAGCGAGCAGCTACTCAATGCGATCCTCAGCGATATCGACGCCGGGCGGCTGAGCCCGGGCGATGTGCTGGACGAAGCTGGACTTGTGGCCCGCCACAACGTCTCGCGCACGCCAGTGCGGGAGGTGCTGATCCAGCTGGAGACCGCCGGGCTGATCCGCCGTCTGCCGAGGAAGGGCGCGGTGTTGTTCAAACCAACGCTGGAGGAATTCCTCGCCATCCTCGAAGTGCACGCCAAGCTGGAAGGACAGGCCGCGGGCCTTGCCGCGCGCCGCATGACCAAGGCTCAAGCCGCGGAACTGGAGTGTATTGTTTCTGCCTGCGAGGCGCACGCGGCCGAGAAGGGCGACGGCGATCCCGATGGCTACTATCAGCTGAACCTGCGCTTTCACGAGGTGATCGCGCTTGGCTCGGGCAATCCTTTCCTTGTGGAGATGATCAAGACGAACGCGCGCAAACTGATGGCCTATTACCGGGCGCGCTATCGCTATCCCGGCTCCATCGCGCAATCGGCCAAGGACCACCGCAGGCTGGCCGGGTTGATTGAGGCGCATGACAGCGCAGCAGCGGAGGCGGAGATGGCCGCCCATGTTCAGTTCGATCAGGTCACGGTGATGGATCTCTTGGCGGCGCTGGGCTGAGCTGCCTCAGCCGATGCCCTGCTCGAAGAACCGCGCCAGCGCCTCGGCAAAGCGGGCCTGATCGGAGGTCTCGGCAAGGCTTGCCACAGCCTGCGCATGCACATCTTTCGGCAACATGCCCTTCATTTCCTCGGTCAGGGCGGTGATGAAGCCATGGCTCATTTCCGGGTGATGCTGGGTGGTCCAGATGTGGCGGCCGATGGTAAACCCCGCGATCATACCGTTGCTGGTGGCTGTCTGCACCGCGCCCTGCGGCAGGGCGCAGACGCATTCCTTGTGAGACCCATAAAGGCGCAAGGGATCGGGCAGCTCCCGCGCCCAGGGCGGCGTGTCCTGCAAGGCATTCAATGTCAGCCCCTGCACCCAGCCGCAGGGGTTGTCGCCAAGGCTGCCGCTAAGGGCCTGTGCCACGGCCTGATGGCCAAAACAGGCACCAAAGAGGGGCTGCTTGCGGGTGTTCATGTCCCGGATCAGATCCATCAGCGGCGGGGTCCAGGGCAGATCATCGCGGACCGAGGCCGGGCTGCCGGTGATCATAGCACCGTCAAAATCCGCGATGTCCTTGGGGAAGACACCGTCCTTTACCGAAAAGACCGAAACGTCCCAGCCGGGGCGGGCCATGTGGATGAGGTCCGCGAACTTTTCTCCATCCTTGGGGTGGTGCGCGGCAAAGTCGCTCTCGTCCGTGTTGGTCATCAGAATGGCCAAGTGCATGATATGCCTCGCAAGATTTTCGTTTACATATTTATGAGGTCTAATAATATACATAAAGCAACCATTCGGGAAGCCCCTCATGACGATCTGGACACCGCAGGACGACGGCTTTGCCGATCTCAGCAGCCACGACACCTTTGCCAATGGCGCGCCGCATAACACCTTTGCCCGGCTGCGCCGCCACGATCCCCTGCACTGGACGGAATACGCGGGCGGTGAAAACTACTGGTCCGTCACCCGCTATGAGGACATCACCGCGATGAACAAGAACACCGAGGTGTTTTCCTCGGCGCGCGGTATCCGGATGGAGGATCAGTCCTACGAGGAATACCTCGCCCGCCGCACCTTTCAGGAGACTGATCCGCCGGAGCATTCCAAGGTGCGCATGAAGCTGATCAAGGCCTTCTCCAAGACCACCATGGCGCAATACGAAGAGGATATTCGCACGCTCTGTGCCGAGATCCTGGATCAGGCGCTGGCGAAGGGCACATTTGACGCCACCAAGGAAATTGCCCGGCAATTGCCGATGCGGATGCTGGGGCGCGTCGTGGGCCTGCCGGAGGAGGACCTGCCCTGGCTGGTGGAAAAGGGCGATGCGCTGATTGCCAATACGGACCCGGATTTCACCACGCATGTGCTCGACAAGATGGACACGGATGAATTCCGCATGATGCCCTTCAACTCCCCCGCCGGGGCAGAGCTTTATGTCTATGCCAAGGAGTTGATGGAGGCGAAGGCGAAGAAGGGCGACACCTCTGGCGTTTTGAACCTGATCCTGGAACCGGCAAAGGACGGATCCACCATCACCGAGACCGAGTTCCGCAATTTCTTCTGCCTGCTTGTTGCAGCGGGCAACGATACCACGCGCTATTCGATTGCGGCTGGCATTCAGGCCATGTGCCATCAACCCGAGCTGCTCGCGCAGATGCAGGCGGGCGGCGCGGTGTGGGACACGGCGGCGGATGAGATCATTCGCTGGGCCACGCCCGCGCTCTACTTCCGCCGCACCGCGACCCGCGACGTTGAGATGCACGGCAAGACGATCCGCGCAGGCGACAAGGTGCTCTACTGGTTCATCTCGGCCAACCGGGACGAAAGCTATTTCGGTGATCCCTTCCGCGTCGACCTGATGCGCAGCCCCAACCGGCATGTGTCCTTTGGGCAGTTCGGCCCGCATGTCTGTCTTGGCATGTGGTTGGCCCGGCTGGAGGTCACGGTGCTGTTTCAGGAACTGGCCAAGCGGATTTCGCATATCGAGGCGGCGGGGCCGCATAAATTCCTGCGCTCCAACTTTGTCGGCGGCATCAAGGAATTGCCGGTGCGGGTTAAGGCGGCATAGGCTGGGATAAACCTTTGGTCCGGGGCAAAGGCCCGGACAGCGCCCGACCTCCCGCACGGGAGGGCGCTGACGCACCCACCCGAGATCGGCCGCTGTCCTCTGGTGGTTGGGTGAAATGATATGGGCATAACGGCACGCAAAAGATGCCGCAGCCCGTCCAACAGGAAGGACCTTGAGCTATGAAGACCCGCCTGCGCGCGATGTTCTGCGATCACCTCAGCATCATGCGGGGAAAATACCTCCCCAATTCCAAGATCGGTGACGATGCCACGCGGTTCTGCCGCTCGGTCTTTGGCACCCATTACGACAAGGACCTGCTGGACGCGCCGGGATCCCTGGTCAAACAGGGCCTGCCGGATATGGAGCTGAAATGGCTGCACGATGATATCCGCGACAGCTGGCATGCCTCGACCAAGGTGGTGCTGGGTGACCTCTACGACGATGCGGGGGAGCCGCTCTCCCTTTGCCCGCGTGGGGCGCTGAAACGGGCAGTGGCGGCCTGGTCCGCCAAGGGGCTGCAGCCCAAGGTGGGGATCGAGCTGGAAGCCTTTGCCCTGCAGGCCGATGAGAACGGCCGCCTGATGCCATACGATGCGCCGGGTGGCGTGGTCTATGGCACCGGCCCTTTTGCTGACCCCTTGCGGTTCAACGACCGGATCTGGGCGATGGCGGATGAGATGGGCTTTAGCCTTGATATGATCACCGCTGAATTCGACAGCCCCCAGTTCGAATACACGCTGACCTTTGATGATGCGGTGAAGGCAGTGGACGATATCGTGCTGTTCCGCCTGATGGCGCGGGAGATCGCGCTGGAATACGGCATCGTGCTGACCTTCATGCCCAAACCCATCGCCGAGGCGGGCGGATCGGGCATGCATATCAATTATTCCTTCGTGGACGAGGCGGGCGGCAATGCGCTGTCCTCAGGCCCGCGTGGCGGGCCCGAGCACATGAACGATCTGGCGCGCGGCTGCCTTGCTGGTGTGCTGCACCACCACAAGGGGTTGGCCGGTCTGATTGCACCGACCGCAAACAGTTACATGCGGCTGCAGCCCGGCAGCTTGTCGGGGTACTGGCAGAACTGGGGCGGCGATCACCGCAACGTCACCACAAGGATCAGCTCCGAAGGCGGCGCCAAGGCGCGGCTGGAACACCGGATGGCCGATGCCTCGGCCAATCCCTACACGGCGGTGGCGGCGGTGCTGCAGGCGTCTCTCTTGGGGGTCGAGAAGGGTTACTCCCTGCCGCCGATGGAAACCGGCGACGGTTTTGACCGCACCGATGCGCGCGAAGGTACGGCGATCGACCTGAAAGGCGCGGTGACGGATCTGGAGCGCGACACGGTTCTGGCAAAGGCAGTCGGGGAGGAACTGGTGGCAAACCACGTCTTCATGAAACGTAAGGAAGTGCGCAAGACCCGCGATCTGGAAGGCGACGGGATGCGCGATTTCTATGTGCATTTTGTCTGACTGCGGCAGGCGGGACCGAGTGGGGGAGAGATGACAGTGAAAGTGACCTGGAAACTGCCGGATGGCACAGAGATCACCGGCGCAGCGGAAAACGGGCAGAACCTGATGCAGGCCGCGCTGGCTCATGATGTGCCGGGGATCATCGGTGAATGCGGCGGCACGCTCAGCTGCGCCACCTGCCATGTCTATGTGGATCCGGCCTGGTCCGACAAATGCGGTGCGCCCGAGGATTTCGAGGACGCGATGCTGGATATGGCCGAGGAACGGCGCGACAGCTCCCGCCTCAGCTGCCAGATCGAGGCGAGCCCGGATCTGGACGGGCTGGTGCTGATCGTGCCCGAAGAGTAACGCGCCCGGCGAAACAGCGGTGCCCGGCGCGGCTGCTCTTGTCTTTGGTCCGGGCGCTGCGCAGTCTGCGCCAGACCAACAACGGGACGAGGGCAAGCGCGTGGCGGAGACAGGGCAGAGGGCAGACGATTTGGAATTGCAACCCGATGTCGTGGCGGCCAATTGCCTTGGCGTTCTGGTGCCGCAATCAGGCTTCCTCAATGAAAAGCGCATCGCCCGGATCAACGCGGCCCGCTATGAGGGGCAGGAGATTGCCGGTGCGCTGCATGTGATCGAAGAGGGCGACCGGGTGCTGGAAATCGGCGCCGGGATCGGCGTCGTCGGTGGCGTGATGGCGCGCCACAGTGGGGCAGAGCGTATTCTATCGTTCGAGGCCAACCCGCAGCTGATCCCGGTGGCTCGCGCGCTTTATGCGATGAACGGGCTGAAAGAACGGATCGAGGTGCGAAACGAAGTGCTGGTGACGGCGCCCGATGCGCCGGAGGCGATGGAATTCCATGTGCGCAGCAGCTACCTCGGCTCTTCCCTGCTGAACCCGGAGGGACGCCCGTCGGACCTGGTCCGGGTGCCGACGCGGTCCTTTGCCGAGGTTTGTGCCGAACTGCAGCCCAATATTCTGATCATGGATATTGAGGGGGGCGAGCTGGAACTGCTGCGCCACATGGATCTGTCGGGTTTCCGGGGCGTGGTGCTGGAATTTCACCCCGAGGCTTATGGCATCGGCGGCATGCGGGAATGCAAGAACGTACTGCGGGATGCCGGATTTACCCGCATCGCGGAGAAGTCGACCCGCATCGTCTGGACCTGTCTGCGGATGGAGGCAAAGGTCGAGGGCGATGGGGCCTCTGTAGCGGAAACCACCTGAACTCTCGAAATAAAGTGCGCTGGCTGTACCCCGGTGCCGCGCCGCGTCAGCGGCGCCACCGAGAGACGCGGGCCCGAAGCGGAGGCTTCGGGCCCGCCATGGTATCTGGTGGCCTGTGCCGGGCCATTGGCCCGGCACAGGCGCCCGCGCACGAATGCAGAGCAGAGCGCAGATCAGCTGGCGGCGGCAAGGCCCGCATCAAGGGCCGAAAGGATGGTGCTGACATCGGCGGCCTCCAGCACCAGCGGCGGCGACAGGATGATATTTGGACCAGAGACCCGCACCATGGCGCCCGATTGATAGGCAACCTCCTGCACCATGCCGATGGTCTTCTTGTCGATCGGGGTCTTGCTGACATGATCGCCAACCAGTTCCAGCGCGCACATCAGCCCGTGGCCACCACGCACATCACCGATGAGGCCGTATTTGTCCTTCAGCGCCAGAAGGCCCTCGTGCAGTTCCGCGCCGCGCGCTGCGGCGTTTTCCGGCACGTTGAGGCGTTTGGTTTCCGCAAGGCAGGCGAGCGCCGCGGCCGCCCCCACCGGGTGGCCGGAGTAAGTGTAGCCGTGGCCAATGGCCGCCTTGCCGCTTTCGTCGCTCTCAAAGACCTCGGCCACCCCATCGGCGATCATCACCGCGCCAAAGGGGAAATAGCCATTGGTGATCGCCTTGGCGGTGCACATCAGGTCGGGCTGCACCCCCCAGTGGTGCGATCCGGTCCAGGATCCCGTGCGGCCGAAGGCGGTGATCACCTCATCCGCGATCAATAGGATACCATGTTTCGAGCAGATCTTGCGCACGCCGGGCATGAAGCTTTCGTGCGGCGGGATGACACCGCCTGCACCGAGGATCGGCTCCATGATGAAGGCGGCGATTGTACCTGCGCCCTGAAAGGCGATCTCATCCTCTAGCGCCTGCAGACAAAGCTGGGCCAGACGCTCGGGATCACTCTCATTGAAGGGGTTGCGATAGGTATAGGGCGCCGGAATATGGTGGCAGCCGGGCAGAAGCGGCTCGTACTGGGTACGGAAATTGGCGTTCCCGTTGACCGAGGCGCCGCCCATATGGGTGCCGTGATAACCCTTCTTGAGGCTGAGGAACTTGGTGCGCCCCTCCTGACCGCGGATCTTGTGGTACTGGCGCGCCAGCCGCAGGGCGGTTTCCACCGAATCCGAGCCGCCCGAGGTGAAGAACGCGCGGCTTAGGCCGTCGGGGGCAAAGAAATCCTTCAGCTCTCCGGCCAGCTGGATCACCTGATCATTGGTGGTGCCCCGGAAGGTGGAATAATAGGGCAGGACATCCAGCTGCGCGGCGATGGCATCCTTCACCGGCTGGCAGGAGAACCCGAGGTTCACGTTCCAGAGGCCCCCGACCGCATCCACGACCTCGTGCCCGTCAACATCGGTGATCGAAACGCCCCGGGCGCCGGTCACGATGGTGGGCGGATTGGCAAGGCTGTCGGCCGGATGCGCCATCGGATGCCAGAGCGATTTGGCGTTATGTTCTTTGAGGAAATTGGAATCTTTCATGGAACGAGCTCCTGATTGCGGGGCCATCCGGCGGCGCCGGTGGGGGAAAGGCGGAAAAACGGGATCATATGCGGCATCATGCGGCGGCCTCTTGGGGGTAGTCGGCCGGGGCGGCGCCGCCGATACGATGGGTCAGGGTCTGACCGGCGCGGTGCAGGGCGGCGGGGATCAGAACGGATTGTTCCGGCGTCATGCGGGACACCGGCGCGGCCACGGCAAGGGCGCCGATCACCTGCCGGTCGGCGCCAAAGACCGGCACCGCATGGGAATGCACCTCGGCTTCGAAGCCGCCGATGGATTGCGCCATGCCGCTGCAACGGACCTCTTCCAGCTGGCGGCGAATCTCTTCCGGATCGGTTACGGTGGCGGCGGTGTGGCTGTGCAGCGGCCCGGACAGAACCGCATCGACGAACTCGGGATCGGCATAGGCCAGAACGGCCAGGCCGGAGGCGGTGCCGTGATAGGTCAGAACCTCGGCATCCTCCATCATCACCCGGGCGGCGTGGCGCGGCGAATAGGCGTGGCTAAGTGAGTTGAGCTGGGTGCCCTGCACCAGCGACAGATGGGTGGTTTCCCCGGTTTCCTCGCTCAGATCCTTCAGCACCCGGCGCGAGACGGACAGGATCGGAACCGCGGCTTCGCGTAGGGCGGCGAGGCGCAGGACCTGCGGACCCAGCCGGTAGGACCGGTCGCCATCGGCCTGTTCGACAAAGCCTGATTCCTGCATTTCACCCATCAGCCGATAAACAGTCGCCTTGTTCATGCCTGACAGGCGCGTGAGATCGCTGAGCCCGATCTCGGTGCGGCCATGATTGAAATATGTCAGCAATGACAAGGCTTTGGAGACTGTACCCATGTGGTTCGGCGATCCCGTAAGTGCTGTGTGATCAGGCAAAGTCCAGGAATTTCCGCCTCTGCCTTTCAAATTTGTTGACAGATAACCGGGGAGGCTGTCAATCTAAATTCAAACCAACGGTTCGAATAATGAACCAACATGACCCAACAGAGTCCAACTGACAGCAACCGGGAGACTTGCAATGAAACTGACCACCATCGTCAAAGGCGCAGCGGCGGCCACCGCCCTTGGCCTCAGCGCCGTTGCGGCGCAGGCCGAGTATCCGGAAAAGCCGGTGAACTTCATCGTGCCTTGGCCTCCGGGCGATCTGGAAGACGTGCTGACCCGGATGATTGCCGAGGATTTCCAGAACGAATACGGCGTCGCGGCGGCGGTGGTGAACAAGCCCGGTGGCGGTGGTGGACCCTTCCCCGGTGCGATCGAGGTCGCCAATGCGCCCGCTGATGGTTACACCATCGGCTCCTTCGTGATCGGCGTGCCGGTTGTTGGCCACCAGATCGACATCCCGCCGCTGACCCCGGCCAAGTTCGACCCGCTGGGCATCTTCCTGACCTATCCCTTTGTCATCGCGACCTCGGGTGATGCGCCCTATTCCTCGATGGAGGAACTGGCAGCATACGCCAAGGAAAACGACGTGGCGCTGGGCCATTTCGGCGACGTGCTGACCCCGACCCAAGTGACCAAGGCCTTTGCCAAGAACGCCGGTTTCGAATGGGGCTCTGACGCGGCCTTTGACGCGCTGGATTGCAACACCCTGGCCTCGGGCGATGCGGATGTGATCAACACCACGCTGCAGCTGATCCTGCCCTGCCTTGATGATGTGAAGGTGCTGGTCTCGATCACCGATGAACGCATTCCGCTGGTGCCCGATGCGCCTGCGATCGGCGAGCTGGACGACAGCCTCAATATCGCGCTGTGGAATGGTCTCTTCGTGACCAAGGACACACCGCAGGACGTGCGCGACAAGATCATCGCGGTGGCCGAGAAAACCGTGATGAGCGAACGCGCCCAGAACGTGGCCAAGGAAACCGGCGCGCTGATCTACTGGCAGAACGCCGAGGACAGCGCTGCCCGTGTTGCCGCTGACATCGACACAATGGCGCGGATCGGTTCGATCCTCGAATAACCCATCCTCCCGGATCGGGGCGCCTCGCGGGCGCCCCGGACCCTTGTTTCCTGCGCGACAGAAGTTCCCCTCCATGACGACAGAACGCGAACGCCGTTTCCCCGGACCCCGGCGCGGACAGCTGGTTTTTGCCCTTGGGTTTCTTGGGCTCTCCGTGCTGCTGCTGGTGCTGATTGGTGATCAGACCGCTTGGGTGAAAAAGACCAAACTCTTTGCCCAGCCCCGGTTCTGGCCCGGCGTGGCCCTGGGCGGCATGGTTCTGATGGGGGGCTTGCATCTCTACCGGCTGCCCTGGCGGCGCACGACGCGTTTCGACCTGAACGAGGCCCGGCGCTGGGGGCAGGCGGTGGAATACGTCGCCTGGTTCATGGCCTACGTGCTGCTGGTGCCGCTTGTGGGCTATCTGCCGGTGACGCTGGTCTTCGTGCCGCTGCTGACCTGGCGCATGGGCTATCGCAGTCGCCTGATGCTGTGGACCAGCGCTGGTTTCGCCCTTGCCGTGGTGCTGGTGTTCAAGGGGCTGCTATCGGTGAAGATCCCCGGCGCGCTGCTCTATGAATATCTGCCGGGGTCCCTGCGCAGTTTTGCCATCCTCTACCTCTAAGCCTTCAGTTTAACGGGATCCCCGATGGACCTTATTCTTTCTGCAATCGAGATCCTGATGCGCTGGGACGTGGCGCTGGCGCTGCTGGCCGGGTCGGTGGGCGGCGTGCTGATCGGTGCCATCCCCGGCGTCGGTCCGGCGGTTGCGATTGCCATCCTGCTGCCCGCGACATTCTCGATGGATCCCATCGTGGGGCTGACCGTGCTGCTCGGCATCTACGGCTCCTCCATGTACGGTGGCGCGATCCCGGCGATCCTGATCAACACACCCGGCACGGCGGTCAACGCGCTGACCACCTATGACGGCTACCCGATGACCGCGCGGGGAGAGCCGCGCCGCGCCCTAAGCCTTGCCTATTCCGCCAGTTTCTTTGGCGGCGTTTTCTCGGTCATCTGTCTGATCCTTTTTGCGCCGGTGCTGGCCAAGGTGGCACCCATGTTCGGCAGTCGCGAGATCTTCCTCGCCGCGCTGCTGGGCCTCTTGCTGGTGGTGGTGGCCCATCGCGGGCAGGCGCTAATCGCAGGGGCGTTCGCTTGCTTTGGCATTTTCCTCAACACCATCGGCATGGAGCCGGTGAAATACACCCAGCGATACACCTTCGGGCAGGATTTCCTGGGCGGTGGGATCAACCTGATCGTCGTGGTTCTTGGGCTGTTTGCGATCTCTCAGGCTTTTGTGCTGCTGACGGATGAGGACGAGAAGATCCGCCTCACCCGCTTGCGCGGCGGCATGTTCCAGGGGTTGCGAGAGCTGTCGCGCCATCCCCGTGTGGCGTCAGTCTCAGCCGGGTTTGGCGTCTTGATGGGGATGATCCCCGGCGTCGGCGAATTCACTGCGCAGTTCATGTCCTACACCTATGCGCAGAAGACTTCCAAACGGCCGCAGGACTTCGGGCGCGGATCGTCCGAAGGGCTGATCGCCGCCGAGACCGCCAATAACGCCGTGCCCGCCGCCGCCATGGTGCCGCTCTTGGCGCTGGGTATTCCGGGTGAGGCACTGACGGCGATGATGCTGAGCGTCTTTTACGTCCATAACGTGGTTCCGGGGCCGGGGCTGTTCCAGAACGACATGGATTTTGTGGTGGCGCTCTATCTGGCGCTCTTGATCCTCAACGTGCTGGTTCTGATCTTCCTGTTGTTTGCGACGCGCAGTCTTATTCAGGTGGTCAGGATCCCCAACCGGTTCCTTGGCGTCTGCATCCTGACGCTCAGCTTCGTCGGGGTCTATTCCCTGCGCAACTCTGCCACCGACTGCGTGATGGCGGCGGCATTTGGTCTGGTGGGCTATGTGCTGAAACGCCTGTCGCTGCCTGCGGTGCCGATCATCCTTGGCATGGTCCTGGGCGGCATCATGGAGGTGAAGCTGCGCGCGGCCATGGCGCGGGTCAAAACCCCCTTTGATTTCATCGACCGCCCGGTGGCGTTCATCCTGTTTTCCATCATCATACTGGTCCTTGTGATGCATACCCTGCGCATTTTGCGCGACCGCAAGGAGCTGAAGGAGGCCGAATGGCAGACCAAAACCTCATCAACGAACTTCGGCGGGCTGATGTGGCGCCGCAAAAACTCTTTCTTGAAGGATCGTGGCAAGCAGGTTCGGGCACGCCATGCGAAGTTACTTCGCCGATTGACGGATCTGTTCTGACCACGCTTGAAGGCGCGTCAGCGGCGGATGTGGAGCGTGCGGTGGCTGCTGCCCGCGCCGCGTTTGAGGATGGCCGCTGGTCGCGCCTTGCGCCCGCTGCGCGGAAAAAAGTGCTGCATAAGATCGCCGATCGGATCGAGGCGGAGGCACTGTCGCTGGCCGTTCTGGGCGTGCGCGACAATGGCACCGAAATGGGCATGGCGCTGAAGGCCGAGCCGGGATCGGCGGCGGGCACCTTCCGCTATTATGCGGAGGCGCTGGACAAGGTCGCGGGAGAGGTCGCTCCCACCGCCCCCGATGTGCTGGGGCTGGTGCAGCGCGCGCCGGTGGGCGTCGTCGGCGCCATCGTGCCGTGGAATTTCCCGCTGATGATTGGCGCCTGGAAACTGGCGCCTGCACTGGCGATGGGCAATTCGGTGGTCTTGAAACCCGCCGAGACCGCCTCGCTGTCGCTGTTGCGTTTGGCCGAGATCTGCGCCGAATGCGGTCTGCCGGATGGGGTGCTGAACGTGGTCACCGGCGCGGGCGCAGAGACCGGCGCGGCGCTGGCCGAATCCATGGGCGTCGATGTGCTGGCCTTTACCGGATCGGGCGGCACCGGACGCAAGCTGCTGGAGGCCTCGGCGCGCTCCAACCTCAAACGCTGCTATCTGGAGTTGGGCGGCAAATCCCCCAATATCGTCTTTGCCGATGCCCCCGATCTGCGTCACGCGGCCAAGGTTTCGGCGGCGGGAATCTTCCGCAATTCAGGGCAGGTCTGCGTGGCTGGGTCACGCCTTCTGGTCGAAGCCTCGGTGCATGATGAATTCGTCGCCATGCTGATCAACGAGGCCGAGGCGCTGCGGGTGGGCGACCCGCTGGATCTGGGCAATCATATCGGTGCGGTCAATTCCGAGGACCAGCTGCGGCGCAACCTGTCTTTCATGGATATGGCCCGCGCCGAAGGTGGTCAGGTGGTGACCGGCGGCAACCGGATCCTGCAGGAGAGCGGCGGCACCTATATGGCGCCCACCATCGTGACCCACGTTGCACGGGACCATGCCCTGTTCCAGCGCGAGGTCTTCGGACCGGTGCTGTCGGTGACCAAGTTCGAAACCGAGGAACAGGCGCTGGCGCTGGCGAATGGCACCGATTTCGGCCTTGCCGCCGGGGTTTGGACCGCGAACCTGTCCCGTGCCCATCGCATGGTCGCGGGCATCCGCGCGGGGGTGGTCCATGTGAACACCTATGGCGGCGCAGATAATACGGTGCCGCTGGGCGGGGTCGGGCAGTCCGGCAATGGCCACGACAAATCGCTGCACGCACTCGACAAATACGTCGATCTGAAAACCGCCTGGATCCAGCTTTAACCGGAGGCAATGACAAGATGCCCGATAAAACCATTCTGATCGCCGGGACCTATGACACCAAGGATGCCGAGCTGGCCTACCTGGCGGATGTGATCCGGGGGCAGGGCGGCGGCGTCCTGACCATGGATGTCAGCGTCTTGGGGGATCCGAGCCAGCCCACCGACATCAGCAAGCATCAGGTGGCCGAGGCAGGCGGCAGTTCAATCCAGGCCGCCATCGACAGCGGCGATGAAAACACCGCCATGCAGATCATGGCGAAAGGATCGGCAGCCAGGGCGCTAGAGCTCTATCGTGCCGGTTCCATCGACGGGGTGATCGTGCTGGGCGGCACCATGGGCACCGATCTGGCGCTGGACCTCTGTGCGGCGCTGCCGCTGGGGGTGCCGAAATATATCGTCTCCACCGTGTCCTTTTCACCCTTGATGCCGCCGGAGCGTATCCCGGCCGATGTCCAGATGATCCTCTGGGCCGGGGGGCTTTATGGTCTGAACTCGGTTTGCAAAGCTTCGCTGAGCCAGGCAGCGGGCGCGGTTCTGGGCGCGGCCCGTGCGGTGGAGCCGCCAAAGCGGGAGCGGCCACTGATCGGCATGACCTCTTTTGGTAAGACGGTGCTGCGCTATATGGTGACGCTGAAACCGGCGCTGGAGGACCGCGGCTATGAGGTGGCCGTCTTCCACGCCACTGGCATGGGCGGGCGGGCGTTTGAAAGCCTCGCCAGCGAAGGCGCCTTTGCCGCGGTGATGGATTTCGCCCCGCAGGAGGTGACCAACCACCTGTTCGGCGGTCTGTCGGCAGGAGCGGACCGGATGACCAATGCAGGCGCTTCGGGCACCCCGCAGCTGGTGGCGCCGGGCTGTTATGATCTGGTGGATTTTGTCGGCTGGCAAGAGACCCCGCCGCAGCTGCAGGGGCGACCCAGCCATGCCCACAACCGGCTGCTGACCTCGGCGGTTCTGGACGCCGACGAGCGCCGCCTTGTCGCCCGCACCATCAGTGACAAGCTGCAAGGCGCCACCGCCCCGGTCGCGGTGCTGCTGCCCGAGCAGGGCTGCAACGAATGGGACCGCCCCGGCGGCGATCTGCACGATGCCGAGGGGTTGTCGGCCTTTTGCGATGAAATGCGCGCGGCCTGCCCGGGCAATGCGACATTGCACGCGCTGGACTGCCATATCAACGACGCAGCCTTCGCTGAGAAGGCGCTTGAGATCTTCGACGGCTGGGTGGCTGAGGGACTGATTCCGCAGGGATAGACGTCTGCGCGCCTGCCGGATCACCAAATCTTGAAAGCGTTACAGGGCGCCCGCGACAGTGGGCGCCCTTGTTGCGTGTTGGGTGAATGGAATGGGTTTACGGTGTTTTGCTGCCGAAAATCCTCCCTGCGCGCAATGATATTACTTGCCAGACGAAGGGGCGCGGCCTAGGGTGCTGTCAAATTAGTGGAACAATGTTCTACATAGTGGAATAGGGATTGACAGTCAGACCGCTGGCCTGAATTCTGCGGCTCCGCAGATGACGCCGGGTTCTGGCAAGGGCGGCAAAGACCGGCCTTGGCGCGCGGAGGAGGGCGTGGCTAGATCCCGACAGGAACAGGGGGCGTGTGCAAAAGGCCAGAGGCCCGCAGCCCCGCCAAGGAGAGGAAAATACGGATGACGGATGCCATTGGATATGAACGCGTTGGGGATATTGCGGTCCTCAAGGCGCAGAACCCGCCGGTAAATGCGCTGGGCCTGGACGTGCGCCAGGGCCTGGTGGACGGGATCGAGCGGGCCGAATCGGAAGGCGCCAAGGCGGTGCTGATCTACGGTGACGGCCGCACCTATTTCGCCGGCGCCGATATCCGCGAATTCGGCAAGCCGCCGCAGGGGCCGTTTCTGCCCGATGTTTGCACCCGCATCGAATCGTCGCCGCTCTTGGTGATTTCGGCGCTGCATGGCACCGCACTGGGCGGCGGTCTGGAAATCGCGCTTGGCTCGCACTATCGCATCGCCGTGCCTTCCGCGCGTATCGGTCTGCCGGAAGTGCTGATCGGCGTGATGCCGGGCGCCGGTGGCACCCAGCGTCTGCCGCGTCTGATTGGTATTGACGCCTCGGTTGACGTGATCACTTCGGGTCGTCAGGTCGGCGCCAAGGAAGCTTTGAGCCTCGGCATTCTGGACCGCGTCGAAGAGGGCGAGCCACGCGAGATCGGCCTTGCCTATGCGCAGGAACTGCTGGATCAAGGCGCCCCGCGCCGCGCCATCAGCGAAATGCCCGCGCCTGAGGCGGTCGATTTCGATGCGCTTTATGACTCCGTGCTGAAAAAGGGCCGCGGCCTGCTGGCGCCTGCGGTTGCGATCCGCGGCATTCAGGCCTGCTGCGAACTGCCCTTTGATGAGGGCATGAAGCGTGAGCGGGAACTCTTCATGGAGCTAATGAGCACCGATCAGCGGCAGGGCATGATCCACGCCTTCTTCTCGGAACGCGCAGTCAGCAAGCTGCCGGAACTGAAGGGCGTTGAGCCGCGCGCGCTGAACAGCCTCGGCGTTATCGGCGGCGGCACCATGGGGGCAGGCATCGCCACGGCAGCGCTGCTGGCCGGTCTGCCGGTTGTGATGCTGGAGATGACCGCCGAGGCCGCCGAAGCCGCCAAAGGCCGCATTTCGGGCAACCTTCAGGGCGCGCTGAAGCGCGGCAAGATCAGCCAGGAGAAATTCGACCACCTGACCGGTGAGGCGCTGACGCTGGCCACCGATTATGACGCGCTGAGCGATGTCGATCTGGTGATCGAGGCCGTCTTCGAAGAAATGGGCGTCAAGAAAGAGGTCTTTGGCAAGCTGGATGCCGTCTGCAAGAAGGGCGCGATCCTGGCCTCCAACACCTCCTACCTTGATGTGAACGAGATCGCCGCCAGCACCTCGCGTCCCGAGGACGTGATCGGTCTGCACTTCTTCTCTCCGGCGCATGTGATGAAGCTCTTGGAGATCGTCGTTGCCGACAAGACGGCGCTGGATGTGGTTGCCACGGGTTTCGAACTGGGCAAGCGGCTCAAGAAAATCTCGGTCCGCGCAGGTGTCTGCGATGGTTTCATCGGCAACAGGATCCTGGCGACCTATCGCAAGGCGGCCGATCACATGGTGCTGGACGGTGCCTCTCCGTACCAGATTGACAAGGCGCTGACCGATTTCGGTTTCGCGATGGGACCCTTCGCGGTGGCGGATCTGGCGGGGCTCGACATCGGTTGGGCCGTGCGCAAGCGCAAGCGCGCCGAGGGCATGGACCCGCGCGAGCGTGACAGCAGCTACATGGACAAGATCTGTGAGGCGGGCAACTTTGGCCAGAAGACCGGCAAGGGCTATTACGTCTACGAGGCAGGCAAGCGCGGCGGCACCCCGAACCCCGAGGTGACCGAGTTGATCGAGGCCGAGCGTGCCGAGAAGGGCATCACCCCGAAAGAGTTCACCGATGAGGAGATCGTGACCCGCTACATGGCGGCCATGGTCAATGAGGCCGCCAAGGTGGTGGGCGAAGGTATCGCGCGCCGTCCGCTGGACGTCGATATGACGCTGCTCTTCGGCTACGGCTTCCCGCGTTATCGTGGCGGGCCGCTGAAATGGGCCGACATGCAGGGGCTGGATACGCTTCTGGCGAACATCAAATCCTACGCCGAAGAAGACGATTATTTCTGGCAGCCCGCGCCGCTGCTGGAGCAGTTGGTTGCCGAGGGGCGCACATTCGACGATCTGAACAAGGAAAACAGCTGATATGAAAGAAGTCGTTATCGTCTCTGCCGCCCGTACCGGGCTGGCCAAATCCTTTAGGGGATCCTTCAACATGACCCACGGCGCCACCATGGGCGGTGCCGCGGTCGAGGCCGCGATGGCCCGCGCCGGGATCGAAGGCGCCGAGATCGAGGATTGCATCATGGGCTGCGGCGCTCCCGAAGGGGAAACCGGCGCCAATATCGCCCGCCAGATCGCCCTGCGCGCCGGGCTGCCGGTCACCGCATCGGGCATGACCGTGAACCGCTTCTGCTCCTCCGGTCTGCAGACCATCGCGCTGGCGGCGCAGCAGATCATCTGCGAAGGCGCAGGCCCGATGGTGGCAGGCGGGGTGGAAAGCATCTCGATGGTGCAGCCGAAACTGCGCCCCGTGCAGGAAGCCTGGCTGAAAGAGCATAAGCCTGCCGTCTATATGACCATGATCGAAACCGCCGATATCGTTGCCGATCGCTATGGCATCAGCCGTGAGGATCAGGACGCCTATGGTCTGCGCAGCCAGCAGCGTATCGCTGCAGCGCAGGAAGCCGGCCTGTTCAAGGATGAGATCATTCCCGTCTCCACCACCATGGCGGTGAAGGACAAGGAAACCGGCGAGATCTCGATGAAGGACGTTGTCGTGGACCGCGACGAATGCAACCGTCCTTCCACCACGCTCGACGGTTTGGCCGGACTGGCGCCGGTGCGCGGCGACGGCAACTTCATCACCGCAGGCAACGCCAGCCAATTGTCCGATGGCGCCGCTGCCGTGGTGCTGATGGAAGCCAAGGAGGCCGAGAAGCGTGGGCTTGAGGCTATGGGCGCCTTCAAAGGCTTCTGCGTTGCAGGCTGCGAGCCGGACGAGATGGGCATCGGCCCGGTCTTTGCCGTGCCGCGCCTGCTGGAGCGCCACGGGCTGACGGTGGATGACATCGATATTTGGGAGCTGAACGAAGCCTTCGCGAGCCAGGCGCTCTACTGCCGGGACCGTTTGGGCATCGATGACGAGAAATGCAACGTCAACGGCGGCTCGATCGCCATCGGCCATCCCTTTGGCATGACCGGCGCCCGTATGACCGGCCACATCCTGCGCGAAGGCAAGCGCCGGGGCGCCAAGCTGGGCGTCGTCACCATGTGTGTCGGCGGCGGCATGGGCGCAGCGGGCCTGTTCGAAATCTACTGAACCGCAATCAAAGACCACGCGGCACCCGGAGGGCAGTCATCGCCCGCCGGATGTCGCCCGGCCCGGTTGGATCGTGCCAAAGGGCCATGAGGAGAATGAAATGGATCTGAGTTACACCCCCGAAGAACAGGCCTTCCGCGAGGAGGTGCAGCGTTTTCTGGACGAGAAACTGCCCAAGGAAATGTCGGATGCGGTCCGCGAGGGACGCAGCCTCGGCAAGGAAGGCCACGAACGCTGGCATGCCATCCTGAATGAACAGGGCTGGCTGGCGCCGAACTGGCCGCGCGAATTTGGCGGCTGCGAATGGAATGCCGTGCAGCGGCATATCTTCGAAGAGGAATGCTGCCGTGCCCATGCGCCGCGCATCGTGCCCTTTGGCCTGACCATGCTGGCGCCGGTGTTGCAGAAATTCGGATCCAAGGAACAGCAGGATTACTACCTGCCCAAGATCCTGAGCGGCGAACACTGGTGGTGCCAGGGCTATTCCGAACCGGGCGCGGGCTCTGACCTTGCCAGCCTGAAAACCAAGGCGGTGCGCGAGGGCGACCACTATATCGTCAACGGCCAGAAGACCTGGACCACGCTGGGCCAGCACGCCAACTGGATCTTCTGCCTGGTGCGTACCGACCCCGATGCCAAGCAGCAGGAAGGCATCTCCTTCCTTCTGATCGATATGGAGACGCCGGGCATCGAAGTGCGCCCGATCATCCTGCTGGACGGCACTCACGAGGTGAATGAAGTCTGGTTCACTGATGTGAAAGTGCCGGTGGAAAACCTGGTGGGCGAGGAAAACAAGGGCTGGACCTACGCCAAGTACCTCCTGACCCATGAACGTACCAATATCGCCGGTGTCGGCTTCAGCCAGGCCGGTCTGGATGCGGTGAAACGTCTGGCGCGGGTGCAGATGCACAAGGGCCGCCCGCTGATCGAAAACCCCTATTTCGCGGCCCGCATGGCGCAGGCGGAGATCGATCTGATGGCCATGTCTACCACCAACCTGCGCATCATCTCGGCTGCGGCCTCGGGGCAGGCGCCGGGTGTCGAAAGCTCGATGCTGAAGGTGAAGGGCACCGAAATCCGTCAGGAAATCAACGATATGGCGCGCCGGGCCGCGGGCGTTTACGCGATGCCCTTTGCCTCCGAAGCGGTGGAAGGCGGCAATGAACCGCCGGTCGGCCCCGAAGGCACGGCTGCCGTTGCCGCGCAGTATTTCAACAACCGCAAACTGTCGATCTTTGGCGGTTCCAACGAAATCCAGAAGAACATCATCGCAAAAGTGAAAATGGGAGGCCGGGCATGAACTTCGACCTGACCGAAGAGCGGCAGATGCTGCAGGACAGCCTGCGTCGCTTCCTGTCGGACCGCTACACGACATCCGTGCGCAACGACATCCTAGAAAGCGAGACCGGGTTTTCCGCCGATATCTGGGGCCAGCTGGCCGAACTGGGTGTTATCGGTGCGCTGTTTTCCGAGGAGGACGGCGGGTTTGGCGGCGCTGGTTTCGATATCTCCACCGTGTTCGAGGAACTGGGCCGCGCCGGCGTGGTTGAGCCGCTGCTGGACACCGCGCTGCTGGGTGGTGGTCTGATCGCGGCACTGGGCAATGACGAACAGAAGGCCCTCGTGGAAGAGGTGATCGGCGGCGCCGTGCAGCTGGCCTTTGCGCATGGCGAGCCGAACAGCCGCTATGAGCTGTCGCGCGTGGAAACCACGGCTCAGGCCGAGGGTGATCAGATCGTTCTGAACGGGCGCAAGGCTGTTGTCGTCAACGCCGAGGCTGCCGATCACCTGGTGATCTCTGCGCGCGAAAGCGGCGCAGCGGATGCGACCGATGGGATCTCGTTGTTCCTGGTGCCCCGCGATGCCGAGGGCCTGTCGCTGCGAGGCTATGCGCTGCTGGCTGGCGGTCGCGCTGCCGAGGTCGAGCTGGATAACCTGCGCCTGCCTGCCTCTGCCCGTCTGGGCGATGCTGGCGCCGCATGGTCTGCCATGGCCGGGGTCTTTGCCCGCGCCGAGGTGGCGCTGGCTGCCGAAACCCTGGGCGCGATGGAAACCGCGACCGAGCTTACCCGTCAGTACCTGCTGACCCGCAGCCAATTTGGTCGCCCGATCGGCTCCTTCCAGGCGCTGCAGCACCGGGTGGCGGATCTGCTGATCGAGATCGAGCAGGCGCGCTCGGCCGTGATCAACGCGGCCGGCCATCTGGAAGGCGACGCGCGGATGCGCGATCTCAACGTGGCGGCGGCGCGCAACCTGATTGGCCGTGCAGGTCGTCTGGTGGCCGAGGATTCGATCCAGCTGCACGGCGGTATCGCCATGACGCAGGAATACGAACTGGCCCATATCGCCAAACGGATCGTCATGGCGGAGCACCGCTTTGGCGATGCGGACACGCAGCTGGAGCGTTTTCTTGACCTCAGCGCCGCGTGATACCGGCGAGATCCGCCTGATCGAGGAACCCGGTTGCCAGCAAATGGTTGGCTACCGAACCGAGATCGATACCCGGGATGGCTCCTGCACCGTGACGCTGGAACTGGAGCCCCGGCATATGAACCGCCATGGCATTGTCCATGGCGGCATGGTGGCCACGCTTCTGGATGTGGTCTGCGGCAATACTGCGCTGCAGTTCTTCGATCCGGACGGGAATGCCGATCTGGTCACTGTTTCGCTGAACCTTTCCTATGTGGCAGCGACGCGGACCGGGGCCATTACGGCCCGCGCCCGGCCTACGGGGGGCGGCAAAAGCATCGCCTATGTCTATGGCGAGCTGTTTGATGACACCGGCCGCCTGCTGGCCACGGCAAACGGAATTTTCAAGAGGATACGGAAATGACCCGACGTGCACGGATGGACGATCTTGGCGACCGCGCGGTTGTCGTGAACATGAACCCGGAGCGCCGGGGCGCCCTGTCTCAGGATCTTTACGATGCCATTCAGGCGGCGCTGGAACTGGCTAAGGAGCCGCGCATCCGGGCCGTGCTGCTGACCTCGGAAGGCGGGTTTTTCTGCGCCGGGGGCGATCTCAACGTGCTGATCGAACGGCGCGGCCTCAGCGAGGATGAGCGCCGCGCCAAGGTGAACAACCTGCACGATCTGATCCGCGGTATCCGCGATTGCCCGGTGCCCGTGATTGCCGCCGTCGAGGGCGGCGCGGCCGGGGCGGGTTTGTCGCTGGCGCTGGCGGCAGATCTGATCGTGGCTTCTTATGGGGCGAAATTCACCGCCGCCTACGTCAAGGCGGGGCTGGTGCCGGATGGCGGGCTGACCGCCTCGCTGGCGCGGATGCTGCCGCGTCCGCTGGCGATGGAAATGTGCCTTTTGGGGCGGCCGGTGACAGCCGGGCAGATGGCTGCGCTCGGCGCGGTCAATCAGGTGGTGGCGCCGCAGCGCGTTCTCGGCGCGGCGCACAGTCTGGCCGATGCGCTGGCCCAGGGCCCGCGCGCGGCGCAGGGCACCATCCGGCATCTGGTCTCCAGCGCTTATGAGGCGGCGGAAACCGCGCAGCTTGATGCGGAATGCGCCGCCATGGCCCGTGCGGCTGGCGGCGAGGAGGCAGGCGAGGGTATCGCGGCCTTCCTGGAAAAACGCGCGCCGCAGTTCAGCGGCTAGGGTCCGGCCCGGACAGGGCCTCTACCCACGACATAACCGGCGCCGGATTTGGGAGGAGAGGGCGATGGAACGATGGCATGATTTACTGGCCGCGCAGGTGGCCGAGCGGCCTGAGGCTGCGGCCTTTTCCGACAGCGGCGGCACGGCCTGGAGCTATGCCGCGCTTTCGACAGCCGTAGAGGCGGTGGCAGACAATCTGCGCAGGGTTGGCGTGCAGCCCCGTGACCGGGTCATGGTCTTGTCGGAAAACTGCTGCGCGGCGGTGGCGGCGATGCTGGGCGCCTCGCGGATCGGGGCCATCGCGGTGCCGGTCAATGCAAGGATGAGCGCGGCGGAAGTGGACCGGATCCTGTCCCACGCGCGCCCGGCGGCGGTGCTGTGCACCTCCGCGATTTCCCCCGAGGCCGAAGCCCATGCCGCGCGGATTGAGGCGCGCGAGATCCGTGGCGCCTTTGGCACTCTGCATCTGGCCTGCCCCTATGCCTCAAATCCCGATGCACCGGAAGAGGTGGCGGTTCTGCTTTACACCACTGGCACCACGGGCGCGCCAAAGGGGGTGATGCTGACCCATGCGAACCTTTTGTTTGGTGGCAAATCCTCGGCCGAGCTGCGCGATATGGGGCCGGGCGATGTGATCTATGGCGTTCTGCCGATGACCCATGTCTTTGGCCTAGCTTCAGTGATGACGGCGGCGATCCTGTCCGGGGCCGAGGTCTGGCTGGAGGCGCGTTTCTCGGCGGCGAAACTCTATGAGGCGCTGCGCCGGGGGGTGACCCGACTGGCGGCGGTGCCGCAGATGCACGCGCTGGTGATGCAATACGCCAAGGAACAGGGGCTGGAGCGGCTTGGCAGCGAGGTCCTGCAATACGTTTCCTCCGGCGCGGCGCCGCTGGATCCTGAATGGAAGCGCAAGGCCGAAGGGTTTTACGGGGTGGCCCTGCAGAATGGCTATGGCATGACCGAGACCACTGCCGGGGTCTGCGCCACCAAGAACAGCCAGCTGGGGGATCCCGACATTTCCACCGGTCCGCCGATGCCCGGGGTCGAGGTGCGCATCGATGAGAGCGTTCCGGGCGGTGGCGATGGGCTGGGAGAGGTTCTGGCGCGTGGGCCGAACATCATGCTGGGCTATTATCGCAACCCCGAGGAAACCGCTAAGGTGCTGGACGCAGAAGGCTGGATGCACACCGGTGACATGGGCCGTCTGGACGCCCGCGGGTTCCTGCATATCGAGGGGCGCTCGAAGGAGTTGATCATCCACGGTGGTTTCAATGTCTTCCCGCCCGAGGTGGAGGCGGCGCTGAATGCCCATCCGCAGGTGGTGCAATCCGCCGTTGTCGGGCGCAGGGTCAGCAGCGATGAAGAGGTTCTGGCCTTTGTGCAGGTGGTGCCGGGGGATGCGCCGGATCCGGCAGAGCTGATGGCTTTCGTGCGCGGTCAGCTGGCCGGATACAAATGTCCGGCGCTGATCGTCCCGGTCGAAGCATTGCCTGCGGCGCCGACGGGCAAGATCCTGAAGCACAAATTGCTGGAGACTTTTGCGGACCGTCTGGAAAAAGCATGAGTGGGGTGCTCCCGTCCCCGGACGGGCGGCCTGCAGGGCAGGCCTTGTGCGGGGTTGGGCGTGGCGCCGCTCCGCGGCGCAGGGAAAGGTCTGCTGAGAGGCGTTTCAGGGGCAGGTCTGCCCTGAAAGCGCGACGCACATTGTTGGCCGGGAGAGCGCCGCCTCAAGGGTAAACCGCGCCTGTGGCGCGGCTGCAGAGGCAGCCCTTGACCCGCCGCTCTCCCTCAGATGCCGTCTCCGGTGGAGACGGCGGCAGGAGGGGAGGTTCCCTCAGGTCCAGGTGCCTTCGGCGGCGGCGCGGATGGCGCGGATGTTTTCGCCATAGACGCCCGGGTTATCGACCGAGCCACCGCGGAAGACCGCAGAGCCGGCCACCAGCACATCGGCGCCGGCCTTGGTCACCAGCGGTGCGGTGCTGGGATCAACACCGCCGTCGATTTCAATATGCACAGGACGGTCGCCGATCATCTGGCGCAGGGTTGCGATCTTGCCGGTCATGTCGATGAATTTCTGCCCCCCAAAGCCCGGATTTACCGTCATCACGCAGATTAGGTCGGTGAGGTCGAGAAGATGCGCCACAGCCTCGGCCGGGGTGGCGGGATTGAGTGCAACGCCTGCCTTCATGCCTGCCGCGCGAATGGCTTGCAGGGTGCGGTGAATATGCGGGCCTGCCTCGACATGGGCGGTCAGAACATCGGCGCCCGCATCGGCATAGGCGTCGATATAGGGATCCACCGGCGCGATCATCAAATGCACATCCATCACCGTTTTCACATGCGGGCGGAAGGCTTTGACCGCTGCGGGGCCAAAGGTGAGGTTCGGCACGAAATGCCCGTCCATCACGTCCACATGGACCCAGTCGGCGCCTTCGGCCTCGATGGCCTGGATTTCCTGGCCGAAGTTGGCGAAATCGGCGGAGAGGATGGAGGGGGCGATCTTAACACTGCGGTCAAAGGACATGGGAGGGGTTCCTGCATACTGGGGCGCTGGTGGAGGGTCTTCTGCGCATATAGACCGGCGCGGGCGCGGTTTACAGGGGGCAGTTTGTCCTTGCCCGCTATTTCCCCCCGTTGCCCTGTGGCCCGTGACCCCCGGTGCGTTCTGTGACGCAGGCATGACGGTTTTGGCGCTGCGGGGCGGTCCGCGTTACAAATAATTCACCGCGATTACACAAATGATTTGAGGAGCACCGTTAGGCAGTCCCGGAAACGAACGGGGGCCGATTGTGCTGCGCATAGAAAAACTCACCAAACGCTTTGGCGACAAGACCGCGGTGGATACCGCGACTCTCGACATCGACAAGCCCTGCATGATCGGCATTATCGGCCGCTCCGGTGCGGGAAAATCGACCCTGCTGCGCATGATCAACCGTCTGGGCGATGCCAGTGAAGGGCAGATCCTGTTCGAAGGGCGCGATGTGACCCGGCTGAAAGGGCGCGAGAAGCGCGCCTGGCAGTCGGACTGCGCGATGATCTTTCAGCAGTTCAACCTGGTGCCGCGCATGGATGTGGTGTCGAACGTGCTGCATGGCACGCTCAACCGCCGCTCGGCGCTGGCGACCATGTTCAACCTTTATCCGATGGAAGACATCCACCGGGCGATCGATATTCTGGACCGTCTGGGCATTGCCGAACACGCGGCCAAGCGGGCCGAGGCCTTGTCGGGCGGGCAGCAGCAGCGCGTCGCCATCGCCCGCGCCCTGATGCAGGACCCGAAGATCATCCTGGCGGATGAGCCCATTGCCTCACTCGATCCGATGAATGCCCAGACCGTGATGGAGGCGCTGCGCCGCATCCACGAAGAAGACGGGCGCACCGTCATCGCCAACCTCCACACGCTGGATACCGCGCGCCGCTATTGCGACCGGGTGGTGGGGATGCGGGACGGGCGCATCGTCTTTGACGGGCTACCCGAGCAGCTGACCACCGGCGTTGCCCGCGAGATCTACGGCGCCGGCGCCGATTTTTCTGAAGCCGCCACATCCACCGAGATCGAAACGCTGACGCGTACCGAAGGCCCCATCCGCGAGGCCGAGGCCGCCGCGCTCTGAAACCCACCCCTTTCATCATCCCAAAGTCACGAGGCTTTGGGCCCAAACCAAACCGGAGTGACCTAGAGATGAAAAAACTGATTGCTGCCGCCCTGATGACAACTGCCCTGACCACCCCGGTCATGGCCGAGGACATTCAGGAATTCCGTATCGGCATCCTTGGCGGTGAAAACGCCCAGGATCGCATGAACAACAACGAGTGCCTGCGTGCCAAGACCGAAGAGCTGCTGGGTGTTGAAACCAAGCTGTTCGCCCCCGCCGACTACAACGGCGTGATCCAGGGTCTGCTGGGCGGCACCATCGACATGGCCTGGCTGGGCGCCTCGGGCTATGCCAAGACCTTCCTGTCCGACCCCGAAGCGGTTGAGCCGATCCTGGTGAAAGTGAACACCGATGGCGGCTACGGCTACTACTCGGTTGGCTTTGC
Source organism: Pseudophaeobacter sp. 1A09344 (assembly GCF_041008745.1). Lineage (NCBI taxonomy): Bacteria > Pseudomonadati > Pseudomonadota > Alphaproteobacteria > Rhodobacterales > Roseobacteraceae > Pseudophaeobacter > Pseudophaeobacter sp. 1A09344. The sequence continues at coordinate 211,354 of NZ_JAXGFS010000003.1, forward strand.
CCGCAAGGACAGCGGCATCGCGGCTCTGGAAGACGTCAAGGGCAAGGTCTTCGGCTTTGGTGACCCGAACTCCACCTCCGGCTTCCTGATCCCCTCGATCGAGATCCCGCAGGCCACCGGCGCCAGCATGACCTCGGGCGACTACTTTGGTGAAGTGAAGTTTACCGGCGGTCACGAGCAGACCATCGTTGCGGTCAACAACGGCGATATCGACGCCGGTGTGACCTGGGCCGACGGCCTGGGCAACTGGGAAGACGGCTACAACTCCGGCGCCCTGCGCAAGGCGGTTGATGCCGGTCTCGTCGACATGAACGACCTGGTCAAAATCTGGCAGTCCAAGCCGATCCCGGAAGGCCCCGTTGTTCTGCGCAAGGACCTGCCTGAAAACGTCAAGGTCAAGATGACCGGCCTGATGGCAAGCCTCAAATCCATGGATGCAGATTGCTTCTATGGTGTGGCCGCAGGTGAAGCCAAAGGCTTCATGCCGATCACCCACGACGCCTACGAAGTGATCATCGAAGCACGCAAATTGAAGTCCAACTGATTTTAGGACCAACGCGGCGGGGTCCGGTCTTTGTGCCGGGCCCCGTATTCCTCTGACGCGCGCCCTTGCAGGGGCGTCCCTGCGATCAGAGGCTCATCCGAACACCAATATACCCCCAGGAAACCCCATGGCAGATCTGACAGCGGCCCCGCCTTCCGGTGCCTCCTCGACCGAGGCCATCCGCGCCGAATATGTCGACCTCACCCGGCGCAAGCGTCTTTACGGGACGATCCTCCTGATCGTCTTTGTTGCCATGATGGTGGCCGGGTTCCGCACCGCAGATGACCGCAATGCCGGGTCATTTGCCGATGGGTTTACCCGAATTTTCGACTACCCGGCCGAGGTGCTGAGCGAAGCTGCCGAGAAGGTGACAGAGCTGCCCGGCCAGGTGGTGCATTTTTTCCCGGCACTGGTGGAGACGCTGAATATCGCGGCGGCCTCTACCCTGATCGGTGCCATCTTCGGCACGCTTCTGTCGCTCCTGGCGACGCGGGGCATGGCGCTTTGGCCGTCGCTGATCCCGGTTTTTCGTCGGGTGATGGATATCTGCCGGGCGATCCCGGAAATCGTCATCGCGCTGGTGCTGATCTTCCTTTTGGGCGGTGGCCCGGTGCCTGCCATGATCGCCATTGCCATCCACACGGCGGGGGCATTGGGCAAGCTGTTTTCCGAGGTGAACGAGAACGCCTCGCTGAAGCCGGTCGAAGGCCTGTCCTCGGTCGGGGCGACCTGGGCGCAGCGCATGTGGCTTGGCGTCATCCCGCAGGTGGGGCCGAATTACGTCAGCTATGCGCTGCTGCGGTTTGAAATCAACATTCGCGCCTCGGCGATCCTTGGCTTCGTCGGCGCGGGCGGCATCGGCTACGAGCTGAAGAACGCCATGTCCTGGGGCAAGGGCCGCTACGACGAGGCCGCAGCCATCTTTATCCTCCTGTTCGTCACCATCGTCGTGGTCGATCAGATCTCTGGCAAGCTGCGTGACCGGCTGATCAATGGAGCCAAACAATGACGACTCTGGATGTGAACCCGGGTGCAGGCGCGCGCCGCGATGCCGCCGCGCTGAAGCAGGAGATGGCGGGGCTGTTCCGCACCAAGAAACTGATGGCCTTTGCCGTGCCGCTGGTGGTGCTGGTCTATATGGCCTACGTCTTTTTCGCCTTCGACGTGCCGGGCCTGTGGGAGCGTGCCAGTCTTGAAAACGCCCGCACTCTTGTCAGCGACAGCTACAGCTACAAGACACATGTGACCCGCGACAACCGCGATGCCTCTGTCTCGGTCGCTATCGAAGGTGAGCGTAAGGGCAGCTACCCAGCAGGCGAGGCGCCGGATTGGGTGAGCCTTGGCGAAACCACGGTAATCGATCTGGAAAACGGCCATACCGTGCGCTTTGGACCTGAAACTGTGGAATATGACATTCCCGGCTACGGCACCGTGCGCGCCACCCCCAGCCGAAGCGCCGGGGTGCAGGCCGAGTTTCCCGCGGGCGATGTACCGGACTGGATCAGCTCCTCGAAGAACCGTCTGGCGATCAAGACCGACGCAGGCCGTCTGACAGTGACCCGCAACCGCTCCGAAGTGTTCCGCTATTTCACCGGCTGGGAGCTGTTCTTCTTCACCCTCGACAGCCCCTATCACGGGATGAGCGCCTCTGCGCTGTTGGGGCGGGCGGCCTCGGGTGAGGCAGGCGCGATCTTCAACGATTTCTGGACCAACAAGATGTGGCGCCATCAGGATGTGGCCTGGGCCATTGGGGAAACGCTGCTTATGGCCTTCCTCGGCACCATCGGTGCGGGCATCGTGGCGCTGCCACTGGCCTTCCTTGCAACCCGCAACTTTATGCCGATCCGCACCCTGCGCTTTGCCACCCGCCGCCTGTTCGATTTCGTGCGCGGGGTGGACAGCCTGATCTGGACGGTTGTGCTGGCGCGCGCATTCGGACCCGGCCCCCTGACAGGTGCCCTGGCGATCCTGGTGACCGATACCGGCACCTTCGGCAAGATCTTCTCGGAGGCGCTGGAGAATGTCGATGAAAAGCAGATCGAAGGCGTGGCCTCGACCGGTGCCAAGCCGGTGCAGCGCTATCGGTTCGGGGTAATCCCGCAGGTAACCCCGGTTCTGCTGTCGCAGCTGCTCTACTTTCTTGAATCCAACACTCGCAGCGCCACGATCATCGGCGCCATCACTGGCGGCGGTATCGGCCTTTTGCTGACCCAGGCGATCATCACCCAGAAGGACTGGGAAGAGGTGGCCTATTACATCGTGCTGATCATCGTGATGGTGATGCTGATGGACTGGTTCTCGGGCATGTTGCGCCGCCGCCTGATCCAGGGCGATCCCGGCAAGCCGCGCCGGGGCAAGGCGAAGAAGGGCGAGAAGAAGAACATGCCCTTCGTGCTGCCCTGAACGCGCAAGAAACCGGAACAGGAATAAAGACCATGGCACGCCTTCAGGCAGATCAGCCGTTCATTCATCCCGATTGCCAGATCACCGGCAGTGCCTTTGGCGCCTATGTAGAGATCGGCGCCGGCAGCCGCATCGCGAACAGCCGCTTTGGCGATTACAGCTATTGTGACCGCACCTGCGATATCGCCAATGCGGAGGTGGGGAAGTTCGCCAATATCGCCAGCTTCACCCGCATCGGGGCGACGGATCACCCGATGGAGAAGGCGTCATTGCATCACTTCCTGTATCGGTCAGCCGACTATTGGGACGACGCAGAGGCGGATGCCGACTGGTTCACCCTCCGCGCCAGCCGCATGGCCCATATCGGCCACGACACCTGGATCGGCCACGGCGCGATGATCAAGCCCGAGGTCACCATCGGCCACGGCGCAGTTGTGGCGTCAGGTTCGGTCGTAACCAAGGATGTCGCGCCCTACACCATCGTCGGCGGTAACACTGCCCGCCTGATCCGCCGCCGCTACCCTGAACCAGTGGCCGAAGCGATGATGGATCTTGCCTGGTGGGACTGGGACAATACCACCCTGAGGGCCGCTTTGCCCGATTTCCGCGCACTGCGGGCCGAAGAGTTCCTTGAGAAATACGCCTGATTTCAGATGCGCGGGGGTGCTCCCGCCCGTGTCTGGCCCTTCTGTGAGAAGGGCCGGCCCGGTTGGGCCGGGCGCCGCTTGCGCGGCGCCGGGGCTATTAGGGTGGCGTTGTAGACGTTTGCAAAGTGTGTTGGGCGGGTTTGAGCACGGCGGAGATCACGATGCATGCGGCACCGCTTTTCATGTGGACCGAAGAGACGCGATCAACGCGCTGACCATCTCGGATGCGTTGTGTTTCAAAGGATCTTTCACACTGTCGGCAAGTCCGAACATGAGCAGCAATCCCAGTACCGCCGAGTGTATCGCCAGGGCTTCCTGACGCACGCCTTTTGCATCGCTGTCCAGCCTATCCGCAAGGGCGCCATACATCCTGTCGGTCACAGGGTGAATCCTGTCTAGCAGCGCAGCATCGTGAGAGGCTTTGACGCTTTGCTTGATGGTCTGCGGCAACAGGTACATCATCCGAAATCGGTCGAGGTCCTCAAAATGAAATCCGGCGATGGCTCTGACGAATGCATCGACGGCCTCATCGCGCTTCGTGGTCCCGGACACCGACTGTATTGCGGTCTCCGCTTCAGCCTCAAGCCACGGAAGAAACATCGCGGCGAGCAGGTCATGCTTGCTTGGATACCAGTAGAGCACCGCTTGTTTCGTGCACCCCAGACGACGGGCTATCGCATCGAACGATACCGCCGCCAGACCTTCGGATGCCAACAGGTCGCGAGCGGTTTCCAAAATCTGATCACTTGTATTCTTGTGCGGCATCGACACGATCCTTGACTGCTTACCAATGGTAAGATACTTTGTTTACCAATGGTAAGGAAGGGTGAGAACCTTTGCCAACCAAAGGCGCCACACGGGGAGCCGAAAGATGACCGCACTCACTTTGGAAAATCCGGTCTTCGTCACCTATGTGATTGCCGCTGCGCTCCTGGTGCTCAAGGTTATGGCCCAGGGTTGGATGACAGTTCACCGAATGATGAAAGTCAGGGCGGGCTGGGCGAGTCCCGAAGACCTTCAATAAGGGCTCCTCAATACAGCTCCCGATCCGTCGCAACTGGACGTCAATGAATACGTTGACCGGTCCCGTCGGATGCACCGGAATGACCTGGAAAACATACCGGCCTTCTGGGCGGCAGGCCTTCTGTTTGTGGCAATCGGCCCTTCTGTCTGGCTGGCGCATGTCCTGATGTATGGTTTTGTTGCGGCGCGGCTGGCGCACTTCTGGGCCTATACGACGAAGCAATCCCATGAAGTCCGGGCGACATTTTACACCGTCGGGTCCCTAATCGTCATTTACATGGCGTGCCATGTGCTCTGGGTTGCGATCACGTAGGTACACGCGTTCACCCGCGCCGCGTCAGCGGCGCCAGGCCCAACGGGAGCGGATCATACCCATGATCCGGCGACGGGCGGGAGTGCCCCGCCTCAGCCCTCGATGTCGCCGTGGATGGCGAATTGCTCCAGACCCGCCGATTGCGCCTCGATCATCCGGTAGCTTTCGCGCACGCCCGCATCGGTCAGCTCTCGCATCACGGTCAGCAGGGTGTTGGGCGCGTGATCGGCGCAGAGGTCGGCCATGTGGGCGATCTCCTCGGCCGCGACGGGGCGGGCGGCGGCCACATCCGGCGCGCCGTAGTAGCTGACGAAATGATGCGCCAGAAGATCGGTCAGGGTTTCCAGCTCAGCCTCTTCGATCTTGGTCACCGCGACGAAGGTCACCCGCCCGCCGGTTTCCAGCCCCATCCAGCCATTGGAAAAGGCCTGGCGCTGCTTGCCGGTCAGATCCGCCTCGCCCCAGTTGGAAAATTCGAAACCGCCCGAGATGCACCATTCGCCGGTGCGGGCCGGGCTGGCAAAGACGTTTTGATCGCTCTCGTCGAAATGGATGGCGCGGGCCAGTTGCATCACGGGGTCTCCAGAAGCGTTGTCAGGGGGATCAGATGGGTGGTGTCGCCGTCGCGCAGCAGCATGCCGAAATCCTCGTCAATGCCAAGGAAGGTGCCGCTGAGGTCATTCTGCCGGGTTTCTTCGCCGATACCATGGGCGAGGCCACGCCATTCTTCGTGCAGCGGTTTGCTGCCGTCCTCTTCCCAGCGGGTGATCCAGTGCAGGCAGTGGCGGGCCCAGCTTTCGACCAGCGCAGGCGCCTCCACATCGGCGCAGCCTTCGGCATAAAGCGCGGTGTCCTCGGGCGCGGCGCCGCCGTCCTCGTCCTTGGGCCAGAGCGGCAGCTCCAGCCCGATCACCAGCCAGTCGGGTTCATCGTTGGGGACGACTGTGCTGGCGGCGGCGCGCAAGCGACCGCAGCGGGCGCCGTTGATACGGATCGCGCCGCCCCAGTCCAGATGCACCGCGACCTCAGGCGGGGCAAGGGCGCCCAAGGCGTTCTGAAAACCGACGCCGCAGGTGGGCAGCATCGCCATCGCGTGCGACAGAGGTACCTCGGGGGCAAAGACCAGTGCTGCACGCAGGGTGTCATGCGCCAGATTATAGACCACCAGACCGGCATCACAGCCCAGGACCGCCCGTTTGCAGGCGGTCTCGAACGGGTCCTCAGGGCCGGTCACCGCCTCGCCGGACATCAGCGGTGGAAAGGACAGGGCAGGGGCGGCCTCGCTCATGCGGCGCCCCGTTGGATAAGACCGAGTGCCACCTCCTGGAATGCCTTGGCCTGCGGGCTGTCAGGTTTGCTGACCACCACCGGCGCGCCGCCATCAGCGGCAAGGCGCACGTCCAGATGCAGCGGGATTTCGGCCAAGAGCGGCACGTTCAGCTTCTTGGCTTCGGCGGCGACGCCCCCATGGCCAAAAATATGTTCCTCATGGCCGCAGTTGGAGCAGATATGGGTGGACATGTTTTCGATCAGCCCGACGATCGGCACGTGTAGCTGTTTGAACATGTCGATGCCCTTGCGCGCGTCGATCAGGGCAACGTCCTGCGGGGTGGAGACCACGATGGCGCCATCCACATGGGCCTTCTGCGCCAGAGTCATCTGCACATCGCCGGTGCCCGGCGGCAGGTCCACGATCAGCACATCCAGCGCGCCCCATTGCACCTGCATCATCATCTGCTGCAGCGCGCCCATCAGCATCGGACCGCGCCAGACCACGGCCTGATCCTCGTTTGTCATCAGGCCGATGGACATCATGGTGACGCCGTGGTTGCGCATCGGCAGGATGGTCTTGCCATCGGGGCTTGCGGGACGGCCGGACACGCCCAGCATGCGCGGCTGCGAGGGGCCATAGACATCCGCATCCAGCAAGCCCACGCGGCGGCCTTCGGCAGCCAGCGCGCAGGCGAGGTTCGCGGAGACGGTGGATTTGCCAACGCCGCCCTTGCCCGAAGCGACCGCGATGATGCGATCTACGCCGGGGATCTTCTGCGGTCCCTGCGGCTGGGCGGCTTTCTTCGGTTTCAGATCCGGCGGCGGCGCCTTGGTGGAATGGGCGGTCAGCAGGGCCGAGACCTTCTCGACCCCGGCAAGGGCGGTGACCTTGGCCTCTGCCGCGTCGCGCACGGGGGCGTAGGCCTCGGCGCGGGCCGGATCGACTTCCAGCACGAAACGCACGGCGCCGTCTTCGATATTCAGAGCCCGCACGATTCCGGCGGCGACGATGTCGCTGCCGCTGACGGGGTCGGTGATGGTCTTCAGTGCCTCGAGGACAGTTTCACGGGTGAGGGACACGCCGGTCTACTCCTTTGGTGGGTTCGTTTGCGTCTGTGTACGGAACACTTGACTGAAATGTAGGTTGATCCCTAGCATTTCGAATGGTCCGTTTGTCTTTTCTCTATCCGATCCGGCCAGAGCGTGCAGCGCTCAATTTTACCGGGGTGCGTGCAGCGCTCAGTTTTGCAGGAGTGCCTGCATTGCTGCACTGGATCAGGACTGCGGCGGCGGGCCGGGCTGCGTTGATCCCGGTGCTTGTGCTCTGGCTGCTGACGGTCGGCAGTCCCGTTCAGGCCGAGGATCGGTTGGTCCGGCTGGCGGTGCCGCAGGCGCTGGTCGAAACCGGATTTCTGAAACATCTGCTGCCGCGGTTTTCCCTGAAAACGCAGGTGCGTATCGAACTCGTCACGCCCGGCGCAGCTGCCGAGGCCGCGTTTTCCGACGTGCCCAAGGGAACGCCGGTGTTTCAGGATGCGGCCGCGCTCTGGCACATGCAGGTGCTGGATGGCGCCCATCCGGGCACGGCGCGGTTTGTCGACTGGCTCGGCTCGGACGTGGGCGCGCGCACGATCACCGCCTATGCGCCGGATGGGGTGCAGATGTTCACCCTGCCGCAGATCACCGCCGAGGTGGAGGAAGAAATCGTCTTCGAAGGCGACGCGATGAAAGGACAGAACCTGTCGCGCAGCAAATGCGGGCGTTGCCACGCGGTGGCCGAGGACATGCGCATGACCGATATCGGATCGACGCCGTCCTTTTTCGTGCTGCGGGCGCTGCCGGATTGGGACTACAGGTTCCAGGCCTTTTATGCGCTGAACCCGCACCCCTCCTTCACCCAGGTCGCCGATGTGACCGAGCCCTTCCCCGCGGACCGCCCGTCTCCTATCGTGCCCGTGGCAATGACGCTGGACGAGCTGGAGGCGATCCTGGCCTATGTGTCCAGCCTCACCCCGGCAGATCTGGGAGCTCCCTTGCAACATCAGTGATCGCGTCGCTTGCTGAGGTAATCCGCCGTGGTGCGCACGCGCGGGCGTTCCTTGCCTTCGAAGGGATTGTTTTCCTGATGGAACTGCGCGTTGACCCGGCAATCGTCGCACATCTGGATCATCCGTGCCGCATCCGAGGTGGCGAACATCGCGTGTTTTCCGGCCAGTTTTTCGGTGATCCGTTCGATGGTGGATTTCACCCCGAACAGCGTGCCGCACTCGACGCAGGCAAAAGGTTCCTCTTCGTGCACCACCACCTGGCTTAGCGCTTCGGGCTGGAGGTTCAGGCGCGGTTCATAGCTGATCGCCTGTTCAGGGCAGACATTGGCGCAGAGGCCGCATTGCAGGCAGGCGTCCTCTTGGAACCGCAGCTGTGGCAGGTCGGGATTGTCCCCCAGCGCGCCGGAGGGGCAAAGGGAGACGCAGGACAGGCACAGGGTGCAGCTGTCGGTATCGACCAGCACCGCGCCATAGGGCGCATCATCCGGCAGGGGCAGCATGTCGGCCTCAGGCGCCAGCGCGCGAGCGGCCTGACGGGTGATCTGGCGGCGGGTGCCCATGGGGCGCAACGGCTCATTTATCGGCGCGGGCACTTCGGCGCCAAACAGCGCATCGCTCAGCGCGTCAGGGTCGTTCAGGTCCAGCAGCGTGGCCTTGTCGCCCGCGATGGCCTGGGCCAGGGTCAGCTCACGCTCCTGCACTGCGCGGTCCACCTTGGGCGACATCAGCAGCGACACATGGGCAAATCCGGCGGCCAGTGCCGCGAGGATTTCGGCATGACCAAAGGTATTCATCGCTTCCAACTCCAGCGGCAGCACATCGGCAGGCAGCCCGCGACCGAACCGGGCCGCAAGGCGGATCATCTCGGCGCCGTGTTCGTTCACCACCAAGAGGCGCGGGGCGCTGCCCCCGGCATCGAGATAGGCCTTTGCCAGCACCTGAATGCGGCGCATCAGCGTATCGGTGGGCGGCGCGTCATAGGTGATCGAGCCAGAGGGACAAAGCGAGGCACAGGCGCCGCAGCCGGCGCAGATCATCGGGTCGATGCTGACGTGATCGCCATTGGGGCTGATGGCGCCGGTAGGGCAGACATCAAGACAATTGGTGCAGCCGGTCTGGCTGGCACGTGAATGGGCGCAGAGCAGCGGTTCGCTGCGCACGTAGAGCGGTTTTTCGAAGGTGCCGACCAGTTGGCTGGCCTCCAGCACCGCATCGGCCACCGCCTGCACGCCCTTGGGGTCGGCGCGCAGGTATCCTTCGCGTTTTTCATGGGCCGGGAACAGCGGCGTGCCGCCGGTCAGGTCCAGAATGATATCGCATTCCGAGTGACCACCATCGCGGGGGGCTGTCCAGCTCCAGCTGCGGCCGGTGGTGTCGAGCTGCTGCAAGGCGTCGATGGTGACCTGAAACTGGCCAAGCGCGCCAGAGGCCTGCCGCAGCTGTCCCCGCACCACGTCGAAGTCGCGGCTCATCGGCGGTTCGTCTTCACCTGTCAGCAGCACCGTCACGGCCAGACTGTCCTGCAACCGTTTGGCGGCGGCCAGCGCCACATCGCCCGAACCGACGATCAGGCACAGGCCCTCGGACACCACATCGACGGTCTTAGCCGCCGAGGTATCTAGCGCCGCCTCGGCCACGAGGGCGGACATTTTGGGTAGCAAATCGCCCTCATCAGCGGTCCATCCGGCCCTGTCCCTGAGGTCAAGGAAGGCCGGAGAGGGGGCACCGATTTCGCCCGCGATCTCCTCGAAAAGGCGCTGTTCCTGAGTGCAGCAAATGACCGCGTCTCCGGCACCGATTGCAGCGGCAGCGCTGTCGGTCTGGCTGGTGCAAAGGGCCGAATGCATCTTTGAACATGACAATCCCGTGACGTCGGAAAGTCGCTCCGAATCGATCTCCTGGGATCCGGAACAATCGCATAGAATCAACTGCTTGGCCATTCTTTCCTCGCTTGCATCAGGGCTGGCGTGACGGGCGGATAACCGCCATCCGGGCCACAGATTAGGCATGATTCTGAAGCCACGTAAACCGGTTTGCACCCCGCAGCAGGCCCCGGATGGGGCGCAAAATACCGGGGTGATTCGCGTGGTTTTGTGTACAGCGGTATTCCGATTATTTTTGTCGACATAGACAATTCGACCAAGGCGGAACTCTGCCCCCCTGCGTCTGCCCCAATTTGTCCGGGTTGCGGGAAATTTGCAGATGGGGCGCAGAGCAGGCTTTCACGAAGGCGTGACCTTGCGGCACACTTGTCCGACGCAGGGAGATGTAGGGTGCGCAACCAGTGAGCCGTAGTTTGGACAAGACCGACGTGATGCCGCTTGGCATCGTACTTCGCCGGACCCCGGGGGTGACCCGCTGGGCACGATGGTCTTGGAAGGTGGCAGGCGTCTTGCCCGCAGCCCGGTCCGCAGACTGGCAATTGCTGCGCGAGGAAGACGGCGCCAGCGAATTCCACGCCGCGACACTGCCGCTGGAACTGCACCGCGCCGATGCCGAAGCCTATATGCACGGGCTGACCGCCGAACCGCCCTGTGTCTACGTTGTGATGCGTGAAAGCGATGATGCCGACCGCCCGCTGGAAATGACGCTGGTCACCGCCTCTCCTTACGAGGCGCAGGACTATGCCGACAGCGGCGAGGAACTTGTGGAGAAGGTGCCGATGCCCTCTGGTCTTGTGGCCTGGGTGCGGGAATTCGCGCTGGCGCATTTCAAGGAAGAGGAATTCAAGAAACGCCGCCGTGACAAGCGCACCGTGGGGGAGGCCGAGGATGGCATTGGCGATCCGCGCATCGCGCAGCTGACCGACGTGTACCGCTCGCCCGCCCTGGTCAAGAAGGGGCGCCTGCAATGAGCCGCGATTTCTGGTCCCGCCGCAAGGCCGCCGTAGAGGCCGAAGCCGCAGCCGAAGCCCGCGCAGAGGCTGCTGTTGAGGCAGCAGAACGCGACGCGGCGCTGGAGGAAAAGAGCGACGCCGAGATACTGGCTGAGCTGGAATTGCCCGATCCCGACACGCTGGAGGAAGGCGACGATTTCAAGGTCTTCCTGCGTGACGTGGTTCCGGCCCGCATTCGCACCCGCGCCCTGCGCCGCCTGTGGCGTCTGAACCCGGTGCTGGCCAATATCGACGGGCTGGTCGATTACGGTGAGGATTTCACCGACAGCGCCATGGTCGTGGAGGGCATGCAGACCGCCTATCAGGTGGGCAAGGGCATGACCAAACACGTCGAGGAACTGGCCCGTCAGGCAGCAGAAAAGGCCGAGGCCGAAGCGGCAGTCGCCGCTGCACCCGCCGAAGGCGCACCCGAAGAGGGCGCAGAAAGCGAAGAGCAGGGCACAGACATCGCCGCAGAGACCTCTGAGGTCGTCGCTGCCGGGCCTGCACAGACCGCCGACGACTGGAACGCCACCCGGCAAGAGCAGCAGACCGAGGCTGACCCGAGCGGGGATTCCGGTGATACTGCCCCCGGGAACATGATGCCGCGCCGGATGCGCTTTTCCTTTGATGGAAGCCAGAGCCAAATCCGGGGCACGGCATGAACAAGGAGCAAGACATGACAGCCACCGCTGATGCCGCAGCGCCGTTGGTAAGCGAAGAGGACCGCCTGCGCGCGGATCTGTATAATTTCCTGGGTCTCATCCTGGCGTCGCCGCCGGATGAGTTCCTGCTGGGGCAGACCGCTGGTCTGCAGGGGGATGACACCGATCTGGGCGTGGCGATCAACGCGCTGGCCAAGATCGCCAAACTGTCGAAGCCGCCCGCGGTGGAGCGAGAGTTCAACAAGCTGTTCATCGGCCTCGGCCGGGGTGAACTGCTGCCCTATGCCAGCTACTACCTGACCGGGTTCCTGAATGAAAAACCGCTGGCGCAGCTGCGCCGGGACATGGCGGCGCGGGGCATGACCCGGGCACAGAACGTTTATGAACCCGAGGACAATATCGCCTCGCTGATGGAAATGATGGGGGCGCTGATCGCGGGCCGCTTTGGCGAACCTGCCTCGCTGGCGGATCAGAAGACCTTCTTCAACACCCATATCGGCCCCTGGGCCGGTCACTTCTTTTCGGATCTCGAGAAGGCAAAGAACTCGGTTCTCTATGCCTCGGTCGGCGCTGTCGGCCGGGTGTTCATGGAGATCGAGGCCGAAGGGTTCCGGATGAGCGCGGAGAAATCCGCATGAGCCGGGGCGGCAATGTCCGCTCCACAACCGTGAGCGATCACCAAGGAGGAGAGACTCACATGACCAAGAAAGCAGAGGCAGCATCGAGCCGCCGCGACTTTCTGAAGATCGCCGCAACCACGGCGCCGCTGGCAGCGGTGGCGGTTGCGACGACCGGGGGCGAGGCCGAGGCCGCTGCACCCGATCTTGCAAAGGAGACGATGCAGGATACCGCGCATACCCGCGCCTATTACGAAAGCGTCCGGTTCTAACGCGCCGAATGCATCCCATGACCGACGGCAACTGGTTGCGTGACGCCCGACCGCCAGAGGTTTTTCGTTAACCCAGCGCGCTTTCTGAGGAGGAAGCAAGCAAGGGAGGTTCTAAATGCTTAGGAAAAAGACCAACGGGGTTGCGAGACGCCCCCAGCGGACCAGTATCCTGTCCAACGTCGCGGAAACATCCGTCGACCGCCGCGCCTTTCTGCGCGGCTCCGGCTTGGCCATCGGCGGCCTGGCTGCCATCAGTGCCACCGGCGGGTCGGTGACCCAGGCCAATGCGGCCACCGCTGCGGCGGGCGCTGTTGAAACCGTAAAATCCGTCTGCACCCACTGCTCGGTCGGCTGTACCGTCGTGGCAGAAGTTCAGAACGGTGTCTGGGTCGGGCAGGAACCCGGCTGGGACAGCCCGTTCAACCTCGGCGCCCATTGCGCCAAGGGTGCATCGGTGCGCGAGCACGCCCATGGCGAACGCCGTCTCAAGTACCCGATGAAGAAAGAGAACGGCGAGTGGAAGCGCATCAGCTGGGATCAGGCCATCAACGAGATCGGCGACGGCATGATGCAGATCCGCGAAGAAAGCGGACCTGACAGCGTCTACTGGCTCGGCTCGGCCAAGCACAACAACGAACAGGCCTACCTGTTCCGCAAGTTCGCCGCCTATTGGGGCACGAACAACGTCGATCACCAGGCACGGATCTGTCACTCCACCACCGTTGCGGGTGTTGCAAACACATGGGGCTACGGCGCCATGACCAACAGCTACAACGATATCCATAACTCCAAGGCGATCTTCATCATTGGCGGCAACCCGGCCGAGGCGCACCCCGTCTCGCTGTTGCACGTGCTGAAGGCCAAGGAGCAGAACAACGCGCCGCTGATCGTCTGCGATCCGCGTTTCACCCGCACCGCGGCCCATGCCGACGAATATGTGCGCTTCCGTCCCGGTACCGATGTGGCGCTGGTCTGGGGCATCCTGTGGCACATCTTCGAGAACGGCTGGGAAGACAAAGAGTTCATCCGCACCCGTGTCTGGGGCATGGACCAGATCCGCGAAGAAGTGGCCAAGTGGACCCCCGAAGAGGTCGAGCGCGTCACTGGCACGCCCGGCAGTCAGCTGCGCCGGGTTGCGCGCACCATGGCCAACAACCGTCCCGGCACCGTGATCTGGTGTATGGGCGGCACCCAGCACACCACCGGTAACAACAACACCCGCGCATACTGCGTGCTCCAGCTGGCGCTGGGCAACATGGGTGCATCGGGTGGCGGCACCAACATCTTCCGCGGCCATGACAACGTGCAGGGCGCAACCGACCTTGGCGTTCTGTCGCACACGCTGCCGGGCTACTACGGCCTGTCCAAAGGCGCCTGGGCGCATTGGGCGCGGGTCTGGGAAGAGGATCCCGAATGGCTGGCAGGCCAGTTCGACACGCTGAAAGGCGCGGACGGCAAGGACAAGAGCCTGCAGAACCTGACGGGTATTCCGGTCAGCCGCTGGATCGATGGTATCCTTGAAGACAAAGAAAACATGGATCAGCCGAACAACGTTCGGGCCATGGTTCTGTGGGGCCACGCGCCCAACTCGCAGACCCGGATGACGGAAATGAAGACGGCGATGGAAAAGCTGGACATGCTGGTCGTTGTCGACCCGTATCCCACCGTTTCCGCCGTGCTGCATGACCGCGAAGACGGTGTCTACCTGCTGCCGGCCTGTACCCAGTTCGAAACCCGCGGTTCCGTGACCGCGTCGAACCGGTCGTTCCAGTGGCGCGACAAGGTGGTGGATCCGCTGTTCGAAAGCCTGCCCGATCACGTGATCATGGCGAAATTCGCCAACAAGTTCGGCTGGGCGGATCGGCTGTTCCGCAATATCGAGATGGAAGACGCGGAAACGCCGAACATCGAGAGCATCACCCGCGAGTTCAACAAGGGTCTGTGGACCATCGGCTATACCGGTCAAAGCCCGGAACGGCTGAAGAAGCACATGGCCAACCAGCACACCTTTGACCGCACCACGCTGCGCGCGGTGGGTGGCCCGGCCGATGGCGACTACTACGGTCTGCCCTGGCCTTGCTGGGGAACGCCCGAGATGAACCACCCGGGCACGCCGAACCTTTATGACATGTCCAAACCGGTCTCCGAAGGTGGTCTCACCTTCCGCGCCCGTTTCGGCGTGGAGCGGGACGGTGACAACCTGCTGGCCGAAGGCGTCTATTCCGTGGGCTCTGAAATCCAGGACGGCTATCCTGAATTCACCATGCAGATGCTGATGGATCTCGGCTGGGACAGCGACCTGACCGACGAGGAACGCGCTGCGATTGATGCTGTGGCGGGTCCCAAGACCAATTGGAAAACCGACCTTTCCGGCGGCATCCAGCGGGTCGCGATCAAGCACGAATGCGCGCCCTTCGGCAACGCCAAGGCCCGTGCCGTCGTGTGGACCTTCCCGGATCCGGTGCCGGTTCACCGCGAACCGCTCTATACCAACCGCCGGGATCTGGTTGCGGATTATCCGACCTACGAGGATCGCAAATTCTATCGTTTGCCGACGATGTATGCCTCGATCCAGAAGAAGGATGTCTCGCAGGACTTCCCGATCATCCTCACATCCGGCCGTCTGGTCGAATACGAGGGTGGCGGCGACGAGACCCGCTCCAACCCCTGGCTGGCCGAGCTTCAGCAGGACATGTTCGTGGAAATCAACCCGCGCGATGCCAATAACCTTGGCGTGCGGGATGGCGAACAGTGCTGGGTCGAAGGTCCCGAGGGCGGCAAGGTCAAGGTCATGGCCATGGTCACCGAACGGGTCGGCGAGGGCGTTGCCTTCATGCCGTTCCACTTCGGCGGTCATTTCCAGGGCGAGGACCAGCGGCACAAATATCCCGACGGCGCTGATCCATATGTGCTGGGCGAAAGCACCAACACGGCTCAAACCTACGGGTATGACAGTGTGACCCAGATGCAGGAGACCAAGTGTACTCTCTGCAAAATCATGCCAGCGTAAGGAGATAGAGTAATGGCAAGAGCGAAGTTTCTCTGCGATGCCGAACGCTGCATCGAATGTAACGCCTGTGTCACCGCCTGTAAGAACGAGCATGAGGTGCCCTGGGGTATCAACCGCCGCCGCGTTGTGACCATCAATGATGGCAAGCCCGGCGAACGGTCGATCTCGGTTGCCTGTATGCATTGTTCGGACGCGCCCTGTATGGCCGTTTGCCCGGTGG
This sequence comes from Pseudophaeobacter sp. 1A09344, assembly GCF_041008745.1. Lineage (NCBI taxonomy): Bacteria > Pseudomonadati > Pseudomonadota > Alphaproteobacteria > Rhodobacterales > Roseobacteraceae > Pseudophaeobacter > Pseudophaeobacter sp. 1A09344. Next base: position 227,263 of record NZ_JAXGFS010000003.1, read on the forward strand.
ACTGCTTCTACCAGAACGAGGAAGGGGTGGTTCTGCACTCCAAGGACCTCTGCATCGGTTGTGGCTACTGCTTCTACGCGTGCCCCTTTGGCGCGCCGCAGTATCCGCAGGCAGGCAACTTTGGCAGCCGTGGCAAGATGGACAAATGCACCTTCTGCGCCGGTGGCCCGGAGGAGAACCACTCCAACGCGGAGTTCTCCAAATACGGTCGCAACCGGATCGCCGAGGGCAAGCTGCCCATCTGCGCCGAAATGTGCTCGACCAAGGCGCTGCTCGCCGGTGATGGCGATGTGGTGTCTGCCGTCTACCGCGAACGCGTCGTGGCGCGTGGGTTCGGCTCGGGTGCTTGGGGCTGGGGCACGGCTTACGAACAAAAGGGCGGCTAAACCCGTCTTTTCAGCGTAAAGCTGGGGATGGCCTGCCGTGCGCGGGCCATCCTGACCTATCTGTTATACATACGACAAACCCGAAGGAGTGTGGCACATGCTGCGCATGGCTTTCGCATTTGTTCTGCAACTTACGCTGCTGGTTGGCGCGGTGCAGGCCCAGGAGGCGGCTGTACCAGCGCCTGCGGACCGCAGCGCCACAGGTGGTGCGCAGACGCTTGAAGATATCCTCGCCCGGCAACGCGGCGAGAAACTGGATGACTCCTTCCGCCGCGACGCAACCGGAGACCCGGATGCGGCGGCAGGGATTTCCCAACAACTTGGCACCCTTGGCGGTGTCTCCGACCCCGAGGTCTGGCGCCAGGTGCGCTATGGTTCGGCCGAGGTTACCGTCTCTGCCGGGGGCGAGGTCGCCAGCGTCCTGATGCAGGATGGCGGCATGACCTGGCTCTCCTTCCGCGAGGGGCCGCTGCGCCAATACGGCGGCTGGCTGCTGCTGGGCACCCTTGGGGCGCTGGTGGTGTTCTACCTGCTGCGCGGACGTATCCCCGTCGACGGAGAGCTGACCGGCCGCACCGTTACGCGATTCAAATTTATCGAACGGATGGCGCATTGGACGTTGGCCGGATCCTTCATCCTGCTGGGGATCACCGGCCTTCTGACCCTGTTTGGCCGCGCCTTCATCGCGCCTTATCTGGGCAAGGATCTGAACTCCTTCCTGCTGATCTATGGCAAATGGCTGCACAACTCGGTCGCCTGGGCCTTCATGGTAGCGCTGGTATTGGTCTTCGTGATGTGGGTGATGCACAATATTCCCAACCGCACCGATCTGGTCTGGATCCGTCAGTTCGGCGGCATCATCGGCAACAAGCACCCGCCCGCGAAGAAATTCAACGCAGGCCAAAAGGTGATCTTCTGGTCGGTGATCCTGTTCGGCGCCTCGATTTCGGTCTCGGGCCTGTCGCTGCTCTTCCCCTATGAACTGCCGCTTTTTGCCAAGACATTTGCGGTGCTGAACGACATCGGTCTGCCGCAGTGGGTCGGGCTTGGCACCCTGCCGGAGCAGTTGTCTCCGCAAGAGGAAATGCAGTTCGCCCAAGCCTGGCACGCGATCATGGCCTTTGTCCTGATGGCGATCATCATCGCGCATATCTACATCGGCTCGGTCGGGATGGAAGGCGCTTACGATGCCATGGGATCGGGTGAGGTGGATGAGGCCTGGGCTCATCAGCACCATTCGATCTGGCTGGACGAGGTGCTGGAGGAAGAAAAGGCCAAGGATGCCGGACGCGCCAAGGGCGCCACACCGGCGGAATAGCCTCTGCGGAGCTGCGGCACCATGCGTTTCCTTGCCAGCCTGAGCCTTTTTGCAAGTCTTTGCGCCGGAGCGGTTTCGGCGCAGGGCTTCACCACGCTCAAAGGCCACGGCGGCCCCGTGATGGGGCTGGCGACCGCGCCTTCGGGGCAGGTGGCCAGTGTCAGTTTCGACAACTCCGCGGCCCTGTGGCAGGACCGGCAGCCGCTGTGGCTCGAAGGTCATGATGCGGCGGTGACGGCGGTGGCCTTTGCCGGGGCAGGGCGTCTGGTGACGGGCAGCGATGATTTCACAGTCCGCCTGTGGGAGCCGGATGGCGGTGTGCGCCTGTTGGGCACGCACAGGGGCAAGGTGCGCGGTCTGGCGATCTCACCCGACGGGCAATCGGTTGCCTCGGCCAGCTGGGACGGCAGCGTCGGGGTCTGGCCGCTGGCAGGCGGTGCGGGGCGCAGCCTCAAAGTTGGCAGTGGTGTGAATGACGTGGCCTTTGGCCCCGGGGGCAGCCTCTTTGCCGCCACCATGGATGGTGGGGTGTTGCGGTTCGATGCAGAGCCGGGCACAGCGCCGCGCCCGCTGGTGCAGCAGGGGTTTGGTGTCAACCGGCTGGTTGTCGACGCTCGGGCGGGCTGGCTGGCCTATGGCGCGGTGGACGGGGCGACCCGCATCATCGACATGGAAAGCGGCGCTCCGATTGCCGATTTCACCCTCGACCGTCGCCCGATCCTGGCGATGGCCTATCACGCATCCACCGGCCAATTGGCGGTGGGGGATGGTCATGGCTACATCATGATGATCGACACTGGCAGTGATGGGAACGGCTGGCGCATCGCCCGCGATTTCCGTGCCACGCGGCAGGGTCCGGTCTGGGCCCTTGCCTTTTCGCCGGATGGCAACACCATTTGGGCCGGAGGACTTGATGATGTGGTCTATGGCTGGCCGGTGGCGCTGATGAATGAATTTGACCCCGCGATGGGGCAGGAGCGTACATTCCTGCGTCCGGCCGACAGCATGCCCAACGGCGAGCGGCAGTTCATGCGCAAATGTTCGATCTGCCACGCGCTGACTGGCGGGGAGAGCCGCAAGGCCGGACCCAGCCTGCACGGGCTGTTCGGACGCCGCGCCGGAACGCTGCCGGGATACCGGTATTCGCCGGTGCTGCAGGGATCTGATATCATCTGGAACGACGACACGATCGATGCGCTGTTCGATCTGGGACCGGACCACTACATTCCGGGGTCGAAAATGCCGATGCAGCGCATCACCGCCGCCGAGGACCGCAAGGACCTGGTGGGTTTTCTGAAACACGCAACGCAACCGGAGAAGTGACAGGATGAAAGCGATGTTTGCAGGCTTTGCGGCGATTGCCGTGATCGCCGTAGGAGCGGATCTGGCTCTGGATCGCGCAGGATTTGCCGCGGATGAGAAATTCGCAGGCCAAGCGGTGCGCCTGGATTGAACCAGCCCGTCATCTCTGCCGTCCCGCGCGATGAATACGGCGAAAACCTTGCCGGTGCTTCGATCCTGGTGATCGATGACGAACCGGGTATGCGCAATTTCATGACCAAGATCCTCAGCCCGCGTTGCAAGCGGGTCGAGCAGGCGGCATCGGCAGCGGAAGCCTCCGCAATCCTCGATCAGTCGCATTTCGATCTGGTGATCCTTGACAATATTATGCCAGGCAAGACCGGGCTGGAATGGGTGCAGGAGCAGCGCCGGGTGGGGCTGTTTGCCGATACCATTCTGGTGACTGCCTATGCGGATCTGGAAACCGCGATCATGGCGCTCCGGGCCGGGGTGGCCGATTTCGTGCTGAAACCGTTCCGGGCCAATCAGATCCTCAATTCGGTGGCGCGGGCGCTGGACCGCAAATACCTGCGCCGGGAAAACTACCTGCTGAAACACGAGTTGTCGGCCGAAGGGTCCGCGGCGCGGGGGCGGCTGCTGGGCAAATCGGCGGCCATCACCCAGGCACGCGAGATGCTGACCCGGCTGGCGCCACTGCCAACGCCGGTGTTGTTCACCGGCGCCAGCGGCACCGGCAAGGAAATCGCAGCGCGCACGATGCATTCGCTGTCGGATCGGGCGCAGAAGCCGTTTGTAGCTGTCAATTGCGCCGCCATCGCCCCGGACCGGATCGCGCACGAGCTGTTCGGCGTTCTGGACGAACAGGACCGGCGCCGAGACGGGTTGTTCCTGCACGCGGATGGCGGCACGCTGTTCCTTGATGAGGTGGCGCAGATGCCCGATCAGGTGCAGGCGGCGCTGTTGCGGGTGCTTGAGGACCAGCGGGTGCGCCCCGTCGGTGCCGAACGGGACATCCCGCTGAACCTGCGATTCCTTTTTGCCACCAATGCCGATCTCGAAGAGGCCGTGGCCGAGGGCCGGTTCCGCGCCGATCTGTATCATCGCATCAATGTGGTGAAGATCGAGATGCCCCCGCTGCGCGAACGGATCGAGGATATCATCGAACTGGCGGCGCTGTTCATGGAGCAATTCTCGGCGACGCTGGGCATGCCCGCGCTGGAGTTGAACGAAGAAACCCTGCTGAAGTTTTCCCGCTATGACTGGCCCGGCAACGTGCGTGAGCTGCGCAACCTGATCGAACGCTCGGTCATTCTGGGGGAGTTCCCGGAAGAGTTTTCCGGCAAGGGATCGGTCACTGGTCCGGCGGCAATCGAAACGCTGGATCTGGTGACCCAGCGCCACATCATGCACATGCTGGACGCCTGCGATGGCAACCGCGCCGAAGCGGCCCGCCGCCTGGGCGTGTCGCGAAAGACCATCGACCGAAAATGCGCCTCCTGGGGAGTGTAGAGAGGTTTAAGGACTGGCCGGAAGCGCCGTTTCAGTCGCGGCGTTCCGGCAGCCAGATCGCAAAGGCGGCGCCGCCTTCCGCGCGGTTTCGCACCGTGATGATCCCGCCTGCGTGCTGGATCAGGGTCTGGCTGATCGACAGGCCCAGCCCGGTGCCTTCGCCCGGTTTGGTGGTGTAAAACGGGTTGAACACCTCTGAAATGTGATCCTCGCTGATGCCCGGGCCGCTATCGGCCACTGTCAGGCAAGCCCCCGGCGTGCCATCGCGTTCTTCTGCCTTGAGTGTCAGGGTCAGCGTGCCGGTTTCCTTCATCGCCTGCGCCGCATTGATCACCAGATTGATGATCACCTGCTGCAACTCACCGGGATCAATACGTACCGCCGGGGCGACATCGAAATGACCATCGACCACGATGTTATGCTTGCTGAGCACGTGATCCACCAGCACCAGGCAATCGGTGACTACATTGGCGATATCGACGCTTTCCTTGAAGGTGCCGAATTCTGAAGGCCGGGCGAATTGCAAGAGCTTGCTGACGATGGCGCCGATCCGCATGACTTGATTGTCGATGAGATCCAGCTCGGTCTTCACCTCTGCCGCACCCGGTCCCAGCGTCATCCGCATCACGTCGACATTGCCCTGGATCACCGCAACCGGGTTGTTGATTTCATGCGCGACCCCGGCGGTGATTTCCCCGATCGAGGCCAGCTTTTCGCTCATCACCAGCTGTTTGTAGGTGTCTTCCAGTTTCTGGTTCGCGGCCCGCAGTTCCGCGGTGCGCTGATCGACGCGGGCGTTCAGCTCTCCGGCCCATTCGCGCAGCTTCTGATCGCGGTCCTGCAACTGGTCCAGCAGGGTATCAAGGTGCGATGCCACCTGTCCGATCTCGTCGCCGCTGCCCACATCGCCGTTGCGCGCGGTCAGATCGCCACGCTCCACCCGTTTCATGGTCACGGTCATCCGCTCCAGCGGTGAAAAGATGCCCTTGGCCAGCCACAGGAACAGCGGCGCCGACAGGGCCAGAACCATCAGGAAGGCGCCGACAATGGTCCAGTACGCCTCGGATTTGGCCGCCATATAGGGCGCTTCGAGGAAGCCGACATACAGCATCCCGACCCGTTCTCCGAAACTGTCGGTCAGCGGCAGATAGCCCGAGATATACCAGTCGTTGACCACAAAGGCGCGGTTCAGCCAGGTGCGGCCCTCCTCCAGAACCACGCGGCGCACCACCGCCGAGACCCTTGTGCCAAGGGCGCGCACGTCTTCGAACAGGCGCACATTGGTCGACACCCGCGTGTCCTCAAGAAACAGGGTGGCGGTGCCCTGCCGGTTGCCGCCGTCCTCGTCGCTGAGATAGACCAGCGCGTTCAGCGTATCGATGAAATCGAGGTTGCGGTTCAGCAGAAGCCCGCCGCGCAGCACCCCGTTATGGCCGGGCATGATCACCGGGGCGGCGGTGTGCACCACCATGCCGCGATCCTCGACCTTGCGGGTAGTGGGCGCGGCGGCTTCGGTTTCGATCAGGGTGATGCTGGCACGTTTCTGCAGGGCGGGGGACATGAGCGACATGTCATCGGCCGAGAAAATGTCGATCTCCGAGGCCAGCTGTCCGGTGGCGGCGGTGCGGATCACTGGCCATTTCTGCTGCGGCTCCTCCAGTTCGGCAAGCGGCATATACTCGAGGAAATCCAGCTGCAGCTGTTGTCTGCGACTTTCAAGAAGACGGTTCACCGCCTCGGAGCCATCGTTCAGCGCGGCCTGAAAGGCGGTGGACTGCGCCAGGTTCAGCATGCTGTTGGCGGTGCCGGTCTGCAGGTGGCCCAGATATTGCTCTGCGATGCGCAGGTCGCTGTCGACCTTGGCAATCAGCACGGCGTCGTAATCGGCATTCCAGCGTGTCATCGCCAGAATAAGCATCAGCGGCATCAGCACGCTGAGCGGTAACAGCGCCAGCAGCAACAGGCGTAGCCGAACGGATTTCAAGTTGTGCCCCTCCCATGCCGGGCGATTGGTGTCCGGATCATGCACGCATCACTGTGACACCTCACGGGGCAGCGGGGCAAGGGGGCGTGCCCGGATGATGGCGTGGCTCACGGTGCGGTGATCCGCCCGCTCGTCGGTTTTTGTCTTACGCCGGAACGGGTTTTCCCGCCCAGTCAAAAACCATGCCGCTCTGCTCTGGCGACAGCCCCGCGAGCACCCCGGCCAGACAATCCGCAGCGTAGGCGGGGGTGAACAGCTTGCCTTCGGGCACCGCGCGGCTGAAGGGGCGGGACAGGTCCGTATCGACGGTGCCGGGGTGCAGCCCGGCGCAGACGAAATCGGGATTGAGCCGCGCCATTTCGATGGCGTAGTTGCGCAGCAGCATGTTCAGCGCCGCCTTGGAGGCGCGATAGGCGTGCCAGCCGCCCAGCCCGTTGTCAGAGGTCGAGCCGACCCGCGCCGACAGCGCCGCAAAGATGGCGCGCCGGTCCCGTGGCATACGCGGGATCAGGTGACGCGCTGCCATGGCCGGACCAAAAGTATTGACGGCAAAGACCTGTTCAAAGGCAGACAGGCTTTGCTGTTTCAGGGATTTTTCGGGCCTGAGCGCGGTTCCGTCCGACAGGATCCCGGTCGCCAGAATGATCAGATCGGGTGCCTCCAGCGCGTCGGCCAGCGCGATCAGGCTGGCCTCATCTGTGACATCGGCCGCATGGGGCTCCACCGAACCGGCGGCGCGTGTGTCGCCTCGACGGGATACGGCGTGCACGGTTTCGACATCGGGTTGAGCGGCGTAATGCTGCACCAGCGCCGCGCCGATGCCGCCACTGGCGCCAAGGATCACAACCTGTTTCGGGGGCGTGTGTGTGGGCATCAATCCCTCGCTACATCAGTTTCAGGAACAGGCGGCGCGGCAGCAGGCGGCCAAGGGTGAAGACCCAGGAAAACGGCGCCGGAAAGCTGGTGCTGAAGCGCCGCCCCTGCATGGCGCGCAGGCAGCGCCGGGCGGCGTCTTCCGGCTCTAGGATCTGGGGCATCTTGAACTCGTTCTTCCGCGTCAGCCGGGTGCGGATAAAGCCGGGGTTGATCACCTGCACCCGCACGCCGCTGCCGCGCAGATCGGCTTGCAGGTTTTCCCCCAGATGCATCAGCGCCGCTTTGGAGGCGCCATATCCGATGGCGCCCGGCAGGCCGGTGAACCCGGCGAGCGAGCCGATCAGCACGATATGGCCACTGTCCCGGCGGCAAAACTGCGGCACGATCTGTCCCAGTACCCGCAGCGCGCCGGTGAAATTGACCGCGCACATGGTCTCGACCGCCTCTGGCTGCCAGTCCTGCGCGCTGAGCGGATCATAGGCCCCGGCGCAGTAGACCACACCGTGCACAGGTCCCAGATCCGCCGCGGCCCGGATCACATCATCCGGGTCCGTCACATCCATCGGCAGCGCCCGGGCATTGGACAGGCCGTCGCAAAGGTGCTGCAGCCGCCCGGCATTGCGGGCGGACAGGATCAGCCGCGCGCCCGCGCCGTCCAGCGCCTCGGCCAAGGCCCGGCCCAGCCCTTCGCTGGCGCCGACGATCCACCAGGTCTGCCCTTCGAACATCTCAGCCCTCCGCTGGGCGCATGGTGGCGATCAGCTCGGCGACCTTAATCCCGAACTTGCGCATTTCGGAGCGGTTCAGAATGGTGCCGTTGTCCATCAGATACATCCAGTCGGTGACGTCCAGCATGTGGCCGCCGGCATCTTCGGGCAGACGGATGCGATAGGTAAGCCGCACGGTGGCGCCCGTCTGCTGGCCCTTGCCCTCGCCGATGATATCGTCGGCGGTGGCGGTGAAATGCCCGTCCTCGCCCATGGTCAGATACCATTTGCGCGCCTGGGTGCTGCCATTGGCATAGGCGAAATCCTCGCTCAGCGTGCCGGTAGCGCCGTCCCATTCCCCGTTCATCCGCGCAACAAAGCGCGACACAACGCGCCCGCGCGGCCCGTAGATCATGCCTTCGGAGATCAGTGTGCCGGAAAGGCGCTCCTGAATGTCAAAGGCGGGGCCGGTGTCTGCGTAATGCGCCAGCCGCTGGGCGCGAAAGCCAAATCCGGGCCGCCAGAGGGCGAGCACAAGCACGGCAACAAGAAGCAGGAGAACCAGTTTCATGACAAGGAGACCTCTCGCGGCAGGCGCATCACCAGGGCGATCGCCAGCAGTTTGATAAGACAGGGCAAAACGGCATAGGCCAGGGTCAGCGCCATCAGGGCGCTGGTATCATTGGGGCCGCCGGGTTCAAATCCGCTCAGTTGCAGCGCAGGCAGCAGGATCACCGCCGCGGCGGCTAGGGACAGTTTGGCGGCGAATGTCCAAAGGCCAAAGGCCTGCCCGCCGCGTAGCCCGGCCCGCGCCAGCGCCGCCGAGAACAACACCGGCAGGATCACCATATCCGCGCCAAGAGCGGCCCCCGATCCGATGCAGATCGCGGCAAAAGCCCAGGCTGCGCCTGTGGGCAGGAGTGCTGCCCCGCTGAACGACAGGATGGCCAGGGCCATGGCCGGAACCAGTACCTGTCGGGCACCATAGGCAGCACTGGCCCGGGTCCAGACCGGCACCGACAGGCCCGCCGCCAGAAAGAACAGGATCAGGAACGGCCCGGCGAGATCCGGTAGCGCAAGTTTCTCATCGACAAAGAACAGAAACAGGGTCGAAGTCATCGCCACAGGCAGGCTGTTGACCAGGGCAAGCACCAGAAGGCGCAGGCCCCCGGCGCGGCGCAGGGCGGCCCAAGTGACCGGCGCCTCGGGGCTGCTGGGAATCTGCCACAGCGGGCGGGTCAGGGCCCAGACGCCAACGCAGATCAGGGCCAGCAGGATCCCAAAGGCGGCATAGCCGCCACCATTGGCCCCTGCCTGCTGTAACAGCGATGGCGCCAGCGCGGCGAGGATGATCCCGGCGAGCGTGCCGCCCTCGCGCCAGCCTGCCAGCCGGATCAGTGCCTCAGGCGATCCCGCCAGGCTGGTGCTGTGGCCGTAAAACAGGATGGTCCCCAGGCTGTAGGCGCTGAACAGCAGCACCAGTGCGGCGATGAGCCAGACCAGCCCTCCCGCGGCGGGTATCAGGGTGTAGAGCATCAGGAACCCCGCTGCCATGCCAAGGCAGGCGAGGGCGGCAAAGGCGCCGCGCGCATGCTCATACCGGTCAATCAGCCAACCAAGCGCTGGATCCTGCACGAAATCCACCACCCGGATCACCGCCAGAATGGCGCCAAGGGTGGCAAGGCTCATCCCCAGCTCTGCCGAGGCATAGCGTGGCAAATGGATATAGAGCGGCAACCCCGCTGCCGCCAGCATGAGCGCAAAAAGACTGATCCGGGCTGCGTGCATCAATCGCCTCGCAGCCGCGCCGACAGCCGCGCCGAGCGGCTGTTGTCCGAAAGCCAGATGCCAAGGAAGCGTTTGCGCAGGTCTGGGTGACGGATGGCGCAGGTCTGCTGCCCGTTGAGATGCAGAACCAGACTGTCTGGCTGGGTTGATACAGCCGTGAATACATCACCGCGCGCCACATCGCGGAAACAGCTGGCAAGTTTTTGCATCATCGCGGCCTGATCCGCGCGCGGCCCTTCGATCCGCTGGATCTCGGCGCGGGTGGATTTGGTCAGATCGTCCTGCGAGATGCTGCGGAAATATTCGATCTGCAGGGCCAGCGGCTGGCGCCAGCCAAACCGGGACTCCCCCTCTGTGTGCAGGCTGGCGCGGTAGATCGGCAGACCCAGCCAGCGGACCATGACGGTGCCCAGCTCAACCGGCTGCGACAGGCCAAAGCCGCGCAGGTTTGCCGCTGCCGCGCCGGGCAGCAGCAGCGCCGCGATCAACAGCGCGGCGGCCAGAGGCGGGAACCGTTGCTCAGGCATGGGTCAGCTCAACCTGCACTACATCGGTCTGGCCCACGGCAAAGGAGCCGGCGCAGATCTCCAGATAATAGCGCCAGTTGCGCAGGAAGGCCGCGTCATAGCCCAGCTCCATGATCCGGGGCGCCCGTTTCGCCAGCTGATCGGCCCATGTCCGGCAGGTACGGGCATAATCCTGCCCAAAGGCGAAGGAGTTCGTCACCTGCAGCCCGGCCTGCCGCGCCTGGTGGGCAATCACCGCATCCGACAGCAGCATGCCACCGGGGAAAGTGTACTGGCGGATATAATCCGAGGAGTTGCGGTAGATGTCGAAATAACTGTCCTGCACGGTGATCGCCTGAATGACTGCCTTGCCGCCCTCTGCCAGACGTGCCTTGACGGTCTGGAAATAGCTGGGCCAGTAGCGCTCGCCCACGGCCTCGATCATCTCGATCGAGACGATATTGTCGTAGGTGCCGGTGGATTTGCGGTAATCGCACAGCTCGATCGAGGCGCGCCCGTCCAGCCGCGCGTCGGCATAGCCGTGCTGACTGGGCGAGATGGTCAGCCCGGTGACATCGCGCCCGGCATCGGCGGCGCGTTCGGCGAAACCGCCCCAGCCGCAGCCGATTTCCAGCACCCGCTCACCCCGTGTCAGCCGGTTCAGCACCCGGTCGTATTTGCGGTTCTGGGCGCGCTCCAGATCATTGTCGCCGGGGGCAAACAGCGCCGAGGAATAGGTCATGCCGCTATCGAGCCAAAGTTGGTAGAACTCGTTCCCGACGTCGTAATGCGCCTTGATGTTGCGGGCCGAACCACGGATCGAATTGGCGCGCAGGATCTTGTCGACGGCGCGGAACTTCAGCCCGCTCCAGAAGCTCGGGTAGGCAAAATCGCCAAAATAATCGAGGTTCAGGATCGCCACCTGGATCAGGGTTTCGATGCTGGAGGTCTCCCACATGCCTTCGATGTAGGTTTCGCCCAGCCCGATATCACCGCGCGCGGCCATGGCGGTGACGGCGGCCCAGTCGAACAGCACCATGTCTGCCGCCGGGGCGCCGCTGCCGAAATCATGCACTTCGCCTTCCGGGGTGGTCAGGCGCAGGCTGCCCTTGCGGATCTGGGCGCAGCTGTCGAGAAAATCGCGTTTTACACGGTTGGTAATGAAAAGCATCAGCTGACCTCCTGCTTTGGGGGGAGGGGGCGGGATCTGTATGGCGCCCCTTTGAGTTTCAGTTTCAGGGCCTGCCAATGGATCAGGGCGATGGTGCGGAACGCGCCAAATGGCCGCCGTAGGGCCGCCCGAAGGATCGAGCCGTTGCTGAGCTGTCGCCGCCGCCCGGTCAGGGTGGCAATCACGCCTTCAGCGCCATGTTCCAGCGCAATGCGGATGGCGATCCGGTCCGGGCGGATATCGTAGTGGAACCGGTAGTCCCCCGCGATCTGCTGGAAGGGCGAGACGTGAAAGATCTTGCTGGCGGTGATTTCGTCACCGGCCGTAATCGGCGCAAACCCGTCAAGATGGCACAGGTAGCTGTGACGGTCGCCAAAGGTGTTGGAGACCTCGGCAATCACCGCCCGCAGCGTGTCACCCTCCATCGCCAGCCAGAAGCTGACTGGGTTGAAAGTGTACCACAGGAATCCCGGTTGCGTCAGCAGCAGAATCTGACGGCCGTCCAGCTCCAGACCGGCCCCGGCAAAGACCTCTTGCGCCCAGGGTAGGCCGCGCCCGGCGCCCGGCGCGCCGCCATGGTTGCGGTCATTGACCGAAGACAGGTTGAAACCATTGCGTGAGAACAGCCCTGGTCGCGCCTCTGACAGCGGGTCGATCAGCACGTAATCGACACCATAGCGGAAGGCATTGCGGATGCCGCCGCGGCGCGCGTGGCTGGTGTGGCCCGCGATATGGTCGGGCCAGAGGGGAGCGGGGCTGTCGCTCATGCCAGCACCTGCGCCAGGCTGCGGGCGTCGATGCCGCGGGCGACGCGCACGGCGCTGGCAAATCCGTCCTCGTGGAACCCGTGGCGCAGATAGGCCCCGGCGAACCAGGTGTTGTTGTCACCCTGGATGTCGTGGATCTGTTTCTGGGCGCGGATGGCGGCCTGATCGAACACCGGATGGCGGAAGGTGTTGGTGTCATAGATCGTCTCGTCGCGCACCGGTGTGACCGGGTTCAGCGAGATGAACAGCGGATCACTCTCTGGAATATTCTGCAGCCGGTTCATCCAATAGGTCACGCCAATCGCCGGGCGGCTGTCCTGCGCCGCCGCCTTGTAGACCCAGGAGGACCAGCAGGCGCGCCGTTTCGGCATTTGCCCGGCGTCGCGGTGCAGGATCACCTCGTTATCCTGATAACGCATATTGCCGAGGATCATCTCTTCCTGCGCGGTGGGAGAGGACAGCAGCCGCAGTGCATCGTCGGAATGGCAGGCCATGATGATCTGATCGAACTCCTGCGTTTCGCCATAGGGCAAGCGGATGGTAACGCCTGCCTCGGTGCGGTCCACCGCCTGCACCGGCGTGCCGGGGCGCAGGGTGCAGCCATTGGCCTTCAGATGCGCCTCCAGCCTGCGGACGTATTCGATGCTGCCACCCTTTACCGTCCACCACTGGTGCTGCCCCGTTGCGCTGAGCAAAGCGTGATTGCGGAAGAACTGCACCAGCGACCGGGCCGGAAAGCCGCGGATTTCCTCCATCGGGGTGGACCAGATCGCGCCGCAGATCGGCATCAGGTAATAGCGCTGGAACCAGTCGCCAAGTCGCAGCTCCTCCATCAACTGACCGATGGTGACATCGTCACTGCGGGCGGTTTCGACCGCGCGGGCGTTAAAGCGCAGGATGTCGCGCACCATGCCGTGAAAGGCCGGGCGGGCCACGTTACGGCGCTGGCCGAACAGGGATGTAAGGCTTTTCAACCCGTATTCGACGGCGCCGTCGTCAATGCTGGCGCCAAAGGTCATATCGCTTTTGATGATGGGCACATCCAGATCGCGGAACATCGCGGTCAGATGCGGATAATTGACAAAGTTGAACACGATAAAGCCGGTATCGACCGGCTGGGTCCCATGCATCCCCGCCTGGACGGTGCGCGCGTGCCCACCAAGGCGTGGCGCGGCTTCGAACAGGGTCACGTCATGGCCGGGTGCCAAACGATAGGCGGCGGCGAGACCAGAAATGCCACCGCCAACAATAGCAATGCGCTGGCGACGTAGGGGTGGGACATCAAATGACATGTGTTCTCCGTTTCTTTTCAGGGAGTACGCCGCCATTCCCGGGCCGGATCAAAAGTTTTCGCCTTCTTGGGATGAAATCGAAGCGATGCGTTCGCGCAGAAAAAAATCTGGTGGCTTTTGATCCAGTCGCAGCGGCGCCACGTAACACTGGCATGTTGGAACTTGATGCAGATCCCGCTCTTGATGCGCCCGAGCTACCGGTTACGGTAGGTGAGGTGACCGCCGATGCGCGGGAAAGGAAACAAGTGGATACCAACAGCTTTTCTGAGCAGACCCTCTGGATGCTTGCGGTGCGGGACCAGCGGGACCGGGCCGCCTTTGGCTTGCTGTTCGACCACTTTGCGCCGCGGCTCAAAGGGGTGATCTGCCGCTCGGGCATTTCACAGGGGCAGGCCGAGGATATCGTGCAGGACGTGATGCTGACGGTCTGGCGCAAGGCACACCTGTTCGACCCGCAGCGGGCGCAGGTGTCGTCCTGGATTTACCAAATCGCGCGAAATCGTCAGATCGATGTGATCCGAAAGGAACGCCGCCCCGTACCCGAAGAGTTGAAGCAACCCGAAGAGGTGCAGGAAGACGCGGCGCAGATCGTTGCCCTGGAGCAAGAGACGTCGCGCCTGAGGGAGGCCTTGAAGCGGCTGAAGCCCGCACAACGCGAGATGGTGGAAAAGGCTTACCTCGGCGAGCTGAGCCATTCGGACATCCGCGCTGAAACGGGTCTGCCGCTTGGCACGATAAAATCCCGCATCCGGCTTGGACTGGAACGGTTGCGGCACGAATTGAAGGGAACTGAAACCTCATGAGCAGCATCACCCATCATATCCCTGATGAGCTGCTGATCGCCTATGCCTCGGGGAGCCTGGAACAGGCTTTCTCGCTGGTGCTGGCGGCGCATATCTCTATGTGCGACGAGTGCCGCGCCCGGCTGGGCGCGCATGAGGCGGTTGGCGGCGCCATGCTTGAAAATGCCTGTGGCACCGAGGCCGGAGTGGCTGTGTCGGCGGATCTGAAGGCGCGGCTTCTGGATGCGCTGGATGACCCTGTTGAGCCCGCGCCCCCGGCCTATCACCGCTCTGGTGTGTTTCCCGGACCGGTGATGGAGGCGCTGGGCGGGCTGCCCCCGAAGTGGAAACCGCTCGGCATGGGGGTGCGCCAGTCGATCTTGTCTCATGGCAAGGGCGGCAGCGTGCGATTGCTATATATCCCCTCGGGGCAGGCGGTGCCGGACCATGGCCACAACGGGCTGGAGCTGACGCTGGTGCTGCAGGGCGCGTTCCACGATGAAACCGGACGTTTTGGCGTCGGCGATGTGGAGATTGCAGACAGCGATCTGGAGCATACTCCGGTGGCCGAAGAGGGCGCAGCCTGTATCTGCCTGGCCGCCACCAATGCGGCGCTGCGGTTCCGTTCCTTCATCCCGCGTCTGCTGCAACCGGTGTTCCGGATCTAGACGGGCAGATCAGATATCTCCGCTCGGTTGGGCGGATTGAGGCAAGGGCCGCGCATCGCGTGGCCCTTTTTGCGTGTACCAGTCAGGGCGACGCATATTGTTGTGAAGGTACACCTCTGGACTTTGATTTTGATATTTAATATATCACTATACCCATATGGAATCCCCATAGTGTAATTTCAGGTGTGCTTCATGATTACCGGCCCCCAGATGCGCGCGGCGCGTGCCCTTCTTGGTATTGATCAGAAAACCCTCGCGGAACGCGCCGGGCTTTCGGTGCCGACGATCCAGCGCATGGAGGCCAGCGCCGGCAACGTCCGGGGCGTGGTCGACAGCCTGACCAAGGTGGTCACTGCGCTGGAACAGGCGGGTATCGAGCTGATCGCCGAAGGCGTGCCCAGCACGGCTGGCGGGCGCGGTGTGCGCCTGAAATCTCCACCCCAGACCCCTTAAGATCCAAATCCGCGACGGCGACCGCCGACGTTATGCCGACGATCCCGCCGCACACCAACCAAAGGTGCGGCCCAGATGAAAGACCAGACCAGCAGTGCGCATGAAGCGCCAAGCTTTGCAGAGCTGTTTACCCCGAAACTGATTACCGTGCTGCGCGAAGGCTACGGTCTGGCGCGGCTGCGCGGCGATGCCATTGCCGGGCTGACGGTCGCCATCGTGGCGCTGCCCCTGTCGATGGCCATCGCCATCGCCTCGGGGGCGACCCCGGCGCAGGGGCTTTATACGGCGATTGTCGGCGGATTTCTGGTCTCGCTGCTCGGAGGGTCGCGGTTCCAGATCGGCGGCCCGGCGGGTGCCTTTATCGTTCTGGTCGCTGCAACGGTGGCGCAGCACGGGATCGAAGGGCTGATACTGGCGACCTTCCTGTCGGGGCTGATGCTGCTGGCGGTGGGGTTCCTGCGGCTGGGCACCTTTATCAAGTTCATTCCCTTTCCGGTCACCGTGGGCTTCACGGCGGGGATCGCGGTGATCATCTTTGCCAGCCAGATCAAAGAGCTGTTCGGGCTGACCTTGCCTCATGAACCGGGAGAGCTGCTGGAAAAACTCCCGGCGCTTTGGGAGGTGAGGGACAGCATCACCCCGGCGGCGCTGGGCCTGTCGATTGTAACCGTTGCGGTGATCCTTGGCCTCAAACGCTGGCGCCCGCATTGGCCCGGCATGCTGATCGCAGTGGCGCTGGCGGCGACGGCCACGGCATTTCTGGCACTGCCGGTGCAGACCATCGGCACCAAATTCGGCGGCATTCCCGCCTCGTTGCCTGCGCCGCGCCTGCCGGATCTGTCGCTGGATCACATTCTGGCGGTGCTGCCCTCTTCGGTGTCCTTTACCCTGCTGGGGGCCATTGAATCGCTGCTGTCGGCAGTGGTGGCCGATGGCATGACCGGGCGCCGTCACCGCTCTAATTGCGAGTTGGTCGCGCAAGGGGCGGCCAATATAGGTTCCTCCCTGTTCGGCGGCTTTTGCGTCACCGGCACCATTGCCCGCACTGCGACCAACGTGCGCGCCGGGGCGCATGGTCCCATCGCGGGGATGTTGCACGCGGTCTTCCTGCTGCTGTTCATGCTGATCGCGGCGCCGCTGGCCTCCTACATTCCGCTGGCGGGGCTGGCCGGGGTGTTGGCCGTGGTGGCGTGGAACATGATCGAACGGCCTGCGATCGCCATCCTGCTGCGCTCGGGCTGGGGTGAGGCGACGGTTCTGGCCGCGACCTTCTTCCTGACCATCTTCCGCGATCTGACCGAGGCCATCGTTGTCGGTCTTGCCCTGGGATCGGTGCTGTTCATCCAGCGGATGAGCCGGGCAACGGCGGTGTCGCGGCATACGCCATTGGTCGGGCGGGACGAGGCCGATAGCGCCGATGGGCGCGGCGAATACCACGAAGAGCAGGCGGCGAACCCGGATGTCGTGGTCTACCGCATCACCGGGGCGCTGTTCTTTGGCGCCACCGCCTCGATCGGGTCGGTGCTGGACCGCATTCAGGATAGCCACAAGGCGCTGATCGTGGATTTCTCGGCGGTGCCGTTTCTGGATTCAACCGGCGCCAATATGATCGAAGGACTGGCGCATAAGGCTCAAAAGCAAGGCGTCGCCCTGTGGCTGACGGGGGCGGGGCTGGATATCCGGCGCGTCTTTGCCACCCATGGGCTGCGCCACCCGCTGGTCCATGATGCAGCCACGGTAGAGGCGGCGCTGGCCACGATCACAGGCGCCGCCGACGAGGTCCGCAAGGCCGGGTGATCGGAGCCTTATACGGCACGAAAAAGGGGCCGCTGCGCGCGGCCCCCGTGCAATCCCACCCGCCATGATCTGCCGCGTGGGTCAGTGATTGCTTGGTCTTATGCGCTCAGCTGGCGAGCGCCATCTCTTCTGGCTTCATCAGGCGGCCCATGTGGCGGCCGGTGTCCAGCATGCGGTTGGAAAAGCCCCATTCGTTGTCATACCAGCTGACCACCCGCACCAGCCCTTCGCTGGTGACAGCGGTCTGCGCGGCGGCAAAGCAGGACGAATGCGGGTCGTGGTTGAAATCGACCGAGACCATCGGATCCTCTTCATAGGCCAGAATGCCCGCCAGCCCGTTTTCAGAGGCCGCGCGCAGGGCGTCATTCACCTCTTCGACCGTGGCGGCGCGTTCGGGCACAAAGCTGAGATCGACAACCGAGACATTCGGCGTCGGCACCCGGATGGCAGAACCTTCCAGCCGTCCTTTCAGATGCGGCAGCACCTCTGCGATGGCGCGGGCGGCGCCGGTGGAGGTTGGGATCATCGACAGGGCCGCGGCGCGGGCGCGATAGGGGTCCTTGTGCGGGCTGTCGTGGGTCGGCTGGTCGCCGGTATAGGCGTGAATGGTGGTCATGTAGCCAGTCTTGATGCCAAAGGCCTGATCCAGCACCTGCGCCACGGGCGCCAGGCAGTTGGTGGTGCAGGAGGCGTTGGAGACCACCAGGTCGTCTGCGGTCAGATCCATGTGGTTGACGCCATAGACCACGGTGCGGTCGACCTCCTTGCCGGGGGCGGAGATCAGGACGCGCTTCGAACCATTGCCCAAATGCGCCGCCGCCGCATCGCGGCTGGTGAACAGGCCGGTGCATTCATAGGCGATGTCGACGCCTTCCCAGGGCAGATCCGCCGGGTTGCGCTCGGCGCTGAGCCGGATGGTGTGGCGACCCACCCGCAGGACGCCGTCCGCGAGAGAGACAGGCGCGCGCAGGCGACCATGCACGGAATCGTATTTCAGCAGATGCAGCAGGGTTTCGGCGGGGGCCAGATCGTTGATCGCCACCACGTCGATGTCGGTGTCGCCGCGTTCCAGCAGGGCGCGCAGAACGCCACGGCCGATGCGGCCAAATCCGTTGATTGCGATCTTGAGGGTCATGGCATGTGTCTCCGTGCAGTGGGCGTGTTTAGAATCGCCCCTTGGTTGCGGTAACGATAGCGGTGGCGCTAACATTTGTGTATTCGTTATCGATAACGATCAAGTAAATCAACCCTGCCTGAAATCATCGGCTAATCCCGGCCCGCTGCCTCTTGCGGCTGGGCGCGAAGTGCTGGACCATGCGCGCATGACAAAGAAGCTGCTGCTCAAGGACGTCGCCCGTCTGGCCGGGGTCAGTGAAATGACCGCCTCTCGCGCGTTGCGCGGGACCACGGATGTGTCCAAGGCAACCCGGGCGCGGGTCGAGGAAATCGCCCGTGCCCACGGCTATGTGCCCAATCGCATCGCCGGATCGTTGTCCTCGCAATCGGTCAATCTGGTTGCGGTGGTGGTGCCGTCGCTGAACAGTTTTGTCTTTCCAGAGGTGCTGTCGGGGATTTCCCACGTGCTGAAGGAAACGCAGCTGAAACCGGTGGTTGGCGTATCGGGCTATGAACTCGATGAAGAAGAGGCCGTGATTCGCGAAATGCTGAGCTGGCGTCCCTCGGGATTGATCGTGGCGGGGCTGGAGCACACTGAGGCCACCCGGCGCATGCTCGAGCAGGCGGATTGCCCGGTGGTGGAGGTGATGGATGTGGATGGCACCCCGGTGCGCCACTGCGTCGGCATTTCCCATCTGCAGGCGGGACGCGACATGGCGGCGCAGATCCTGTCGCAGGGTTATCGGCAGATCGGCTTTATCGGCACCAAGATGCCGCAGGATTTCCGCGCCCGTAAACGTTTTGACGGCTTTGTCGAAGGATTGGCAGAGCAGGGTGTCACGCTGATGGACCGGGAACATTATGCCGGAGAAAGCTCGATCCAGACCGGGCGTCAGCTGACCGCGCAGATGCTGGAGCGCACGCCGGAACTGGAGTGCATCTATTATTCCAGCGACGTGATGAGCGTCGGCGGTCTTATGCATTGCCAGGCCGAGGGGCTTTCGGTGCCCGGCGACGTGGCGCTGGCGGGGTTCAATAACCTGCAGATCCTGCAAGGACTTCCGCAGGAACTGGCCACCACTGATGCCTGCCGCAGCGAGATCGGCGAACGCGCCGCGCGCATCGTGCTTGAGACGCGGGAGGCGGATCAGCCAACGCCGCCCGTTTGCGTGCAGTTGAGCCCGACCATCAGCCTGGGGCGGTCGCTCTAGCTCTGCCTATCCGTCTTACGGTTGGATGGGGTCCGCTGTCAGGATCGCCTCCATTCCTGCGGTGCAAAAGGCGATCAGCTGGTCGACCTGCGCTTCGGCGGCGCCGGGGCTCAGCGCCTCGATCCGCCAGCCGGTGTTGAGAAAGGCGAGCATCGCAGCCACGGAATAAACCTGACCGGTGGCGGCGGCCTGACGTTCAGCCTGCGGATAAAGCGCCAGAATCTCCTCGATAAACCGGTTGGCCGTGGGGTCGAAACACTGCGCCGCCAGCGGCCGCCAGCGCGGATCGGCGGACACATGCGCCACCAGGCGGCCATAGTGCTGCCAATGGGGGCCGCCGGTGCGTGCCAGCGTCACATAGGCCCGCATGAAGACATCCAGGAGCCCCCGCAGCGACAGGGCACCCTCGGCCCTGAGGCGCTCCAGCCCTGCCAGACGCACGTCGGCCAGTTCATCGGCACGGCGGGTGACGGTCTGGTGAAACAGCTCTTCCTTGCCGCCACCGTGATGGTGCACCAGCCCGACCTGTACCCCGGCCAGCGCTGCGATATCGCGTAGCGAGGCACCTTCGAATCCGCGCTCGGCAAAGAGCGCTTCGGCGGCGTCCAGGATCCGCGCCTTGGTCTGCAGTGACCGCGCCGAAGGGGCGCGTTTGCGTTGTTTTTCCACGAAAAACTCCCGTTGGTGAAAATATCTTGCCTTATTTTGAACGTTTGTTCAATCTAATCTCGGAGGACAGGGAGGAATTATGACGGAAACGCGCGGGCAGTATGCCCTCATCGGCGCCGGGCCAATGGGGCTGGCCATGGCCAAGGTGTTGGTCGAACAGGGCATTCCCTTTCAGGGGTTTGAATTGCATTCGGATGTGGGCGGTTTGTGGGACATCGAGGGGCCGAACTCCACGATGTACGAAAGCGCCCATTTGATCTCATCCAAGCGGATGACGGAATTTGCGGATTTCCCGATGAAGGACGAGGTGGCCGAATACCCCTCGCATCGGGAGCTGAAAAACTATTTCCACGATTTCGCGGATCATTTCGGCCTGCGGGAGCGGTATCACTTCAACGCCGAGGTCCTGAAGACCGAACCATTGGGCGGTCCGGGCGAGGGTTGGCGCGTCACCTGGCGCGATCCGGAGGGCGAGCACAGCGCCGAATTTGCCGGTGTGCTGATCGCCAATGGCACCCTGTCAGAGCCGAACATGCCGACATTCCCAGGCGACTTCACGGGCGAGCTGATCCATTCCAGCCAATACCGCAAGGCCGAGCAGTTCGGCGGTAAGCGCGTGCTGGTGGTAGGCGCGGGCAATTCGGGCTGCGACATCGCGGTGGATGCGATCCACCATGGCAACAGCTGCGATCTGTCGATGCGGCGCGGCTACTACTTCGTACCCAAATACGTCTTTGGCAAACCGGCAGACACCATGGGCGGGCTGATCCAGCTGCCGATGTGGCTGAAGCGGCGCATCGATGGTCTGATCCTGAAATGGTTTGTGGGCGATCCGCAAAAGTATGGCTTCCCGAAACCCGATTACCAACTTTACGAAAGCCATCCTGTGGTGAATTCGCTGGTGCTCTATCACGCGGGCCACGGCGATCTAAAGATCCGCCCCGATATTGACCGGATAGACGGCAAGACGGTGCATTTCACCGATGGCAGCAGCAGCGAGTATGACATGATCCTCGCTGCGACGGGCTACAAGCTGCACTATCCCTTTATCGATAAGGAGTTGCTGAACTGGCAGGGCGATGCACCGCATCTGTATCTCAACGCGATGCACCCTGCGCGCGACGATCTGTTCGTTCTCGGCATGGTCGAGGCCAGCGGCCTTGGCTGGCAGGGACGGCACGAGCAGGCCGAGATGGTCGCGCGCTATATCAAGGGGCTTGAGACCGGCAATGCCGGGGCCAAGGCCCTGAAGGCGGAAAAGGCCGCGGGATTTGAACGCGCAACCGGCGGTATGGCCTATCTGAAACTGGCGCGGATGGCCTACTACGTGGACAAGGCGACCTATCGCAAGGCGGTCACGGGCTGGATCAAGCGGCTCTCCGGGGCGGGCGCATGAGCGGGATTGATGAGATCACGCTGAATTTCAGCCCCGCCTCTCTGACGCTTCTGAATGGGATCCTCGCGGTGGTTATGTTCTCCATCGCGATCGATCTGAAGCCTTCTGATTTTCACCAGCTGCGACGGGCGCCCAAACCGCTGATCGTCGGGCTGCTGTCGCAGTTCATCGTGCTGCCGGTGCTGACCTTTGCGCTGGTCTGGCTGACCGCGCCGCGTCCCTCGATTGCGCTGGGGCTCATTCTGGTGGCGGCCTGCCCGGGCGGTAATATCTCCAATTTCATCACCCATCGCGCGGGCGGCAATTCCGCCCTGTCTGTGTCGATGACGGGGTTTGCCACCGTGGGGGCGATCCTGCTGACACCGATCAATATTGGACTCTGGGGTGGGCTTTACCCACCGACGCGGGCGATCCTGCAGCAGACCGAGATCGACCCGGTGCAGATCGCCATCACCGTCGGTCTGATGCTGATCCTGCCCCTCGTGTTGGGGGTGCAGCTCAATATGCGGGCGCCCGATCTGACGGCACGCATCCGGCGGCCCCTGCAATGGCTGTCGATGGGGATCTTCGTTGCTTTTATCGTGCTCGCGCTGGCGGCCAACTGGGGCTTCTTCCTGCAATTCGCAGGCGCGGTCGCCGGGCTGGTGATCCTGCACAATACGGTGGCGCTTGGCGGGGGCTGGATCACCGCGACGCTGGCGCGGCTGTCGCCTTATGACCGGCGTGCGGTGACGATAGAGACTGGCATCCAGAACTCGGGTCTCGGTCTGGTGCTGATCTTTGCCTTCTTCGGGGGCTTGGGCGGCATGGCCGTCGCGGCAGCCTTCTGGGGGATCTGGCATGCCATATCGGGGTTGGCACTGGCCGCTCTGATGTCCCGAACGGAGGCGACGCGATGACCGAGGATGCAAAGACCAAAACCGTTCTGATCACCGGCGCTGCTGGCATGGTGGGCCGTGCCCTGCTGTGGGAGCTGCCCGCCTGCCGGGTGATCGCCTCGGATCTGGCGCCGCCTGCGGATCTGCCCAAGGGCGGAGAGTTCTGCCGCATGGATGTCACAACCGATGATCCCGCCCGGGTCATCGGCGAATATAAGCCCGACGTGATTTTGCATTTGGCCTCCATCGTGACCCCGCCCAAGGGCAGCAGCCGCGATTTCGCTTATGCCGTCGATGTCGCGGGCACGCGCAAGGTGTTGGAGGCCGCCGTGGCGCATGGGGTGGAACGTATCGTCGTGACCTCCTCTGGCGCGGCCTATGGCTATCACGCGGACAACCCGCAGCCGCTGCGCGAGAACGACAGCCTGCGCGGCAATCCGGAGTTCGCCTATTCCGACCACAAGCGTCAGGTCGAGGAAATGCTGGCCGAATACCGTCGTTCGGCGCCGCAGCTGCAGCAGGTGATCCTGCGCGTCGGCACGGTGCTGGGGGCGGGAACGGAAAACCAGATCACCGCCCTGTTCCGCCGTCCGCGCCTGCTGGCGGTGACGGGCAGCGAAAGCCCCTTTGTCTTTATCTGGACCCGCGATCTGGCCCGCATTCTGGCCCGCGCGGCAACCGATGGACCAGAAGGAGTCTTCAACGTCGCCGGGGATGGCGCCATGGGCGTCACCGATCTGGCGCAGGCGCTGGGTAAACCGGTTCTGCGCCTGCCGGCCTGGGTGCTGAAGGCGGCGCTGGCGCTCGCGAAACCTCTTGGTCTCAGCCAATACGGGCCGGAACAGGTGCGGTTCCTGCAATACCGGCCGGTACTGGACAACAGCGCCCTGAAACGGGACTTCGGCTATACGCCCGAGCTGACCAGCGCCGAGGTGTTCGATCTGTGGAGGCAGCAGGCAGGCCTATGACGAAGAAGAAAACAGCAGTCATTTCCGGCGGCGCCGGTGGGCTTGGCCGGGCCTTGTCCACGGCGCTGAAGGCGCGGGGCTGGCGGGTGGTCCTGCTGGATCTGGATATCTCGGGGCTGGACAGCAGCGAGACCCAGATCCCGATCCGCTGCGATCTGACCGATGCGACCCAGTTGCGCAGCAAGGCTGAGCAAATCGAGCAGCAGTATCCGGTGATTGATTTGGTCATCTACAACGCCGGTATCACCCAGATCGGGGGCTTTGATACCATCGACGAGGCCAGTCACCGGCGGGTGTTCGACATCAACTATTTTGCCGCCGTCGCCATGGCCGGGCATTTTCTGGCGGCGGTCCGGCGGGCATCGGGGACGCATATCGCGGTGTCTTCGGTGGCGGGGTTTGCGCCGCTTTATCATCGTACCTCTTATGCGGCGTCAAAACACGCGCTGGAGGGGTTCTTCAAATCCCTGCGCTCGGAAGAGCGGCCCTATGGTGTCGATGTGCTGATCGCGGCGCCGTCTTTCGTGGCCACCAATATCGGCAACGACCAGCGTCAGATCGACGGCATCGCGCGGCCGGGATCGGCCGCAGATGGGATGGATTACATGACGCCCGAGGCTGCTGCCGAGGAGATCCTGCGCGGGCTTGGCCGACGGCAGCCGATGATCCCGGTGGGACGGGTGGCGCGGCTGGCCTGGTGGGTGAACAGCTTGGCGCCGCGCCTTTACCAGCGGTTGATGGAGCGGCAGATCGGCGGCCACGAGGGCTAGGCGCCGTCGCCCTCTGTGTCCGCGTCCGGCAGGATCGGCAGCGAGAAGCCTGTTTTCACCCGGTTCATCACCACGGAGGTACGGAACCGGGTGATATTTTCTTCGTCAAAGAAATGCCGCCGGGTGAAGGCTTCGAAATCGGGCATGTCGCGGGCGGTCAGGATGACGATGAAATCGGCATTGCCGGTCACATAATAGCACTGCATGACCTCGGGCGCCTCGACCATGCGGCGGCGGAAGCGATCGATATCCTCGGCGCGCTCGCTGTGTAGGGTGACCTCGACGATCAGCATCAGTCCACGGCCCAGTTTTTCAGGATTGAGCATCGCGATATCGGCATCGACATAGCCCTGCGCGCGCAGCCGGGTCAGCCGCTTGCGGCAGGCATCGGGGGAAAGCCCGGCGATATGCGACAGGGCCTCGGCTGTCAGCCGGTTGTTGTCCTGGATCGCGGCAAGGATGAGCTGGTCGAATCTGTCCATGTCACGCCTCCTTAGGGCTGCAAGTTTGTCCGTTTTTCCGTGACTTGCACAGCCGGAGTGCTGCCATTGTCCGGTATTCTGCATCAAATGTGAAAATTCATCAGAAAATCGGCCTGCAGGGCGGCGAAATTTCCGAGAAACCGATGGCGGTGCAGATTAGGTTGGGCAAAAATCGAACAACAAAAAGAAGAGGAGGTCGATCCATGGATGGGGCGTTGAGCAAGACACTCGATAACATGTGGCGGGGCGGCGCGTTGCCGGTCGCGGGAACTGAGCCTCAGCTTTATCCCAGCGTTGCCGCCGATGCGGTGGCCAAGCTGCTGACACTATGTCCGCGTCATGCGATCACACCGCTGATCGAGGCGGATGAGCTGGCGAAAAAGGCCGGGGTGGCCAGGATCTGGATCAAGGACGAGCGCGCCCGCATGGGCCTTGGCAGTTTCAAGGCGCTGGGCGCGGCCTACTGCATTGCCAGCGCAGCGGCCGATGCATTGAAGGACAAGATCGGCGCCTCTCAGGTCTGGGAAACGGCCCTGCACGGACAAACCTATGCCACGGCAAGCGCCGGTAATCACGGGCTGTCCGTTGCGGCTGGGGCGCGGCTTTTCGGGGCCGAGGCGGTGATCTACCTGTCGCGGGCGGTGCCCGAGGCCTTTGCCCAGCGGCTGCGCGACAAGGGCGCCCGGGTGGTACGCGCCGGTGATAATTACGAGGCCAGCATGGCCGCTGCTGCGGCGGATGCCGAAGAGAACGGTTGGACGCTGCTCTCCGACAGCTCATGGCCCGGCTACAGCGCCCCGGCCATCGCGGTGATGGAGGGCTATCTGCAATTGGCCGCCGAGGCTGTCGCCCAGATCGACGGGGTACCGACGCATATCTTCCTGCAGGCGGGTGTCGGCGGGCTGGCGGCTGCGGTGGCCGCCTATGCGCGGCAGGTCTGGGGGAATGCGCCACAGATCATCGTGGTCGAACCGGACGCGGCGCCCGCGCTGATCGAGAGTATTCGCAGCGGCGAATTGCAGGACACGCAGGGGCCGGTGTCCTCCATGGGGCGGCTCGATTGCAAGACCCCGTCGATGGTGGCGCTGAACGGGCTGGCGCGCGATGCCGATGTCTTTGCAACCATATCCGAGCAAGAAGCCGCCGCAGGGGTCCGGACCCTCGCCGAATATGGCTATGCAACGACGCCATCGGGCGGCGCCGGTCTGGCAGCGCTTCTGGCGGGGCGTGTGAAGGATCTGGGACCCGATGCGCGGGTGCTGGCCATCCTCAGCGAAGGGCCGGAAGATGGCTGAGCCCGCCCGCGGCTTTGACCGGGGTGAGTTCCTGCGGCGGCGCGATGCCCTGCAGGCGGGCATGGCGGCAGCGGGCATGGAGGCGCTTCTGCTGACTACGGCGGCGGATATCTTCTATGTCACTGGGTTCCTGACGCGGTTCTGGGAAAGCCCGGCGCGCCCCTGGTTTGTGGTGGTCCCGGCCAAAGGTGACCCGGTTGCGGTGATCCCCGCGATTGGCGCGGATCTGATGCGGCAAAGCTGGATTTCCGACATTCGCTGCTGGGATGCGCCGGATCCGAAGGACGATGGCGTCAGCCTGCTGGCAGCGACCCTTGGCGATCTGGTGCCGGAAACCGGGGCCATCGGCACGCCGATGGGGCTGGAGACGCAATTGCGCATGGCGCTTGGCGATTACATGGCGCTGACCGCGCGCCTGGCGCCGCGCCGCATGGTGGATGCCACGGATGTAGTGCAGCGGGTGCGCGAGATAAAGTCAGATCCCGAGGTGGCCAAGATCCGCGCCGCCTGCGCGGTGGCGGATCGCAGTTTTGCCCGGGTGCCGGAGTTCGCAGGCTCCGGCAGGCCGCTTGATGCGGTGTTCCGCGATTTTCAGCGGGTGCTGCTGGAAGAGGGCGCCGATTGGGTCAGCTACACGGCGGGCGGCGCCGGGCCGGGCGGCTACGGTGATGTGATCTCTCCGGCGACGCCGCAGCCGCTGGCGGCAGGCGATGTGCTGATGCTGGACACCGGCGCGGTGCGCGATGGCTATTTCTGCGATTTCGACCGCAATTTCGCCATCGGTCCGGTCGCGCCTGAGACCGCGCAGGCGCATGCGGCGCTTTATGCGGCCACGGATCTGGCGCTGGAGAAGCTGCGCCCCGGCATGACCGCCGCGGATGCGCACCGGATTCTCTGCGAGGGGCTGCGTGCCCATGGCGCCACGCCCGGCGGCGGGCGGCTTGGCCATGGACTGGGGGTGACGCTGACCGAATGGCCCTCGTTTACGCCCAAGGATCAGACGGTGCTGCGCGCCGGGATGGTGCTGACGCTGGAACCGGGCGCCGAGATCGCCCCGGGCCGCATTCTGGTGCACGAGGAAAACATCGTCCTGCGCGACAGCGGCCCCGAGCTTTTGTCCACCCGTGCCCCGGCAGAGCTGCCGGTTCTGGAGTAGATCATGCAGAATTTCCCCTATGAGCTGACTGGCCCGATCGGCAGCCGCGCAACCTTTGGCCATATCGTACTGCAGGTGGATGAGACGCTGGAGCAGGACATGCGCCGTCTGTTGCCGGGAGGAGAGGTCGCCCATCATGTCAGCCGTATTCCCAGCGGCGATGAGCTGACCCCGGATACCATTGCCACCATGAAAGAGACGCTGCCAGCGGCTGCCGCGCTGTTGCCCCCGGCGGCGGAATTCGACGTGATCGGCTATGGCTGCACTTCGGGCACCACCCTGATCGGCGCGGACCGGGTCGCGGATCTGGTACGGCAGGGCGCTGCCTCGACCCATGTCACCGATCCTCTGACCGCGGCTCTGGCAGCGCTTGCGACGCTGGACGTCCGGTCGCTGGCCCTGGTGTCGCCTTATGTGGAAAGCGTCAGCGCCCCGGTCCGACAGGCTTTTGCGGCGCGGGGGTATGATGTCAGCGGCACCGTGTCGTTCGGGGAAGAGGTGGAGGCGCGGGTGGCGCGGATCGATCCGGCCTCGATCCACGCGGCGGCCCTTTCCGTGGCCGGGGACGCCGATGCGGTGTTCCTGTCCTGCACCAACCTGCGCACGCTGGATATCATCGACGATCTTGAGGCGCGGCTGGGCAGGCCGGTGCTGAGCAGCAATCAGGTGCTGGCCTGGCATATGGCGCAGCTGGCGGGGGAGCCCGAGCTGTGCCGCGGCCCCGGTCGCCTGCTTCGGCACTGAGCAGGGATCAGGGTCGACTGTGGATCGCAGCGGGATCGTGTCGGATAACATCAAAAAATCGTACTCCCTGATGCGATTCGTCTGAGGATGGCATCGATCGCTTGGGCTGTGTTCCTTCCCGGACGATTTGGCCGGGAACGGGTTGTACAAGGCCCGGAGGTTGTGTTTGGGACGGTAAATATGCCCCGAGTGATCCGCGGAATGGGCCTGATGCAGATGGTATTTGACCGCGAAATGAGCGGTCCGGGCGGTCTGGTCATGGCGTCGCCTGAGTGGATGGGCACGAAAGCATGGCTTTGCAATATTTGAATTATATCAATTGATTGAGTGTTGGTTGCGTATCTTCTGGCGCGCCTGAATGTCGCGAAACCCTTGGGCGGTGCGGCCCCTGCGCCGCCCTGGTCCTAAATTATGTTTTAGGGTTTAATATTTTAATCTTGAAACAAAACAGAGAAGCCGCCTAGAGTTTTGAGGTCAGCCACCAGGCGGTGGGCCTGCCGGATGCGGCAGCCTTGCCCCGGGCGGCGGATGAAACGTCAGGATGTGAAATCCACCACTGCACGGCAAACGGCAGAAGGTGTCCCCGTCAAAGGGAAAAGGCGATCAAGGACTGGCGCCACCCGCGCGAAGCGGAAATAGTGGGGTCACAGGAATAACCGCGGCCAACGCGGATCCGGTCGATAACTGCAATAGGGAGACTATAGGAAATGAAAGCAATCAAAACACTGGCGCTGGCGACAGCGGTGTCCGCTCTGGCCGTCGCGGCGCAGGCCGAGACCAAGATTGGCATGATCACCACCCTGTCCGGCGGCGGCGCCAGCCTTGGCGTGGATACCCGCGACGGGTTCATGCTTGCGATGGAAAACGCCGGGCGCGATGACGTCGAAGTGGTGATCGAGGATGATCAGCGCAAACCTGCAACCGCAGTCCAGATCGCCGATCAGATGATCCAGTCCGAAAAGGTGGATATCCTGACCGGTATCGTCTGGTCGAACCTGGCCATGGCCGTGGTACCCTCGGCGACCGGGCAGGGGCTGTTCTACCTGTCGACCAATGCGGCGCCGGCGCAGCTGGCGGGCAAGGGCTGCAACCCGAACTATTTCTCGGTCTCCTATCAGAACGACAACCTGCACGAAGCGGCCGGTGCCTATGCCACCAGCGCCGATTTCAAGAAGACCTTCATCATGGCGCCGAACTATCCGGCCGGGAAGGATTCCCTCAACGGGTTCAAGCGCTTCTACAAGGGTGAACTGGCGGGTGAGATCTACACCAAGCTGGGTCAGACCGATTATGCTGCCGAACTGGCGCAGGTCCGTGCCAGCGGCGCCGACTCGGTCTTCTTCTTCCTGCCCGGCGGTATGGGGATCTCCTTCCTCAAGCAATACGCCGCCAGCGGTATCGATCTGCCCGTAGTGGGTCCGGCCTTCTCCTTTGACCAGGGTATCCTGCAGGCCGTTGGCGATGCGGCGCTGGGGGTAAAGAACACCTCGCAATGGAACAAGGATCTGGACAATGCGGCCAACGCCGAATTCGTTTCGGGCTTCCAGGAAAAATACGGCCGCCTGCCGTCGCTTTATGCGGCGCAGGGCTATGACACCGCCAACCTGATCCTGAGCGCGCTGGACAAGGCCGACGTGTCGGACAAGGACGCCTTCCGCGCTGCCCTGAAAGAAGCCGATTTCGCATCGGTGCGGGGCAAGTTCAGCTTTGGTCCGAACCAGCACCCGATCCAGGACATCTACGTCCGCGAGGTCATCAAGGAAGGTGATATCTTCACCAATAAGATCATCGGCACCAGTCTGACAGATCATTCCGACGCCTACGCGGCCGAGTGCAAGATGTAATCTGATCCTCCCTGCGGGGGCGCCGCATTGGCGCCCCCGTCAGAACGGAAATCTCCCATGTCCATTGTTCTCATTCTTGAGCAGATCCTGAACGGATTGCAGTTCGGGGTCATGCTGTTTCTCATGGCTGCGGGCCTGACGCTGGTTTTTGGCGTTATGGGCCTGATCAACCTCGCCCATGGTGCGCTTTACATGGTTGGGGCCTTCGCGGCGGCGGCAGTGGCCGGGCTGACCGGTTCCTTCCTGCTGGCGCTGATTGCCAGTTTGGCTGCGGCTGCTGCGGCCGGGGCCGTGGTCGAGATCGCGGTGATCCGGCGGCTTTATGATCGCGATCACCTTGATCAGGTCCTGGCGACCTTTGCGCTGATCCTGATTTTCTCCGAAGGCACCCGCTGGATCTTTGGCTCCTTCCCGCTGTTTCTGGATGTGCCTGCCGCATTGGCCGGGCCGCTCAGCCTGCCGGGTGGTATCGAATACCCGGCCTACCGCCTTGCTATCATAGGTATCGGGCTGGTGGTGGCGGCGCTGCTGTTCTGGCTGATCGCCCGCACCCGTATCGGGATCCAGATCCGCGCCGGTGAAGCCGACCGCGAGATGATCGCAGCGCTGGGGGTGGATATTTCCCGGCTGTATACGCTGGTCTTTGCCCTTGGCGCCGCGCTGGCGGGCCTTGCGGGCGCGCTGGTCGGAGCCATCCAATCGGTTCAGGTCGGCATGGGAGAGCCGGTTCTGATCCTCGCCTTTGTGGTGATCGTCATCGGTGGCATCGGCTCGATCAAGGGCGCGCTTGTCGGCGCGCTGCTGGTGGGGCTAACGGATACGCTGGGCAAGGTCTTCCTGCCGCAATTTTTCGGTCTGTTCCTGGAACCGGCCAGTGCTGCCTCGGTCGGGGCCTCGCTGGCATCGATGCTGATCTACATCCTGATGGCGGCGGTTCTGCTGGTGCGCCCCTCGGGACTTTATGGGGGGAGCGCATGAGCATGATCCGCGAAAACCTGTTCAACTGGGCGCTGGCGCTGGCGCTACTGGCGGTGCCGCTCTGGGCCAATGCCATGGACGAACCCTTTATCATTACCCTCGCTACCAAGGTCGCGATCCTGGCGCTGGCCGGTGTCGGCCTCAATATCGCGCTGGGGATCGGCGGGCTGGTGAGCCTTGGCCATGCGGCGTTCTTTGGGATCGGCGGCTATGCCATGGGCATTCTGGCCGCCCATGCCCAGAACTATGAGCCGCTGATGCAGGTGCCGTTTCTGATCGAAGGCACCAATCAGATGCCGATAATCTGGCTGATCGCGACCCTGGCCAGCGCGCTGGTGGCGCTGGTGATCGGGGCGCTGTCGCTGCGCACCTCGGGCGTCTATTTCATCATGATCACGCTGGCCTTTGGTCAGATGCTTTACTATTTCGCGATCTCCTGGTCCGCCTATGGCGGTGAGGACGGGTTGTCGATCTGGGTGCGCAACGAATTTCCCGGCCTCAACACGCTGGACCCGATCCAGTTCTTCATGATCGCCTATGTCATCCTCTGCCTGGTGCTGGTTTTCTCTGCCCGGCTGGGTCGCTCGCCCTTTGGCCTGGCGCTGGCGGCTGCCCGCCAGACCGAAGAGCGGGTGATGACCGTGGGGCTGACGCCCTTTCATCTGCGGCTTGTGGCTTTTGTCATCTCGGGCGCGATCACCGGTCTTGCCGGCGCGCTTTATGCCGATCTCAACCGTTTTGTCAGCCCGACCATGCTGAGCTGGCACACCAGCGGTGAAATCATGGTCTTTGTCATCATCGGCGGGGTGGGGCGGCTGTTCGGCCCTGTTGTAGGCGCTGCCGTCTATATCCTGCTGGAGCATCTCCTAGGCGGGATCAGTGAATACTGGCAGATCTTCCTCGGGCTATTGCTGCTCCTCATGGTGCTGTTCGCCCGCGGTGGCCTGATCGGCGCCCTGACAGGACGTGAGGTGGCCCATGACTGATCCGCATACAAACCCGGTGCTGCAGGTCGAAGGCATCAGCAAAAGCTTCGGCGCGCTCAAGGCCAGCGACAATGTCAGCATCGACCTGCGCCCCGGTGAAATCCACGCCCTGATCGGCCCCAATGGCGCGGGCAAATCCACCCTGATCAAGCAGATCTCGGGCAGCCTGCGCCCCGACACCGGCCGGATCGAGGTTCTGGGCCGCGATGTCACCGACCTTGATACCGTGGCGCGGGCGCGGCTGGGGCTGGGGCGGACGTTCCAGATCTCCTCGCTCGCGATGGAGTTCACCGTGCTGCAGAACGTGGTGCTGGGCGCCCTTGGCGCGCAGGGCCGGGTGTTTTCCTTCTTCCGCAATGTGATGAAGGACAAGACCCTGCTGGAGCCTGCCCGCCGCGCCTTGGAGCGCGTCGGTCTGCAGGATGAGGCGCAGCGGCGCACCGCCGATCTGTCGCATGGCCAGCGCCGTCAGCTGGAGGTCGCGGTGGCACTGACGCTCAATCCCAAACTGTTCCTGATGGATGAACCCATGGCCGGTCTTGGTGCCAGCGGCTCCAAGACCCTCACTGGGTTTCTGGATGAGTTGCGTCACGAGGCACCGATCCTGCTCGTGGAGCACGATATGGACGCGGTCTTTGCCCTTGCTGATCGGATCAGCGTCTTGGTCTATGGCGCGGTGATCGCCACCGGCACCGCCGATGAAATCCGCGCAAATCCCGAGGTGCGACGTGCTTACCTCGGAGAGGAGGACGCCGCATGAGCCTGTTGTCCCTGAACAAAGTCGAGGCCTCCTACGGCCCATCGCAGGCGCTGTTTGGCGTTTCGCTGGATCTGGCCGAAGGCGAGGTCGTCGCCCTGATGGGCCGCAACGGCATGGGCAAGACCACCACCATCAAATCGATCTGCGGCATGGTGCATCCGTCTGCGGGCGAGGTTCGCTT
Source organism: Pseudophaeobacter sp. 1A09344 (assembly GCF_041008745.1). Classification (NCBI taxonomy): domain Bacteria; kingdom Pseudomonadati; phylum Pseudomonadota; class Alphaproteobacteria; order Rhodobacterales; family Roseobacteraceae; genus Pseudophaeobacter; species Pseudophaeobacter sp. 1A09344. Next base: position 260,003 of record NZ_JAXGFS010000003.1, read on the forward strand.
TGACGGGCACGACCTGCGGCAGCTGCCCTCGCACAAGATCGCGCGGCTGGGGATTGGTCTGGTGCCCGAGGGGCGCCGCTGTTTCGGCCCGCTGACGGTAGAGGAAAACCTGACCGCCGCCGCCCGCCCGGGCCCCTGGGGTTTTGAGCGCGTCGCCGGGCTGTTCCCACGGCTCGAGGAGCGGCGCGACCAGACCGCAAGTTCCCTGTCGGGCGGCGAGCAGCAGATGCTGGCTATCGGCCGCGCCCTGATGACCAACCCGCGCCTTTTGATCCTGGATGAGGCGACCGAGGGGCTGGCCCCCGTGGTGCGGCAGGAAATCTGGGCGGCGATTGCGCAGCTGAAGCGTGAGGCGGGCTTGTCGATCCTGGTGGTGGACAAGACGCTGAAGGAACTCGCCCAGATCGCCGACCACGCGGTGATCCTGAACCGGGGTCAAAGCGTCTGGACCGGACGCATGGAAGAGCTGACCCCGGATCTGACGGATCAGTATCTGGGCGTTTAGGAAACTACAGAGGGCCGTAGCCGTCCGCGGGCGGAAGCGAAGCGCCTGCCCCTTTGCCGGAGGCAAACCTTCTGTTTGACGGGGCGGACGGGCGCTGCCCGGCCTTGCCGGGCGGGTTTTCTTCTATTGTATCTGGGCTGTTCTAATACCGTATTGATTTGGACTGCAAACTCAGCTGCCTGCATTCGAAGGCTTCGTGTTGGTATTGTTATTGATTATTAAATAAATCACCTTAAGGTTGTTTTATGGCAGTCATAGGAGAGAAAATGAAGATTCGAGTTAGTCAGTTTATCGAATTTGCATATGGCGATAAGCGCAAAGACAAGGCTAAGGCTAGAAGCATAATTGACGATCTTGATTTGCCATATGATCCCGCAAAGGATCGCTATAAGCAGTTTCGGGAAGCAATGACCTCTTTTGAGGAGGGAAGGATGTCGGCTGATAAGTTTCTAGAGCTGCATTCCAGCGTTTCTGCCAATAAGGCAGCGGGCTATAAGGTCTTGTGCCGAAACTATCTGGACTTGAAAGAGGACCACGCTCTCACTTGGCAAGGACGCAGTCCCATTGAAGTGGAGATTTCTGGTCTTAGGATCACAACAGTTTGGTATTTGCGTACAGAAGCGAACAATCAGAGAAGAATTATATTTTTACATTTTGGTAAAGAGCAGATGCCCCGGAAAAAAGAGAAAGGGCTTCTGACTTTGCTGCGATTGGCAAAACCAGAATCGGCGGGTGTCGGGATACTGAATATCCAGCCAGGAACACTGATAACTGCAACGCGACTGGACCAGAACGAGGCCAATTACCTTCAAGAACGCGCTGCGAAATTTGTTGCTCTTGCCAACGACATTCAGTCAGGTGGCTAGCAAATTGTGGCGTAGGTCAACCGTTTGGCGTTTTGCATCGATCATCAACCTGCTCTAAGCATACTCTTGAGGTGCATATTTTGCTTCGGAGCGGGGCGGACATGCTTTTGCTGCGGACCAGTCCTGTCACCCCACCTCATGCCGCCGCCGCACAGTCTCGGGACGTCCCGGCAGGCTCAGACTTGCATCCCCACGGGCGCTGCGGGCGATGACCTTGCCCTTCGCCACCACCGCCAAACGGGCGGGGCGCAGGCGGACGGCCTCGGTCGGGGTGCTGGCATCCAGAACCACGAGGGAGGCGTCGTTGCCCACCCTCAGGCCATAGTCCTGCAGTCCGATGATCTGGGCGTTGACCTCGGTCACCATGGTGAAACAGCGGGCCATTTCGTCCGGGTGGCTCATCTGCGCCACGTGCAGTCCCATGAAGGCGACGTCCAGCATGTCGCCGGTGCCAAGGGAATACCAGGGATCCAGCACGCAGTCCTGACCCCAGCCGACGGGGATGCCAAGGGCCTGCATTTCCTTCACGCGGGTCAGGCCGCGGCGTTTGGGGAAGGTATCGTGCCGCCCCTGCAGCATGATGTTGATCAAGGGGTTCGGGATCGCGGAGATCCCGGCCTCGGCGATCAGCGGCAACAGCTTGCTGACATAGTAATTGTCCATCGAATGCATCGAGGTCAGGTGACTGCCCGCGACGCGCCCCTGCAGGCCGAGCCGCTGGGTCTCATAGGCCAGCGCCTCGATATGGCGGGACATGGGATCGTCGGTCTCATCGCAGTGGATGTCGACCATCAGGCCGCGTTCGGCGGCGATCTCGCACAGATCGCGCATCGACTGCGCGCCATCTGCCATGGTGCGCTCGAAGTGGGGGATGCCGCCCACCACATCAACGCCGATATCCAGCGCGCGGATCACGTTCTCGCGCCCCGTTTTGGTGCGGTAAAGACCATCCTGCGGGAAGGCGACCAGTTGCAGGTCGATGTAATCTTTGACCTTCTCCTTCACCTCCAGCATGGCGGTGACGGTGTTGAGGTGATCGGGTGTGGTGTCCACGTGAGAGCGGATCGCCAGCGTCCCCATCGAGGCCGCCCAGTCGCAATAGGTGAGGGCGCGCTCGACCATCTCATCCACGGTGGCAATGTCGCGCAGTTCCCCCCAAAGGGAGATCCCTTCCAGCAGCGTGCCCGAGGCGTTCAGCCGCGGTTTGCCATACGACAGCGTCGCATCCATATGGAAATGCGGATCGACGAAAGGCGGCGCCACCAGATCGCCGCTTGCGTCGATGACCTCACCCGCTTCGGCATCGAGACGGGCCTCGATGGCGGTGATCTTGCCGCCTGTAATGCCGATATCGGCGGTTGTTCCATCGGGCAGGGTGCCGCCCTTGACGATCAGGTCGAACATCATCTTTCCCCCTTGTTGAAGGGCACCATCAGCGCCGCCGGGATCTCGGCGCGGCGGGACATCACCACCAGCGCCAGAATGGACAGGATATAGGGCATCATCAGGAAGACCTGATAGGGCACCACGGCCCCGATGCCGGTTTGTTGCAGGCGGATCTGCAGGGCGTCAAAGGCGGCAAAAAGTACCGCGCCCAGCACTGCCTTGCCGGGTTTCCAGGCGCCAAAGACGACCAGCGCGATACAAATCCAGCCGCGCCCGTTCACCATGTCGAAGAAGAAACTGTCAAAGGCCGACAGCGTCAGGAAGGCGCCGCCAATGGCCATGAAGCCCGAGCCGACCACCACCGCGCCCATGCGGATCGCGGTGACCGACAGGCCCTGCGCCGCGACGGCTTGCGGATTTTCTCCAGCGGCGCGCACCGCAAGGCCCAGCGGCGTCCGGTACAGCACCAGCGCCGTCAGCCCCGCCAGCACAAAGGCGGCATAGGTCAGCGGCGTTTGCGAGAACAGCGCAGGGCCTACGAGGGGCAGATCTGACAGAAGCGGGATCTCATAGGGCTGAAAGGCGGTGATTTTCGGCGGCGAAGACACCTCGGGCAGGATCACCCGGTAGGTATAGAAGGTCAGCGAGGTCGCCAACAGCGTCAGCCCGACCCCGACCACGTGCTGCGACAGGCCAAAGGGCACGGAAAACACCGAATGCACCAACCCCAGCATCATGCCGGTCAGCATGGCCACCGCGACCCCGCCCCACAGCGGCAGGCCGCCCCAGACCGCGATCCAGCCTGCAAATGCGCCCGCGACCATGATGCCCTCGATGCCGAGGTTCAGAACGCCCGCGCGTTCGCAGATCAGCTCTCCGATGGTGGCAAAGATCAGCGGCGATGCGATGCGGATGGCGGCAGCCCAGAAACTGGCCGACAGCAGGATGTCGATGAGATCCATGTCAGTCCCTCCGCAGGCGGAATTTGGTGAGAAGGATCGCCAGCACCATGAACAACAGGGCCGAGGCGAGCATGATATCGGCAAGGTAACTGGGCACGCCTGCGGCGCGGCTCATGCTGTCGGCGCCGACAAAGATGGCGGCCACGAACAGCGCGGCGACAACCACGCCCAGCGGGTGCAGCAGCGCCAGCATGGCGACCACGATGCCGGTGTAGCCAAAGCCGGGGCTGAGATCGAGCGTCAGCGATCCCTTGAGGCCGGAGACCTCGGAAAAGCCCGCAAGACCGGCAAGTCCGCCAGACAGCAGCGCGGTTTTGAGGATCACCTTGGTGACCGGGATGCCGGCGAAACCGGCGGCCTCGGCATTCTGGCCGACGGCGCGCATTTCATAGCCCAGGGTGGTGCGGGTGTTGATCACCCAGACGCCAAGGGCCGCGATCAGCGCCAGCGCAAAGCCCCAGTGCAGGCGCAGCCCTTCGACGATGCGGGGCAGGCGAGCCTCTGGCAGCAGTCGCGCGGATTTGGGCCAGCCCATGCCCATGGGATCCTTCAGCGGCCCTTCGAGCAGGTAGCTGACAAACAACAGGAAAATGAAGTTGAGGAGTAGCGTCGTCACCACTTCATCGACGCCCAGCCGGGTTTTCAACAGGGCAGGACCCAAGAGGATCAACGCCCCGGCCAGCATCGCAGCGATGGCGCAGAGCGCCAGCATCAGCGGCGCAGGCAGCGACAGGGCGCCGGTACCCAGAACCACAGTGATCACCGCCCCGGCATAGAGCTGCGCCTCGGCGCCGATGTTCCAGAGCTTGGCGCGGAACGCCACCGCGATGGCCAGCCCGGTAAAGATCAGCGGCGTTGCGCTGTTCAGCGTCTCCAGAATGGCGAATTTCGATCCAAACGCGCCTTTTAGGATCAGGCCAAAGACGGCAAAGGGATTGCCGCCCGCGATCATCGCCAGCAGGGCCGCCACCACAAAGGTCGCGGCGATGGCCAGCGCAGGCGGCAGCACGCGCCGCGCAAGGCTGGGCGCTGCAATCGGTTCAAGCCGCATCGGTTATGTCCTTGTCAAAGCCTTCGCCCGCCATCCAGCGGCCCAGATCCTCGGGGCGCATGGTGCCACGGGCAAATTCCGGGCTGAGCCGCCCTTCGGAAATCACGTGGATCACATCCGACAGGCGCATGATTTCATCGAGGTCCTCAGAGATCAGCAGAACGGCGGCGCCGCGGTCGCGGGCCTTGGCCAGTTGTTCATGCACGTAGTTCACCGCGCCGATGTCCAGCCCGCGCACGGGTTGGTTGGCGAGGATGATATCCGGTGCGCCTTCGAGCACCCGGCCGAGGATCAGTTTCTGCATATTGCCGCCCGACAGCAGGCGGATGCGGATATCGGGCCCCGGGCAGCGGATGTCGTAGCCCTTGATCAGGCCTTCGGCAAAGGCGCGGGCCTTTTTCCAGTTCATCCAGCCGCGCTGGCTGAACCGGGTGGCGTAGGTTTCCAGGATCGCGTTTTCGGTCAGGTCGAAATCGGCGATGGTGCCGGTCTTGTGCCGGTCCTCGGGAATGCGGGCCACACCATTTGCGATGGCGGCGCGGGGCGACCAGCCCTGCGGTGCCTGCCCGTGCAGGGTGATTGTGCCGCTGGATGGGGCGATGAGGCCCGAGATCAGATCGGACAGCGCCGCCTGCCCATTGCCGGACACCCCGGCAAGCCCGGTGATCTGGCCCGCACGCAGGTCCAGCGCCACTCGTGCCAGTCCCGGCGCCGATCCGGCGCCTGGCGTGGTGACATCGCGCAAGGACAGCAGCGGCGCGCCGGGGGTAGCGGGGGCAATGCTTGGTGCGCTGACCTCAGCGCCGACCATCAGCGCGGCGAGCTCCTCGCCATTGGTGTCTGCGGTGGCGCGCTCGGCCACAAGGCGGCCATGGCGCAGCACCAGCACGCGGTCGGAAATCGCCATGACTTCGTGCAATTTGTGGGAAATGAAGATCACCGACAGCCCCGAGGCAATCGCCTCGCGCAGGGTGGCGAACAGCGCGTCGGCCTCCTGCGGGGTCAAAACCGCGGTGGGCTCGTCCAGGATCAGGATCTTTGCATCGCGGTAAAGCGCCTTCAGGATCTCGACCCGCTGACGCTCGCCCACGGTCAGACGGCCGACCTTGGCGTCGGGATCGACCTTCAGGTGAAAGCGTTCCGACAGGTCGCGGATGCGCGCCTTGGCGGCGGCGGGCCTCAGGCTGGCAGCGCTAAGGGCATCAACGCCCAGCACGATGTTTTCCCAGACCGTCAGGTTCCCCGCGAGGGTGAAATGCTGGTGCACCATGCCGACACCCGCATCCAGCGCCGCGCGCGGATTGCCCGCGGGCAGGGTCTGGCCGAACAGCTCCACCGATCCTTCATCGGCGGTGTACTGGCCGAACAGGATGTTCATCAGCGTGGTCTTGCCCGCGCCGTTTTCCCCCAGAAGCGCGATCACCTCACCCCGGTGCAGGTCAAAGCTGACGTCTTCGTTGGCGGTGACGGGACCGAACCGTTTCGTAATGTTCTGAAGGCGCAGGACAACCTGCGCCTTGTCTGTTTCTGTCATAGCCGAAAGGCCCGTATCAGGAGGATTTGGGTTCTTCGTCGTTGATCGCAACGGTGAAGGAACCGTCCTTGATCGCGGCGGTGCGGGAGGCAACCAGATCCAGCGCCTCTTGCGGGATCTTGCCTTCGAAGGTGCCATAGGGCGCCAGCGAACAGCCGCCTTCCTTCATGAAGGAATACATGCCGTAGTCAGCGGCGGTAAAGCTGCCGCCCTTGACCGCTGCGATGGCCGCATCCAGCGTTGGTTCGAAATGCCAGATCGCCGAGGCAACCACGGTTTCGGGGTAATCCGACTGGGTGTCGATGACGTTGCCGATGGCCAGAAGACCCTTTTCCTTGGCCGCGTCCGACACGCCAAAGCGTTCGGCATAAAGTATGTCGGCGCCGTTCTCGACCATGGCGAATGCGGTTTCCTTGGCTTTCGGCGGATCGAACCAGGAACCGATGAAGGAGACCTGGAACTTCATCTCGGGGTTCATTTCGCGCGCACCGGCCATGAAGGCGTGCATCAGGCGGTTCACTTCCGGAATCGGGAAGCCGCCGACCATGCCAATATTGCCGGATTTCGACATTGCACCCGCGATAATGCCTGAAAGATAGGAGGCATCCTGAATGTAGTTGTCAAAAACGGACAGGTTCGGGATTGCCGGGTCTTCCTTGAAGGAGGAGCCCATCAGGAAGGCCACATCGGGGTACTCGGCGGCAACTTCGCGCGCTTCGGCTTCGACACCGAAGATTTCACCGATGATCAGCTGGTAGCCCTGTTCGGCATATTCGCGCATCACGCGGGGATAGTCCGAGTTCGAGGTGTTCTCGGAATAGGTATAGCTGATGTCGCCGCGGTCCTGCGCGGTCAGGGCGGCCACATGGATACGGCTGACCCATTGCTGTTCGACCGGCACGGTATAGATGCCCGCGACCTTCAGCGGCTCAGAGGCCATCAGGCGGCCAGGCGCGGCAAAGGCGCCTGCGGTCAGGGCCGCAGCCGCGCTGGTGGCCAGGAACTGGCGGCGCGATACGGCGCCCTTGAATTCATTTGTCATGGAACAATCCCCCTGTTGAATAAGCCCCTGAAACACGGGACAATTGTCCAATCGGTAGAAACACCGCGCCGATCAGGCAAGCGGTCATATGTTGGACATGTATCCTTCTGAGCCTTCGCCTAATTTGTGGGCAAAGGCAAGAATTTTCGCCACTCAAAACGTCAGATGGAGGATGCGGATGGGGGCGCCCCGCCCGTGGTTCGGGCGGGGTCTGGGGGCCTGGATCTACCGGTCAGGCACTCTCTTCTTCAAAGACGCCCGCGTATGCGATGCGTAGGTCGCGCTTCAGGATCTTGCCGCTGGCGTTCTTGGGCAGCGCCTCGACCAGGGCGATATGCTTGGGGCTTTTGAAATGGGCTAGGTTTTCACGGCAATAGTCCATCAGCGCCTCAATGCTGGTGTCTTCGCCGGGTTTGGCCACCACCACGGCGGTTACCGCCTCGATCCATTTGGGGTGCGGAATACCAAAGACCGCGACCTCGGCCACGGCGGGGTGGTGAAAGATGCATTCCTCCACCTCGCGGCTGGCGACGTTTTCGCCCCCCGTTTTTATCATGTCCTTCTTGCGGTCGACCACATAGAGGTATCCTTCCTCGTCAAAACGGCCCAGATCACCCGAATGGAACCAGCCGCCCTGAAAGGCTTCGGCGGTCTTGGCGGGGTCCTTGTAGTAACCAAGGATCAGATGCGGGCTGCGGTGCACGATTTCGCCGACTTCGCCAACGGGCAGGTCGTTGCCATCGTCATCGACCACGCGGGTTTCGACGTTCAGCGCGGGCCGACCGGCCGAGCCGAGCTTGCTCAGCTGTTCATGCGGCAGCAGGATGGTGGCGACAGGGGCCATTTCCGTCTGGCCGTAGAAATTGAACAGGCGCAGGTTCGGCAGGCGGCTGGTCAGCTCCTCGATGATTGCCGTGGGCATGATCGAGGCACCGTAATAGCCCTTGCGCAGGGAACTGAGGTCGGTCTTGTCGAAATCCGGGTGGCGCAGCAGCGCGATCCAGACGGTGGGGGGGCAGAACAGTTTGGTGACGCCCTCGGCGGCGATGGCTTCCAGCATCTTGCCCGGATCGGCGGCCTCCATCAGAATGCTGGTGGCGCCCAGATACATGTCGGGTGTCAGGAAGCAGTCCAACTGCGCGCAGTGGAACAGCGGCAGGCAGTGCAGCTCGATGTCGTCGGCAGCCATCTCTCCATCGCTGATGCAGCTGCCGTATTGCGCATAAAGCGCATCCGAGGACAGCAGCGCGCCCTTGGGCCGGGATTCCGTGCCGCTGGTATACATCATCTGGATCGGATCATCGCCTGCGATCTCCACATACGGCGCGCTGTCGTTGGCATGCTCCAGCACGGTCTCGGCGGCTTCCCAGCCTGCGGGAACCGCGTCGGCGGCATGGGCAATCGACAGGCGGAACAGCATCGGCTGATCCAGCTGGGCGAGCGCCGCATCGGCAGTGGCACAGAGCGCGTCCTCGGCGATGATGGCCCGGGCGCCGGAGTGATCGAGGATATAGGCCACGTCTTCGGCGTTCAGCATGAAGTTGACCGGCGTCGTCACCGCCCCCAGCCGTGCCAGAGCCAGTCGGAACACCACGAAGGCGCGGTTGTTGTGGGACAGGAGCGCCACCCTGTCGCCCTTGGTGATGCCGCGCGCGGCCAGACCGTTGGCAGCGCGGTTCACCGCTGCATCGAGTTCGGCAAAGCTGTCGCGTTGCCCACGGAACACCAGCGCGGTCTTCTGCGGCGTGCGGGCGGCGCTGCGGCGCAAGAGATCGCCCAGCTGCTGGCTGCGGGCACGGGCGATGGTGGCGGAAAGCTCCGCTTCGGTCTGTGTTGTCATTCTGTCCTCCCTGGTTCTGGCGAGATCCTGCCCGATGTCGCCGGGGCGTCAAGCCTTTGGACGGGCAGAACCCTCCGTCACGTTGCGTGCCTTTTGCGGGGCAAGGGGGGGGGCGTTGTCGCTGCAACGGTAGGGGGGGTATCTGCCGGGGCTTTGTATTGGGGGTTGAGCCATGTCAAAGTTCAGGGCGCGCCGTGCCCCTATCGATGGGGGCCAAGAGGTGAACATGCCCGACGTCGTCTTCAGAACCAAGGACCTGACCAAGGTCTATGATACCGGCCAGCAAAAGGTGCATGCGCTGGCGGGGGTCGATCTTGAACTATACGCTGGTGAGCTGGTGGTGCTGCTGGGGCCGTCGGGCAGTGGCAAATCCACGCTGCTGAACATTCTTGGCGGGCTGGATCACGCCACCGATGGGCGCGTCTGGTTCCGCGATCAGGAGCTGACGGGCATGGGCGACCGGGGGCTGACCCGGTTCCGGCGCGATCACGTCGGTTTTGTCTTTCAATTCTACAATCTGGTGCCCAGTCTGACCGCCTGGGAAAACGTGCAGCTGGTGACGGACGTGGCGCGCGACCCGATGCCGCCCGAAGAGGCGCTGAGAGAGGTCGGCCTTGGCAGCCGCATGGATCACTTCCCGGCGGAAATGTCCGGCGGCGAGCAGCAGCGCGTCGCCATTGCCCGCGCCATCGCCAAACGCCCCGAGATCCTGTTGTGCGATGAACCCACTGGGGCGCTCGACAGCAAGACCGGGGTGCAGGTGCTTGAGGCGCTGCGCCGCATCAACGAGAGCACCGGTACGACCACCGTGGTGATCACCCACAATGCCGCGATCCGGCAGATGGCGCATCGGGTGATCTGGTTCCAGGATGGCAAGATCCGTCTGGTGGAGGAAAACGCCACCCGGCTCGCCCCTGCCGAGATCGAGTGGTAGGGCGATGCAGGCGCTGGATCTCAAACTCTTGCGCAGTTTCCGCCGTCTTTGGGCGCAGGCGCTGGCCATTGCACTGGTGCTGGCCTGCGGGGTTTCGATCCTGCTGATGGCCTTCGGCATGGAGCGGGCTCTGGATGACACCCGCGCCGCTTATTACGAGCGAAACCGCTTTGCCGATGTCTTTGCCCGCGCAACGCGGGTGCCGGATCACGAGATGGGGCGGGTGCAGGCCATCGACGGTGTGCGCGCTGCCGAGGCGCGGGTCGAACACTACGCCATCCTCGATCTGCCGGAGAAGGTCGAGACGGTGACGGGGCTGGTACTGTCGCTGCCCGGCAACGGCGGGCCGTTGCTCAACGTGCCACTCCTGCGGAGTGGGCGCCTGCCGGATGCGGATGCCTCGGAAGAGGTGGCGATCAATGATCCCTTCGCCCGCGCCAACGGGCTGCGCCCCGGCGACCGGTTCAGCGCCAATCTGAACGGCCAGCGGCGTGACCTGCGGGTGACTGGCACGGTGCTGTCGCCGGAATTCATCTATACTCTGGGGCCCGGTGCGCTGCTGCCGGACAACGAAACGTTCGGCATTATCTGGCTGCCGGAACGGGTGGCCGAGGCGGCGTTCGACATGAAGGGCGCCTTCAACAGTCTGTCGGTCAAGCTCAACCCCGCCGCCCGGCAGGATGAGGTGATCGACCGGATCGACGATATTCTGGCTCCTTATGGTGGGCTTGGCGCGCATGGCCGCGATCTGCAGCTGTCGGACCAGTTCATCGACGCCGAGCTGAGCGAGCTGCGCAATACCGCGCTGATCCTGCCGCCGATCTTCTTTGGGATCACCGCCTTTCTGGTCAATATGGTGGTGGGGCGGATCGTGCTGCTGGAGCGCAGTGAGATCGGCCTTTTGAAGGCGCTGGGCTATTCCAACTATGAGGTCTGCCTGCATTATCTGCTGCTGGCTGGGCTGATCGCCTGCCTTGGGGTGCTCATTGGCTGGGCTGCGGGCACCTGGCTGTCGCGGTCGCTGGCGCAGATCTACGCGCAGTTCTTCGAATTTCCCTATCTGATCTTCCACACGCGGCTTGATGCCTATGCGCTGTCCGGGGTGCTGGCGCTGCTCACCGCGGGTCTTGGCGCGGCGCAAAGCGCGCTGCATGTGGCCCGTATGGCGCCCGCAGTGGCGATGTCGCCGCCCGCGCCGCCCCGGTTCAAACGCAACCTTCTGGACCGGATGCTGACCCGGCTGCGCCCCTCGCAGGCGGTGATGATGATCCTTCGCAGTCTGGTGCGCTGGCCGGTGCGCTCGGGGCTCAGCATTCTGGGGCTGTCGCTGGCGGTGTCGGTGCTAGTGGCCTCGGGCTTTTTCCAGGACGCGCTGGACGAGATCATGGAGACCTCTTTCTATCAAGCGAACCGGCAGGATGCGGCGCTGATCTTTACGCCCGAGATCCCGGAAACGGCCCTGCCCGAGGTGGCAAACCTGCCCGGCGTGCTGCAGGCCGAGGGGCAGTTCTATCAGGCGGCGGTGCTGCGCCATGGTCATCTCAGCAAGGATATCTCGATCGAGGCCCGCCGCCCCGGCGCCGACCTGGCCCGCATTCTGGATGGCGATGGCCGGGTGGTGGAGCCGCCTGCAGGTGGCATCTTGCTGTCCGAACGGTTGGCCGGGCAATTGGAGGCGCGCGCGGGCGACGTGATCGAGGTCGAGTTCAAGGGCGGGCGCAACGAAACGCACATGGTACGGGTCTCGGGCACTGTGACACAGTACTTCGGAATCGGCGCCTATATGGACCTCGACACGTTGAGCGCACTGCTGCGGCAGGCGCCGCGCATCACCGTGGCTCATCTGCGGCTGGATCAGAACGCGGTGCCAGAGCTGCACGCCCTGCTGAAGGAAACGCCCTCGCTCAGCGGGCTCAGCATGATGAGCGAGATCCGCCAGTCGTTCCGCGAAACCATCCGCGAGAATGTCATCGTGATGACCACGGTCTACGGCGTGATCGCAGTGCTGATCACGGTCGGGGTGGCCTATAACGGTGCCCGCATCCAGATGTCCGAACGCGCCCGCGAACTGGCCAGCCTGCGCATCCTGGGCTTCACCCGGGCCGAGGTTTCTTTCATTCTGGTGGGGGAGACCATGCTGCTGGCGCTGTTGGCGCAGCCGGTCGGATGGCTTCTGGGCGCGGGGATTGCGGCGCTGCTGGCACATGGGTCGTCCAGTGACCTCTATTCGATTCCACTGGTCCTGAAACCGGCGGGCTTCGCCACGGCCAGCCTTGTGGTGCTGGGGGCGGCGCTGGTGTCGGTGCTGTTGGTGCGGCGGCGTCTGGACCGGCTGGATCTGGTCCTGGTCATGAAAACGCGGGAGTAGAAAGACGATGCTGAGAACACGAACCGTTGTCATGGCCGCAGGGGCGGCGCTGGTTGCCGGAACCTTGGCCTTTGTTGCCATGCGGACCGATCCGGTGGCGGTGGATCTGCACCAGATCGGCACCGAGCCTTTGCAGGTGACGGTCAATGCCGATGGCAAGACCCGCATCCGCGAAATCTACGATGTCGCGGCGCCGATCACTGGCACCGCGCAGCGCGCGCCGGTGCGGGTAGGGGATAGCGTGGTGGCTGGGGAAACCGTGGTGGCCGTGCTGACGCCCGCCGCCGCCAATCTGCTCGATGCGCGCAGCCAGGCCGAAGCCGAGGCCGCCGTGCGCGAGGCCGAGGCAGGACTGGCGGTGGCGCGCAGCAAGATGCGCCAGGCCTCGGAAACGTTGACTCTGTCGGAAAGCGAATTCCGCCGCGCCGATACGCTGGTGCAGCGCGGCGTGGTTTCCCGCACCCGGCTGGAAGAGCTCGAACAGAAGCTGCATATCGACCGGGCGGCGATGACGGCGGCAGTGTCGGCGCTGGAAATGGCCAAGGGCACGCTGGATCGCGCCCGCGCTGCGCTGATCGAACCCGGCGCCGCCGAGGCGGGCCAGACCTGCTGCCTGACCGTGACCGCGCCGATGTCGGGGCAGGTGCTGACCGTCGATGTGCTGAGCGAACAGACCGTCCTGGCCGGAACCCGGCTGATCTCCATCGGGGACCCCGAGGATCTGGAGATCGTTGCCGATCTTCTGTCCACCGATGCTGTGCGGCTGAAGGAAGGCGACCGGGCCATCGTGGAACGCTGGGGCCGCGATGCGCTGCTGGAAGCGCGGGTGCGGCGCATCGAACCGGCAGCCTATACCAAGGTCTCCGCCCTCGGGATCGAGGAACAGCGGGTCGATGTGATCCTCGACCTGACCTCTGCGCCCGAAGACTACGCGGGCATGGGCGATGGCTATGCCGTCTTCCTGCGGATCGTCGAATGGGAAGGGACGGATGTTCTGTCGGTGCCGCTGAGCGCGGTATTCCGTCAGGGCGCAGGCTGGGCGGTCTTTGTCAATGAGGCGGGCATCGCCCGGCGCAAAGCTGTGAGGCTGGGCCGCCGCAACGACCGCAGCGCCGAGGTGCTGGAGGGGCTCTCCCCCGGTGATCAGGTCATCCTGCACCCTTCGGACCTGATCTCGGACGGCAGCGCAATCGCGCCGCGCCCGGATCAGAGTTGAACCATGCTGGGCTGACCGCAGTGGCGGCTCAGTCCAGATCCGCTGCGAAGGTTTCGATCAGCTTGTGCTTCAGGATCTTACCCGTCGGGGCAGCAGGCAGCTGCAGGGTCAGTACCACTCGCGAGGGACGTTTGTAGCCCGACAGCCGCTCGGCCACATGCGCCTTCAGCGTGGCCTCATCGGTGGCAGCAAGATCGGCCACCTGCACAAAGGCCAGCACCTCTTCATTGCCATCCGCCGCGCGGCCCACCACGGCGCTTTGTACCACGGCGGGGTGATCGTTCAGGGCTGCCTCAACCTCTTGCGGGTAGACGTTGAAGCCTGAGCGGATGATGATTTCCTTGCTGCGCCCGACGATATGCAACCGGCCCTGTTCATCGAACCGGCCGATGTCACCTGTGCTGAGCCAGCCATCCGCGTCGATGGTGGCGCGGGTGGCCTCGGGGTTGCGGTAATAGCCGACCATGACATGCGGGCCACGGGCCTCGATCTCGCCGGTTTCGGCGCCGTCCTTGATGCGGGCCTCGGTACCGGGCAGGGCGGTGCCGACGCTGGTGTCGGGATCGCCGATCAGATTGGTGGTGGCCGACAAGCCGGCGGTGCATTCGGTCATGCCATAGCCGTTCTGCAGCGCCAGACCGTAAAAGGCCTCGGCGTTGCGTTTCCAGGCCGGGTCCAGCGGCGCCGCCCCGGAAGAGACATAGCGCAGCTTGCTGCCTTCAAGTTTGCTGACGCCCTGTTCGCGGGCGTATTGCATCAGCAGGGCGTGCATCTGAGGCACGGCGGGCAGCACGGTGACGCCATCCTGCAGCGCCTCATAAAGAGCGGCGGGCGTGAAGCGGGCCTGCAGCCGCACCGCAGCCCCGGCGCGGGCCGAGGCGACGATCATCGAGGCCAGACCAAAGACATGGGTGACAGGCAGTCCGCCATAGACCTGATCGCCGGGCTTGATCCCGCGCAGATTGGCCGAGGCCTGCCCGGCAAACAGCAGGTTTGCGTGGCTGAGCATCACGCCCTTGGGGTCGCCGGTGGTGCCGGTGGTATAGAGCATGACCGCGATCTGCTCCGGCCCGTCCTGAACCGGTTCCGGCGCGCTGGGACCGGTCACGGCAATGGCCACCTGACCATAAAGTCCATACCGGCTTTGTGCCTCCAGCCGGAGCGCATGGGCGGCGGCGTCCTTTGACGAAGCGGTGGTCAGGACGATCACGCGCGGGGTGGCATGGGCGGTGACGCGGGTGATTTCATCCGCGCTCATCCGTGCATTGACCGGCACCGCCCAGGCGCCGATCCGGCTGCAGGCAAACAGGAAAGCCACAGTCGCCGCCGCGTTTTCCGACACGATCAAAACCCGGTCCCCTGGCGCCACGCCTTCGGTGCGCAGATCCGCCTCGGCGTCCTTGCTGGCCTGCTGCAATTCTGCATAGCTCAGCGGGCGCCCGTCGAAATCAATAAGAGCCAGCGCCTCGGCAGAGGTCACGGCCCAATGCTCAACGGTTTCGTGGATGCGGGTATAGTTGGTCATGGGCTGGGTCCGGGGTCAAAAGTGAGTGTCAGGAGCGGTGCGCGCGGGTCAGTCTTTGGCAGCAGAGCCGCCGTTTAGCCGGTCGGTGGGAACCCGGCGAAATACCCCGTTCGAGGTGGCGATCAGGGTGCCGTCTTCTGCCTCCAGCCGCCCGGCGATGAACAGGGTGCTGCGCCCGCCGCCGGTGATCTGCCCGGTTGCGGTGACCCGTCCGGCATAGGCAGGGGCGATGAACTGGGTGGTCAGGGAGATGGTCAGAAACGGCGCGCGTCCCGTGGGATCGACGCTCATAGAGCCGGTGGCGCCGCTGGCGCTGTCCAGCAGCGTGGTGGCGATGCCGCCGTGCAGAACCCCGTGGCGGTTCAGGTGCGTTTCGTTGAGGTCCAGCCAGCAGCGCGCGCCGCCATCACCTGCGCTGTTGCTGACGTCCAGAACATAGCCGATCAGGCGCTGCGGGCCGGTTTCGGAATGGATGATCAGGTCGTCAGTGGACATTGAAGGCTCCTTGGTCTGCGGGGGCTGGACTGCGCCGGTCGCGGGCACAACACGGGCGCGCGCAGCCGATTTTGCGGCACCTTAGCAGGGCCGTCGATCATTTCAATAAATAAAATGCAATTCGGATATGCGGAATTATCCGCGTTGGACAAGCGCCGGACTTTTGCCTGTCATTCGCTCTAGCGTACGCACGGCGGCCTGCAGTTTCGGTCCCACTTCGTTCTCCATCCGCTCGACCGTCAGCATCTCGGGGGTGGCGCCGCAGGTAAAGACCACGGGCTCGTCGAATTCATGGCTGCGGAAGGGAACGGAAACCGCGTTGACCGTACTGGCATAGCGTAGCCCGTGCCCGGCGATCACGAAGCCCCGGGCGACCAGCTGCGAATAGGCATCCTCGCGCAGGCTGGCTACGGTGACGTCGGAATCCTCGACCATTTCGCCATAGGTGTCGACGTAGCTGGCGAATTCCCGGTCCGACTGGGCCGCAAGCTGGGCCTGCCCCGAGGAGGAATGCGTCAGCGGGATGCGGTGACCGACCTCCAGCCAGATCGATGACGCCTGATGCGGGCGCCAGGTCTTGGTCAGCAGGATCTTCTGATCGTCTCGCACCCCGATCAGAACCAGGGTGCCGGTTTCATCCGCCAGCGGCTGCATGATGTCGGTGGCGGTATCGACGAAGGACACCGAGGCCGCCGCCACATTGCCAAGGGCCAGCAGCGCCGGGCCGGGGCGGTAGCGGTCGTGCCGGTGCCCGTGCGATAGGTAGCCAAGCGCCTGCAGGGTGAAGGTCAGCCGCGACACGGTGGATTTCGGCAGACCGGTGCGCTCGGACAGTTCCTGATTGCTGAGCCCGTCATCGCTGGGCCTGAAGGCGCGCAGAACACTCATCCCGCGCGCCAGGGTGGTTGCAAACCGGCGATCCGTCGGAGCTTCCTTGGCCATATGTGTCAATCCCGTCATGTTTTGCTTCAGACCGGATTACATCATCGAGTTCGGTAGAAGCAACGAAATCGCGGGAAAGGCCATCAGAAGGATCAGGACGATGACATCGACGGACAGAAACCGTGCGATTCCGGCAAAGATCCGGTCAATCGGCGCGTCCTTGCCGACCACATTGGCGATGACAAAGACGTTGAGCCCCACCGGCGGGGTGATCAGGCCGATTTCCAACAGCTTGATGATCACGACGCCGAACCAGATCAGGTCCATCCCGTAGGTTTCCACCAGCGGCACCACCAGCGGCAGGGTCAGAACCATGATCCCGATGGGATCAAGGAACATGCCCAGCAACAGGTAGATCAGCGCAATCGACAGCAGCAGCCAGAACACCGACAGTTCGGCCTGGGTCACCACATCGACAATCGCGGGGGCGACCCCAGTCAGCGCGACGAAGGCGACAAAGATCTTGGCCCCAGCGGCGATGAAGAAGATCGACGCGGTCTGCAGGCAGGTCTCGCGGAAGGCTTCCCAGATCGAGGTCAGGGTCAGCTTGCGCTGCAGCACACCGATTGCCACGGCGAGGCTGAGACAGACAGCTGCTGCCTCGGTCGCGGTGAAGATGCCGCCGTAGATGCCGCCGATGATGACGATGAACAGCACGAAGGCAGGCCAGGCCAGTGCCGCGGCGCGGAACCTGTCGGCATAAGAAATCTCGGCCGTGTCCACCGGGGCGGCCGCCGGGTCGCGTTTCACCCAGATAAAGATCACCAGAACGAACCCGGCGAGGGTCAGAAGACCGGGCAGGATGCCAGCGACGAACAGCCGGTTGATCGAGGTTTCGGTGAAGATGCCGTAGATGATGAACAGAACGCTGGGCGGGATCAGGGATCCCAGGGTGCCGCCCGCTGCGACCGATGCGGTGGCCAGGCGGTTGTCATAGCCCATGCGCAGCATTTCCGGCGTGCAGATCCGGCCCATGGTCGAAGCGCAGGCAATCGACGATCCGGTGATGGCGGAAAAGCCGCCGCAGCCCATGACCGAGGCCATGGCAACGCCGCCGGGTACCGCCGACAGCCAGACCCGCGCTGCGTGGTAGATCCGCGTGGTGATATCGGCCTTATAGGCGATATGCCCCAGCGCGATGAACAATGGTATCATCGACAGATCGTAGGAGTGAATAAGGTCGAAGGAGTTGGAGAACACCATCGAGGTGGTCGCCCGGATGGCGCGTTCCGGCATGAAGGTGCCGGTGCGGAAGGCGAAGATGCAGAAGGTGCCGACGGCCGCAACAGCGGCAAGGGTGAAGCTGATCGGCACCCGCAGCGCCAGCAGGATCAGAACGGCGGCAAAGGCAATCAGCCCAATCGTAGAGGCGTCCATCAGTCCAGTCCCTCGGCATGTGTGTCGGCAAAGCTGTAATCGCCCGCGCGGATGGCGCGGATGTCCTGCACCACCAGCACCAGAAGGCGCAGCCAGCACAGGGAAATCCCGATCAGGAAAATCAGGCGGCCGGGCCATTTCGGCAGTTCCAGATCGCCGTAGAAAAACCCGCCCGAGGTAAAGTTATGGGCAAATTCGCGCCCGCCGGCATAGATCAGCGGCATCAGGGCAAAGAGACCTACGATTGAGCCGAAGACCGCCAGCCAGGCCTGTGCCCGGGGCGGTAGGCGGTTGGCGAGGAATTCGACCGCTACGTGGCTGCGCGCCAGGGTGGCAGCGGCCAGCGGCAGCACGATGGCGGCGACCATCAGTTCGCGCACGATGACGATCGTGTCGGGCAGGGCCACGTTGAAGATGGCCCGCGAAAATACGCTGGCGGTGATCATCAGCCCCAGGGCGATGACGGCTGCCACCGCAAGGTTCAGCAGGAAAGTTTCCAGTGCTTTCAGCATCAGAGCCTCGTGTGGGTCAGGCATTGCAGGAGAAAAAGCGGGGGCGGCAAGAGGCCCGCCCCCGCAGTCGTTGGTCCCGGTGTGGTGTTGCCACCAGTCATGAGGAGGCGGGACCTACGGTTTAGCGGGTCCAGGGATAACCCTTGCTGTCACGCTCTTCGGTGTATTTGGCGATCAGGCCGCGGTATTCTTCCAGGAGGGCCGCACCATCCATGCCGGATGCGTTCATCTGCTCAACCCAGGCGTCGATGTGCTTGGTACCGGCGGCGACCAGCTTGGCACGCTCTTCCTCGGGCAGGGTGAAGACCTCGATACCCTTTTCCTTCATGGTTTCGATGGCAGCATCGTTCGCGGTGGTGATCAGACGACCGAATTCATCCGCCATGCCGCGACCGGCATCCAGCAGGACCTGCTGCTGGTCTTCGGAAAGGCTGTCAAAGACGTCCTTGTTCATCAGGATACCAAGACCGCCGACCTGACCCCAGTTCAGCAGGGTGTAGTTGTCCATGACTTCCTGCTGTTTGAGGGCGGTGACAGCGTAGGAATAGCCCTGCGAGCATTCCAGCAGACCGGTGTCCAGACCCTGATAGGCCTTGTAGATGCTCATGTTGACCATGTTGCCGCCCAGCTCGCCGAAGACTTTGCCGTAGGCGCCGGTGCCGCGGATCTTGCGGTCCTTGATGTCTTCGACCGAACGGATCGCATCGCCGGTGCAGCCGATGTGCACGGCTGAGGTGGTGAAGGTGCCGATGTAAACGAGGTTCTTCTTGGCCAGATCCTCGGCAATCACCGGGGAAGAGCGCATCAGCTCATCCGTGGCGCGCATGCCGACCCAGGCGTCGGGGTTGTCGAGCGGCAGATCCGCGATGCCATAGGACTGCATTTCTTGTGGGTAGTAGACTGCGATCACGGTGCCGAGGTCGGCAACGCCGTCACCGATGGATTGCACGGCGGCATTGGCCTTGAACAGGGCGCCGCCCCATTGCACGTCCACCTTCAGATCGCCGCCCGAGGTCTCTCCAACGGTATCGGCGAACCATTGCAGCGCGGCGGCACGGGCGCCGCGATTCGGGCCGGCCTCGCCGTGGATCAGGGTGGTCTGCGCCGAAGCAACGCCGGCAAAGGCCATCAGCGCAGCGGGCAGCAGGGCGGATTTCAGGCGTGATTTAAACGGGGTATTCATGACGGTCTCCTCCCAGAGATATTCCACTATGTAGAATTAAGTTCCGATATAGGGAAATTCTTGGCTGATCATTGGGAGAAAGGCAACAGGATTCTTGTGTCGATTGGCGCAGGCGGCTGACGCAAGGTCAGTTGCTGCATCGCAGCACTGAGGGCGCAGGCGGAGGGCTTCAGCCTCAAACCTGCAGAAATCCAATGGAAAACGGGAAAGGGGTGGAAATTCAGCCGAGAAAGTCGCGGGCGCGGGCGTTCTTCAGCGTTTCCTGTGGGGTACACCCATAGCGTGTCTTGTAGTATTGTGAGAACCGCCCGAGATGGGTCATGCCCCAGCGTTCGGCCACTTCGGTGACGCTGGCCTCGCGCCGCCCCTGCAGCAGATCCTCGTGTGCCCGCTGCAGACGGATGTCACGCAGATAGGCCATCGGCGCCATCGACAGGAAGCGTTTGAACCCCAGTTGCAGGTTGCGCGCGCTGACCCCGGCATAGGCGGCGATCTCGTCGATATCCAGCGGGCGGTCGAGGTTGGCCAGCATATAGGCCTGCGCCCGGCGCACATGGCCGGGAATGACCGAAGAGGTCACCCGCCGCAGCTGGCCGGAATAGTTGTGCCGATGCGCCTCCAGCAGGCCGGTCATCACCGTGTTTTCCATGTAATGCGTCAGCAGCGGGCTGGGATTTTCCGAAACGGCGGACGGGGCAGGGAATGGGGCGCTGGGGGGCAGGGCAGGATCCCGCGCCTGTTCCGCATCCGCCACCAGAAGATGCACCAAGCGCAGCAGCCGGGTCCCGGCGGGGCTGGTCAGATCCAGCGCCCCTTCGAATGCGATGGGTTGATCGGTGGTGAGGCCGAGATTGGCATTGGCGTGGGCCGTCAGCGCCCGGCGGCTGATCTGCAACAGCAGCTGTTTGCAGCCTTCCTCCCAGATCATCGTGGTTTCCCGGTGTGGGTTCAGCACTGCGGCGCGCCCCGCATCGCTGGTGTAGCGATCGGTGCCATTGACGATGGCGGCGCTGCCGCTGACCGGGATTTGCACCAGATAGAACTGGTCCAGACATCCCGGTGCGATCTGCGTCTTGGCGCCATATTCGATGTAGTTCAGCGACACGCGCTCCCCTGGCACATGGTGGTGCCGCGCCTGGAATGGCGCCTTGCCGATGGTATTGAGCTGATGCGGACAGAAAATGCGGCCGACGGCCTCCCGGGCCTCGTCCAGATCATGGGTGCGGAACCGCGCAAACCGCGCAAGCGGTACTGCCGGTTCCCGGAATGTCTCCTGCGGGCCTGGCATCTGTCGTCCTGTTGAACCTGCCCCTGCATAGCACGGGTTCCGCCATTCCACCTAGGGCGACGCAGATTTCTTCGTTTTTTGGATAATGGCTGCGCCTATCGGATAGCCGGAGACCGATGCGGCGGGAAACCTGTCTTTCACAACTGCACAAGAACCACAACAGCACGACAGGGATATGACAGATGAAGGGACTGGACGGCAAGGTTGCCATCATTCCAGGCGGCGCCACCAAGATCGGCGCAGCCATCGCACAGGCGTTCCGCGCCGCGGGCACAAAGGTAATGATCGCCGACATCAATGAAGAGGCAGGTCAGGCGCTGGTGGGCGATGGTATTGCCTTTTGCAAGACCAACCTGCGTGAGGACGATGACATCGCGGCGCTGGTCGCGGCCACCAAGAAAGAATTCGGGCGCATCGACTTTCTGGTCAACGTGGCCTGTTCCTACCTCGACAACGGCGCGGAATCGACCCGGGCGGAGTGGCTGGAAAGCCTTGATGTGAACATCGTCGGCTCGGTCATGCTGATGCAGGCCGCGCGCGAAGAACTGGCCAAGAACCGCGGCGCCATTGTCAATTTCGGCTCGATCTCGGCGCGCGTCGCGCAAAAGGGTCGCTGGCTCTATCCGGTCTCCAAGGCGGCAATCCTGCAGCTGACGCGCAACCAGGCGATGGATCTGGCGCCCGATGGCATCCGCGTCAACGCGGTCAGCCCCGGCTGGACCTGGTCCAACATCATGGATGAGCTGACCGGCGGCGACCGGGAGAAAACCGACAGCGTGGCCAAGCCGTTCCACCTGCTGGGGCGCACCGGCAACCCCGAGGAAGTCGCCAATTCGGTGCTGTTCCTCTGCTCGGACGAGGCGGGCTTCATCACCG
The DNA here is from genome assembly GCF_041008745.1 of Pseudophaeobacter sp. 1A09344. Taxonomy (NCBI): domain Bacteria; kingdom Pseudomonadati; phylum Pseudomonadota; class Alphaproteobacteria; order Rhodobacterales; family Roseobacteraceae; genus Pseudophaeobacter; species Pseudophaeobacter sp. 1A09344. Next base: position 281,905 of record NZ_JAXGFS010000003.1, read on the forward strand.
GCACCGATATCCGCGTCGACGGGGGCTATACCGCGATGGGGCCGGAACGCGACGAAGAAGCCATCGCCCAGCTGATGGCCTGAGCCTGCGCACAAAAACAAACCGACAGGGAGTAACAACCATGAGAAAGATCACCATCATCGGTGGCGGCCAGTCCGGACTGCAACTGGGGCTTGGTCTGTTGAAACAGGGCTACAAGGTCCGCATCGTGCAGAACCGCACCGCCGAAGACATCAAGACCGGCCGCGTCATGTCCAGCCAGTGCATGTTCGGCGAATCGGTACAGAACGAGCGCGATCTCGGTATCGATTTCTGGACCGAGGACCAGTGCCCCCCGGTCGAAGGCATTTCCTTTGCCGTGCCGCACCCCGAAGAGGCAGGCGCCAAGGCAATCGATTGGACCGGGCGGCTGGACCGCTTTGCCTATTCGGTGGACCAGCGGGTCAAGATCCCGGTCTGGCTGGAGGAGTTCGAACGCCTCGGCGGCCAGCTGGTCATCAAGGAAGCCGGCATCAGCGATCTGGAGCTTTATGCGCGTGAAGACGATCTAGTGCTGGTCGCCTCGGGTAAGGGCGACGTGGGTCGGCTGTTCGAACGCGACGCGGAAAAATCCCCCTATGACAAGCCGATGCGCGCGCTGGCGCTGACCTATGTCACCGGCATGACCCCGCGCCCCGATCATTCGGCGGTCTGTTTCAACCTGATCCCGGGCGTTGGCGAATATTTCGTCTTCCCGGCGCTGACCACCACCGGCCCTTGCGAGATCATGGTGTTTGAAGGCGTGCCGGGTGGTCCGATGGATTGCTGGGGCGACGTGAAATCCCCCGAGCAGCATCTGGCGAAATCCAAGGAAATCCTGTCGACCTTCCTGCCCTGGGAGGCCGAGCGGTGCACCAATATCGAGCTGACCGACGACAACGGCATCCTCGCGGGCCGCTTCCCGCCGACGGTGCGCAAACCGGTGGCGACGCTGCCCTCGGGCGCCAAGGTGCTGGGCATCGGCGATGCGGTCTGCCTCAACGATCCGATCACCGGGCAGGGCTCCAACAACGCCTCCAAGGCGGCCAAGGTCTATATGGACCGGATCCTCGCGCGGGATGATCTGCCCTTTGACGAGGCCTGGATGCAGGGCACCTTCAACGCCTATTGGGACTATGCGCAATGGGTGGTGAACTGGACCAACATGATGCTGCTGCCGCCGCCGCCGCATGTGCTCAATATCATGGGCACCGCCTGCGCCGAGCCGCGTCTGGCCAACCGGATCACCAACGGGTTCGACGATCCGCGCGACTTCTTCCCGTGGTTTGCCGATCCGCAGGCGGCAGAGGCCTATCTGTCGCAATTGCAGGCGGCCTGAGGCATGGGCATGAGCGTCGATCCAGCCAGCTTCCGTTCGGCGATGGCGCGGTTCCCGGGGGCGGTGACGGTGATCACCGCCCTGTCGGGGCCAGATGCGGGCCGGGAACGTCGGGGCATCACCGCCACCGCCGTTTGTTCGGTTTCGGCCGAGCCGCCCAGCCTTCTGGTCTGCGTCAACCGCGCCACCGGCACTGGCGCCGCGATCCGGGACACCGGGCGGTTCAATGTCAACTTGCTGGCCAAACCCGATGGCCTGCTGGCCTTGCAATTCGCGGGGCAGGGCGGGGTCACCGGCGAAGAGAAATTCGCCGAGGGCGATTGGCAGGAGGACTCCCGCGGCCTGCCACGCCTTGCCTCTGCGCTATTGTGTTTTTCCTGCGAGGTACGCGAAGCGACCGAGGCGGGCAGCCATACGGTATTCATCGGTGAGATCACCGATATCGCCCACGGCGATGGCGAGCCGCTGCTGTATGAACGGTCGGGGTTCCAGTGCCTCGCCCCGATCTGAAGACCGGTTTCCGGGCGCGTCAGTAACCGCGCGCCCGGTCCACCTCGTGCAGCAGCGCCTGACCGGTGCCAAGGCGGCGCAGGTTCTCCACCACATCCCCCAGTGCATCCCCCAGATGCCAGCCCGACACATGCGGGGTGATGGTCACACGCGGGTGGCGCCACAGCGGATCATCTTGGGGCAGCGGTTCCGTGCACAGGACATCCAGCACTGCATGACCGGGCGTGCCGCGATCCAGCGCTGCGATCAGCGCAGCCTCGTCGATCAGATCGCCGCGCCCGGCGTTGATCAGCACCGCGCCGGGCTTCATCGCCGCCAGCAGCTCCGCATCCATCAGCTCGCGCGTATCGGCGGTCGAGGGCAGGATGGCGCAGACGTAATCGCATTGGCCCAGCATCTGCGGCAGTGCCTCTACGCCGTGGTGACAGGTGATGCCTTCGATCTCCTTGGGGGAGCGGCTCCAGCCGTGAACCTGAAAGCCAAGGCTCGCCAGCAGTCGCGCGGTCAGCCCGCCGATATGACCAAGGCCAAGAACGCCGACCGTTGTCATATGGGTGCGTTTCGGGGCCACCGAATCCCATTCAGCCCGGGCCTGCGCCGCCGCGTGATGCAGGAGATTGCGCTGTTCGCGCAAAATATAGGCGAGACAGTATTCCGCGATTTCGCGCGCGGGTTCTTCCGGCTTCAGCCGTGCCACGCGCACATGCGGCGCCACGGTGGGGTGGTTGACGATGGTTTCGACCCCGGCGCCCAGTTTCTGTACCAGTTGCAGATTGGGCAGCTGTGCGGCGATGTCGGTTTTCAGCGAAGAAACGGCCAGCATGGTGATCTCATCCAGGTTGCCAGGGTTTGAGGCCGGGCGGATATCCGCGCCGGGGCTGAGCGCGCGCAGCTCTTCTGCCAGCTCTTCTTCGGTGAACCAGCCGCCATGTCCGATGCTGATAAGTAGTGCCATTCGCTCTGTTTCCTTCCGTTACTTCCGTACCGTCAGCCTGTTACGTTCCGTCACAGTGCTGGACAGCGTTCGCGCGACTAAGCCATGATTTCAGCCAAAGCGAAAGGCGCAGGGAGGAAGGTCATGGATATGAATTTTGGGATGCGGGACGAGAACCGCAAGCTGCTGGACCGGGTCGCGGCGATGGTGCGTGATGAGATCATGCCGCTGGAGGCCGAGTATCAGGCTGAGATCGGCAAGGGCGACCGCTGGACCTATACCGAGCGTCAGGCCGAGATCCTTGAAGGGCTGAAGGCCAAGGCGAAAGCTGCCGGTCTGTGGAACTTCTGGCTGACCGACAGCGACCGTGGCTTTGGCCTCACCACCGTGGAATATGCCCATTTTGCCGAGGAAATGGGCAAGACGCCGCTGGGCTCCGAAGTGTTCAACTGTTCAGCCCCCGATACCGGCAATATGGAAGTCTTCGAGCGCTACGGCACCGAGAAGATGAAGAAAGAGTGGCTGGCGCCGCTGCTGGAGGGGGAAATCCGCTCCGCCTATCTGATGACCGAGCCGGAAGTCGCCTCGTCCGATGCCACCAATATCGACATGTCCTGCGTGCGCGATGGCGATGACTATGTCCTGAATGGTGAAAAATACTGGGCCTCCGGGGCAGGTGATCCGCGCTGCAAGGTCTATATCGTGATGGTGAAAACCGGCGGTGATGATCTGCCCAAGCACGGGCGCCATTCGATGATCGTGGTGCCTGCCGATGCGCCGGGCATCGAGATCCTGCGCCCGATGGAGGTCTTTGGCCACGACGATGCACCCCATGGCCACATGCATCTGCGCTTCACCAACGTGCGCGTTCCGGCCGAGAACCTGCTGGTCGGCGAAGGACGTGGCTTCGAGATCGCCCAAGGGCGCCTTGGACCGGGCCGCATTCACCACTGCATGCGTTCGATTGGTCAGGCCGAGTCGGCGCTGGAGCTGATGTGCCGCCGCTCGCTCGAGAAAGAAGCCTTTGGCAAGAAGCTGGCGCAGCTGGGGGCCAACTACGATATCATCGCCGAATGCCGCATGGAGATCGAGATGGCGCGGCTTCTGTGCCTCAAGGCCGCCTGGATGATGGATCAGGGCGATGCACGCGCCGCGGCGCCGCATATCTCGCAGATCAAGGTGGTTGCCCCGCGCGTTGCGCTGAAGGTGCTGGACGAGGCGATGCAGATGCACGGCGGTCAGGGCATTTCTCAGGACACGCCGCTGGCCATGGGCTGGACCTGGCAGCGGGCGTTGCGCTTTGCCGATGGGCCGGACGCGGTGCACCGCCGTCAGGTGGCACGGACCGAGCTGAAGAAATACACGCAGGAAAAGGTCTGAACCTGATGTCAAAGGCGCAGTCGTCGAACGCCCTGTCGGCGGCGCCGTTCTTTTCCCAGCGCGCCGATGGCGCCTTTGTCGGCAATGACCCGGCCCGGGGCCCCTGGTCCCCGGATCATTGCCACGCCGGTCCGGTCACCGGGTTGGTGGCGCGGGCGGCAGAGCAGGCGGTGGGGCCGGGCAAGATGCTGACCCGGCTCACCCTCGACATCCTGCGCCCCCTGCCGCTGGCGGGGCTTTGGGTGGTGGCGGAAACCACCCGCCACACCCGGACGCTGGCAACCACTTCGGTGACTGTCCACGATGACGACGGAACGCTCTGCGTGCGGGCTTCTTCGATGCATCTGGTCGAGAAGGATCTGGGTCAGGTGCCGACGGCGCCGGTCACGCCCCTGCTGCTGGAGGAGGCCACGCCCGGCGATTTCACCATCGGCGCCGGGCTGCACGACAGGCCCTATTTCGGGCAGTTTCTGGATGTTGCCTATCCACCGGGGGCGGGCTTTGGCCCTGGCCCTAAGGCGATGTGGATGCGCACGACGACGCTTCTGGAGGGAGAGGAGCAGTCGCCGATCCAGTCGCTCTGCGCGCTTGCCGATTGCGGCAATGGCATTTCCTGGAACGCGCGTCCGGCCGAAATGGGCTTCATGAACACCGACCTGACCCTGCATGTGCACCGCGCCCCGGAAAGCGACTGGCTGGCCTCCGATTCCGTGTCGCATTGGCACGGCACCGGCATCGGCATGTCGCAGTCGGTCTTGCAGGACACCAAAGGGCCGGTCGCAACCGCCTTGCAGACTTTGGTGCTGCACCCGCCCACCTGAGGTTGCGGTGGGGCAGGGGCTCTCCCGCCTGTTTGCAGCATTCTGCGAATGCTCCGCACAGTTGGGCGTGGCGCCGCTGGCGCGGCGCAGGGCTGCTGGGGAAGCGGTTCAGGGGCAGGTCTGCCCTGAACGCGCGCCTTCGATTGTGAGTTTGAAATGCCGCCTCAAGGGTAAACCGCGCGTGCCGCGCGGCGGCAGAGCCGCCCTTGACCCGGCGCGTGAGGCTCGGAACCGCGCCGCGTCAGCGGCGCCCGGCCCAAGGCTTTGCTTGGCATCTGTGTTTCAGGGAAAAGGCGCGGGAGCCTGTCCCCTCGTGCCCTGGTGGGGCGTTTTGGTTATTCGGCGGCAAAGACCGGATCGGGGTAACCGACGCGGGCCAGATAGAGGCCATGTCCGGGGCAGACCGGGCCACAGGCGGCGCGATCGCGGGCTTCAAGTGCTGCCTTTACGTCGGCGGCGGACCAGCTGCCTGCGCCGACCCGTTCCAGCGTGCCGACGAAGCTGCGCACCTGATTGTGCAGAAAGCTGCGGGCGCGCACGTGGAAATGGATTTCCGGTCCGGTGAAGCCATCGACCCGTTCCACCGTCAGCTCATCCAGGGTTTTGACCGGGCTGGCGGCCTGGCAGATGGTGGAGCGGAAGGTGGTGAAATCGTGGTGCCCAATCAGGTGATCTGCGGCCTGCTGCATTGCCTCGGCATCAAGTTCATGCGGCACCTGCCAGACCTGGCCTGCCTCATGGGTGGCCGGGGCGCGGCGCATCAGGATGCGGAAGAGGTATTGCCGCTCTACCGCCGAGAACCGCGCGTGCCAGTCATCGGCGACCCTTGCGCAGGCGGTGATGGCGACCGGATTGGGCTTCAGGTGGAAGTTCAGCGCCTCTGACAGGCGGAAGGGATCCCAGTTTTTCTGCAGATCGCAATGCGCCACCTGGCCCAGCCCGTGCACTCCGGCATCGGTGCGCCCGGCGGCGGCGATGGTGTGATCCCCGGGTTCCAGCCGCGCCAGCGCAGCCTCGATCGCCCCCTGCACGGACGGGTGTTCCTTCTGCCTTTGCCAGCCGGCAAAGGGCGCCCCATGATATTCGACTTTGAGAGCAAAACGCGGCATGGCGCGGCAGTAGCGCGGTGCGGGACACAAGGCAAGTCCTTTGCCCCGGCGGGCCTTGGCCTGCTGCATCGGGCACTGGTATCCTGATCGGAGCCTGCCTATCTTGGGGGCAGCGGCCCGGCCGTCGGAGCGACCAAGCAGAGCAGAGTACAGCAGAACAGGACAAAGGCAGGCGCGTGGTACTGACATCCCTAGCCGACAGCGCAGCCCGCCGGGTCGAGGCCCTGGGCAGCAGCCTGTCGGAGACTTTTCTGGAACCGAGCCTGAGGCTCGGCGTCACCGGGCTGGCGCGGGCGGGCAAGACCGTCTTTATCACCTCTTTGGTGGCCAATCTGATGAACCGGGGCCGCATGGTGCAGCTATCGGCGGCGCGGGATGGGCGGATCGAGACTGCCTATCTGCAACCCCAGCCCGACGACACCGTGCCGCGGTTCGACTATGAATCCCATTTGGCCGCCCTCACCGGGGCTGATCCGCATTGGCCGGACAGCACCCGCGCCGTTTCCGAACTGCGCCTCAGCCTGAAGGTGCGGCCCTCGGGGCTGCTTGCCGGGTTGCAGGGCCCCCGGGTGCTGCATTTGGATATCGTGGATTATCCGGGTGAATGGCTGCTGGATCTGGCGCTGCTGGACAAGAGCTTTGATCAGTGGTCCGGCGAAGTGCTGGCCCGGATCGCAGGGCGGGAAGAGGCGCAGGGGTTCCTTGCGGCCGCAGGGGCCACCGATGCGCATGCCGCCCATGACGAGGGGCAGGCACAGGCGCTGGCGGCCTCCTTCACCGAATACCTCAACGCCGCGCGAAATGCCGGGTTCTATGACTGCACGCCGGGCCGGTTCCTGCTGCCGGGTGATCTCGCAGGCTCACCGGTGCTGACCTTTGCGCCGCTTGCCGCCCGGGAGGGCAGCCCGCCGCGTGGCAGTCTGCGGCGGGAAATGGCGCGCCGCTACGAGGCCTATAAGGCGCGGGTGGTAAAACCCTTCTTTCGCGACCACTTTTCCCGCATCGACCGGCAGGTGGTGCTGGTCGATGCGCTGGGGGCGATCCATTCCGGCCCGCCCGCGGTCGAGGATCTACGCCAGTCGATGGCGGATATCCTTGGCGCCTTCCGGCCCGGGCGCAACCGGTTCCTGACCCGGATCCTGGGCGGCAAAAGGGTGGAGAAGATCCTGTTCGCCGCCACCAAGGCGGACCATTTGCACCACGTCCAGCATCCGCAGCTGACCGCGATCATCGAGGCGTTGACACGCGAGGCGCAGGACCGCGCCCGCTTTGCCGGGGCGGAAACGGCGGCTCTGTCGCTGGCCTCTTTGCGGACCACGACCGAGGAAATGCGCGCCCATCAGGGACAGGAGCTGCCCTGCGTGCGCGGCACATTGCTGGAGGGTGGGCGGCAAGCGGCCTTCTACCCCGGCGCTTTGCCCGAGGATCCGGGCAAGCTGCTGACCCCGGCGCGGCAGGGTGCTGAGAGGTGGCTGGAGGGAGACTATCAGAGCATGGCCTTTGCGCCTGCGCCCCTGAGCCTCAGACCCGGGGATGGCCTGCCGCATATCCGACTGGACCGGGCCGCCGAATTCCTGATCGGAGATCGTCTATGAGCCTTGAATTGCGCCCGGCGCGCCCGACGGATGCGGGCACGATTGGCGATATCCTGCACCGGTTTGCGGCAGAAACGCCCTGGATGCCAGAGCTGTATTCCGGGGCCGAGGCGATTTCCTTTTGCGGGGTGATGATCGACCGGGGATGGGTCACCGTGGCCGAGGAGGGCGCCAGGGTGCTGGGATTTTTGGCCCGTGATGGCGCGGAAATCTGCGCCCTCTATCTGGCGCCCGAGGCGCGCGGGCAGGGCATAGGCAAACGCCTTCTGGACGCGGCCAAGGGGACCAGCGGGCATCTGCACCTCTGGACCTTTGAGGCCAATTCCAGGGCGCAGCGGTTCTACCTGCGCGAAGGGTTTACTGAGACGGCGCGCAGCGATGGCGCGCGCAATGACGAAGGGCTGCCGGATATTTCCTATGCCTGGCAGGCCGCGAAACAGGAGGCCGCGTGATGAGCCAGGGACCCGTCGTCTTTGATCTGGAGGAAGACCAGAAATCGGCCCCCGCTGTCAGCGATGCGCCGCCGGTTCCCGATCTTGGGCCGGAGGTGCCGAGCGGGCCGCCTCCGGCTGCCATGCAGCGGGCTGCGGCGCTGGCGGCCCGGCCTCCCTCGCGGCTGTCGCGCTGGTTCTGGGGCACGGTTCTGGCACTGCTCGGCGCGATGGTGTCCGTTGCGGCCTGGGATTTTGCCACCGGGCTGATTGCACGGGTGCCGGTTCTGGGCTGGGCGATCTCTGCCGCTTTGCTGCTGGCGCTGGTGCTGGCGGCGCTGATGCTGCTGCGCGAAGGGCTGGCGCTGGCGCGGCTGAAGCGGGTTGACGATCTGCGACAGGCCGCGATCCCGGCGGTGGAGGATCCCACGGCGGCGCGCGCCTATGTGGCGCGGCTGGAGCGGTTTTACGGAGATCGCGCGGATCTGGCCTGGCATCGCGTGCGACTGGCCGAGCGCAGCCCCGAGGTGATGGATGCCGATGCCTTGTTGCAGCTGGCCGAGGACGAGTTGCTGGCGCCGCTGGATGCGCGCGCACTGCAGGAGGTCGAAGGCGCCGCGCGGCAGGTGGCGACGGTGACGGCATTGGTGCCGCTGGCGCTGGCCGACGTGGTGACGGCGCTTGTTGCCTCGGTGCGGATGATCCGGCGGGTGGCCGAGATCTACGGCGGACGCTCGGGCCTGCTTGGCTCCTGGCGGCTGACGCGGGCGGTGCTGGCGCATCTGGTGGCCACCGGCGCGGTTGCGGCGGGGGACGATCTGCTGGAATCCGTGCTGGGCGGATCGGTCCTGTCGAAATTGTCGCGGCGGTTTGGCGAAGGCGTGGTCAATGGGGCGCTGTCGGCGCGGGTTGGCATCGCCGCGATGGAGGTCTGCCGCCCGATGCCGTTTTCCCCGCGCCACCGCCCTTCGACCCGCAGGGTCGTGCAGCGGGCGCTGTCCGGTCTGTTCTCCCGATCCAAGGCAAAGGCGGACGCAGACCGCTAGACCCGCGCCTCAGAACAGTTTGGGCGGGGCATCCTTGGGCTGGCGCATGGCGGTGACGCCGGTTCTGAAGCCTTCGCCGATCCGGTCGGCAAGGGCGCCCCAGCTTTGCGCGGTTTGTGCGGGCAGCTCAGCCTTCAGAACGCTGTGAAACAGATCAAGCCAGAGTGGGAAATGCTCGGCCTTGATATCAGGGCGGGAGACATGCACCCGCATCGGATTGCCGTTGTAGCACTTCTCGCGCAGGATCGCGTTGCGCCAGAACCGGGCGATCTTTTCCTCGTGTTCCGGCCAGTCGGTCACATGGGCGCCGAACACCGGCCCCAGCACGGGATGCTGCCGTATCTTGCCATAAAAAACACGCACGACCTCGTCGATCTCGGCGCCGCTGACGTCAAAGCGGCGCAGCGGGGCGTCTTGTGCGGGGGGTGTGGGCAGATCGGGGGAGGTCACGGGAGCTCCTGACTTTGGTTTCGAAGGACAGCAATAGCCGGGCCGGGCGCGCGGGAAAAGGGGGCTGACGTAGGCTGGCCAAAGCCGTTTTGAAAAAAAATGCATCGGGGCTGAAACTTTTTGCGCGCGGGCTTCGTGGCTGTGGGCAGAGGTTCAAACAAAGGGAGAGATACCTATGGCCCATCTGGCTTCATCCTATGCATCCTACGAGACGTTCCTGCGCGGCGCCGACGCCTTCTGGTCGGTAGACCTGGGGGCGATGAACAATTCGGGCGTCACCGGCGATGCGCTGCTGTCGGTCAATACCGAAGAGGACGGTACCCGCTATCTGAATATCTCGATCTCGGCGGCGGGGCTGACCCCGGATGTGCGCCACGCCCAGCATGTGCATGGCACCTTTGATGACGAAGGGAACCCCTCGGATGCCCGCATGCCGGTGACTGCGGATGATGCGGATCAGGACGGATTTGTCGAAGTGCTGGAAGGGTTGGCCGCCTATGGCGACATCCTGTTGCCGCTGACCGATGGCGACGGGGTGCTGCCGATGACCCGGTCGGACGGCACGATGAATTTCATCCAGAGCTATGAGCTGGGCGATGACAGCAACTTCTTCAGCCCGGTCAGCGGCAATGACTATACCGCGGCGGATCTGATGCCGATGGAAAACCGGGAAATCGTTATTCATGGGCAAAATGTGGGGTCGGGCTTCGGCGCCGGGACCGGCGGCGAGATCAACGGATCGCAGGATGGCTATGTGGGCCTGCTGCCCGTGGCCGCGGGTGAGATCGAAGGCACCAACCGGGCGCAGGCGCTCGACATCCTTGAGGACCAGTTCCAGCGGGCTTCGGAAACCGTGCGTCTGGGCGCGGGGGACGATGTCTTTGACGGCGGCCTTGGCAATGATCGGATTTATGGTGGCAAGGGCACTGATCGGATCGATGGCGGCGCCGATGATGACTGGCTCTGGGGACGTAGCCAGAACGATGTGCTGCGCGGTGACGGTGGCGACGATCATCTTTTCGGCAACAAGGGCAGCGACCGGTTGTTCGGTGATGAGGGGGATGACCACCTGAAGGGCCACGGTGGCGGCGATGATCTGAACGGCGGCTCTGGCAATGACATGCTGAAAGGCCACCGCGGCGATGACATGCTGGAGGGCGGCGCCGGACGCGACATGCTGAAGGGGCACAGCGGCGATGATGTCCTGACCGGCGGCAATGGCCGCGACGTGCTGACCGGTGGCGCGGGCTGGGATGAGTTCGTCTATGCCGATATGCGCGAGGGGCGCGACCGGATCACCGATTTTGAGGACGGGATCGACCTGATCAGCCTCAATACCTTGGGCATGGATTTTGCCGATCTCAGCATCAGCGATGCGGGGCGCGGTGCGCGGGTGGAATTTGGCAATACCTCGATCCTGCTCGAAGGCGTCATGGCGGATCAGCTGGACCAAAGCGATTTCATCTTCTGATCCCTGCTGTTGAGGGCAGAACAACGACGGGGTGCGGTCTTCTTTTTGAGGGCTGCGCCCCTTTATCCGGCGCGATAGGGTAGCGTAAATGCCCTGCCCGGAGACCCCGCAATGACAGACCACGGCCACAGCCCGCAGGAGATCAAGGACCGGATCGGCGCACCGCCGGGGCGGGGGGTGCTGCGCGATGTGGTTTATGGCGGCATCGACGGATCCGTCACCACCTTTGCCATCGTGGCGGGGGTGGCGGGCGCGGGGCTGTCGCCCTTTGTGATTGTGGCGCTGGGGCTGGCCAATGTGCTGGCCGATGGGTTCTCCATGGCGGCAGGCAACTATTCCGGCACCAAGGCTGAACTGGACGACGCCCGCAGACTGCGCCAGGTCGAGAACCATCATATCGATCACTACCCGGATGGAGAGCGCGAGGAGGTGCGAGAGATCTTGCGGCTCAAGGGTTTAAGCGGTCGCGTGCTAGACGAGGCCACCGACGAGATCTGCAAGAACCGCGAAACCTGGGTCGATCTGATGATCGAGGGGGAATACGGGCTGGCCGGGGTGGACCCGCACCCGATGAAGGCCGCCATTGCTACCTTTGCTGCCTTTTTGGTGGCGGGGATGGTGCCGCTGCTGCCCTTCCTCTTCGGTCTTTCCAACGCCTTTACCGTGTCCTCCTGGATGACCATGGGCTGTTTCTTTGCCATTGGCGCCCTCAAAAGCCGCTGGTCGCTGGCGCCCTGGTGGCGCTCGGGCGGGGAAACGCTGGTGATCGGGGGCGCGGCGGCGGCCATGGCCTATGGCGTGGGGCTGATGTTCCACGCTTGAGGCGCGGTGTCTGCCCGGCGGGGGAAAATGTTTCGCGTGCGAAACGGTTTAAGGCCTTGTCAGGTTATCCTGACATTCCATTTTTTTGGCGCGCTGAGGCCCCGCAACGGGGGCCGCAGAACCTTTGCTTCTGACGGATCCGCAACGCGGGTCACTTGACCTGGATTTTCGGAGGGTAGCCGTAGAGGTCCAGAGACTTGTCGCGTTCACTGGACATTCCGGCCAGCACAGCCGCCCCCAGTAGGCCGCCGCCCCAAAGAACCTGCGCTGCGGCATTTTCCTGGGCCTTGAGCTTAGTGAGGTTGGTTACTTCGACGGTTTGAGTGACAGTCTTTTTGCCATCCGTGCAGGCAATGGTCATCGGAGGTGTGGCGCGACCAAAACTGGGCAGGTTCACCTTGCCCGGAACCCGCAGGGCGCCCGAAAAGGCGGAGCTGGTCAGTGTACAGTCCGCTTGGGTCATGGGAGGATTGGCTTCGTTCAACTCGTTTTGCGCAAAGCTGATCCGGGTCTGTGTCGCCGTTTGCAATGGCAGCCTTTTCCCGGCCGCGGTCAGCGAGATATTCTTTGAGACAGGCAGCTGTTCTGCGGTTTGCAGCCTGCTGGCGTAGGTTTCGCTGGGGGATTCTGCTGTGTCGCAAGCCGAAAGCGTGACGCTGGCGGAAAGTAGCGCGGGTAGAATGTAGGTTTTCACTAAAAAGGGTCCTGTGTTGTGTTTTTTTAATTGATTATTCCTCCGTAAATACAGCGCATGGGTGTGTCCGGCAACTGTTGAGGCGCAAGAATGTTGCGCAGCAGCGCAGGGTGTCGCGACGTTGTGTGCTTTACCCTCCTGATGCAGCGCCCTATAAGGCCCGCATGTCCCACCGTGCGGCCATCATTATTCGAATTACGTACCCGGCGCTCTGATCCGAACACGGAATCCTAAGAGCCGCCGGGCAAAGGTGCTTGAGCCATCGCACCGAACCGAATATCCCACAGATAATCCTGACGACGACCAGCTATTCAAAGGACGCCACCGATGTGCGCCGACACGCCTCAGACCCCCGACTATAAAGACACCCTGAACCTGCCCAAGACCGATTTCCCCATGCGCGCGGGCCTGCCCAAGCGGGAACCCGCATGGCTTGAGCGCTGGGCAAAGATCGGTGTCTATGACCGGCTGCGCGAAAACAACGAAGGCCGCGAGCCGTTCACGCTGCATGATGGCCCACCCTACGCCAACGGCCACCTGCACATCGGTCACGCGCTGAACAAGACCATCAAGGACATGATCGTGCGCTCGCACCAGATGATGGGCTATGATGCGCGTTACGTGCCGGGCTGGGACTGCCACGGTCTGCCGATCGAATGGAAGATTGAGGAACAGTACCGCAAGAAGGGTAAGAACAAGGACGCGGTGCCAGTCATCGAGTTCCGCCAGGAATGCCGCGCCTTTGCCGATGAATGGGTCGATATCCAGCGGGAAGAGTTCAAGCGTCTTGGCATCACTGGCAACTGGGCCAATCCGTATCTCACCATGGATTACCATGCCGAGGCGGTGATCGCGGGCGAATTCCAGAAGTTCCTGATGAACGGCACGCTGTATCAGGGCTCCAAACCCGTGATGTGGTCGCCGGTGGAAAAAACCGCACTGGCCGAGGCCGAGGTGGAATACCACGACAAGGAAAGCTTCACCATCTGGGTGAAGTTCAAGGTAGCCGAGCCTGCGGATCACAAACTGGCAGGTGCCTATGTGGTGATCTGGACCACCACCCCCTGGACCATGCCCTCGAACAAGGCCGTGGTTTACGGCGAGGACATTGCCTATGGCCTTTATGAGGTGACCGGCACGCCAGAGGAATCCTGGGTCAAGGTGGGCGACAAATACGTTCTGGCCGATAACCTGGCCGCTGACGTGATGAAGCGCGCGCGGCTGGAGGAAGACCAGTACACCCGCGTCGCCGATGTGCCGGTGTCCGATCTTGCTGGCATCGGCCTGACCCACCCGCTGGCTGGCGCCGAAGGTGGCAATGGCGAATGGGACGATATCCGCGATTTCCGCGCTGCCGATTTCGTGACCGACACCGAAGGCACCGGTTTCGTGCACTGCGCGCCGTCCCACGGGATGGAGGAATTCGAACTCTACCGTGACCTTGGCATGCTGAAGCAGGTCATCACCTACAACGTGATGGACGACGGTTCCTTCCGTGCCGACCTGCCGTTCTTTGGTGGCAAATACATCCTCAACCGCAAAGGCGGCGAGGGCGATGCCAACAAGACCGTCATCGACAAGCTGGTCGAGGTCGGCGGGCTGATGGCGCGCGGCAAGATTAAGCACAGCTATCCGCATTCCTGGCGCTCCAAGGCGCCGATCATCTATCGCAACACGCCGCAATGGTTTGCAGCCGTGGACAAGGAGTTGGGCGACGGGCTCGATACCTATGGCAAGACCATCCGCGAACGGGCGCTGACCTCGATCGACCAGCTGGTGAAATGGACGCCGCAGACCGGGCGCAATCGTCTCTATTCGATGATCGAAGCGCGCCCTGACTGGGTGCTGTCGCGCCAGCGCGCCTGGGGCGTGCCGCTGACCTGCTTTACCAAGAAGGGCGCCCTGCCCACCGATGACGATTTCCTGCTGCGCAACGATGAGGTCAACGCCCGTATCGTCGCCGCCTTTGACGAAAAGGGCGCCGATGTCTGGTACGAGGACGGCTTCAAGGCGCAGGTGCTGGACGGTATCGTCGATCCCGACGCCTATGATCAGGTCTTTGACGTTCTCGACGTGTGGTTCGATTCCGGCTCCACCCATGCCTTTGTGCTGCGTGACCGCGAAGATGGCACCGAGGATGGTATCGCCGATGTCTATATGGAAGGCACCGACCAGCACCGTGGCTGGTTCCACTCTTCCTTGCTGGAGGCCTGTGGCACCCTGGGCCGCGCGCCTTACCGCAACGTGGTGACCCACGGCTTCACGCTGGATGAGAAGGGCATGAAGATGTCCAAATCGCTGGGCAACACCATCGTGCCGGAAAAGGTCGTACAGCAATACGGCGCCGATATCCTGCGTCTGTGGGTGGCCCAGACCGACTACACCGCCGACCAGCGGATCGGCCCGGAAATCCTGAAAGGCACCGCCGACAGCTACCGCCGTTTGCGCAACACCATGCGGTACATGCTGGGCAGCCTTGGCGATTTCACCGAGGACCAGCGCGTTGATCCCGCCGAAATGCCCGAGCTGGAGCAATGGGTGCTGCACCGTCTTGCGGAACTGGATCACAAGGTGCGCTCCGGCTATGCCGCCTTCGACTTCCAGGGCGTGTTCTCCGCGGTCTTCACCTTTGCCACCGTGGATCTGTCGGCCTTCTATTTCGACGTGCGCAAGGATGCGCTCTATTGTGATGGCGATACGCTGAATGCCCGCGCCGCGCGCACCGTTCTGGACATCTTGTTCCACCGGCTGACCACATGGCTGGCGCCGATCCTGGTCTTCACCATGGAAGAAGTCTGGCTGGAACGCTTCCCGGGCGAGGACAGCTCGGTCCATCTGGTGGACATCCCCGAAACCCCGGCCGACTGGCTGAACGAGCCGCTGGCTGCGAAATGGGCCGCGATCCGTCAGGCCCGCCGGGTGGTGACCTCGGCGCTGGAAATCCAGCGCACCGACAAGGTGATCGGTGCCTCGCTTGAAGCAGCGCCGGTGGTGCATCTGCGCGACCCGGAGGTTCTGGAGGCGCTGAAATCGGTGAATTTTGCCGATATCTGCATCACTTCGGATGTGGTTCTGACCGGCGATCCGGCCCCAGCCGAAGCCTTCCGCATGCCCGAGATCGACGGCATCTCGGTTGTGTTTGAAAAGGCCGAAGGCGAGAAGTGCCAGCGCTGCTGGAAGATCCTGCCGGATGTGGGCACCCATGCCCATGCCGGTGTCTGCGGTCGCTGCGACAGCGCGCTGAGCTAAGACGTACCGCCTCCTTTTGCGGGGGTGGGTCCAAAACAGATTGCGCCGCCGTTGCCTTCTGAGGGTAACGGCGGCGCTTTTTCGTCGGACATCCGGGTCTTTGGAGAGGGGGTAGGCGAGCGGGAATCAGGCAGCAACGACCTTTTGCGCGGCCTTGTAATTGGCACAGGCGTTGATGACGTTCATCGGCAGCGGCCCAACCGGGTGGCCGGCCAGCAGCGCAATATACTGCCGCCACAGTGCCTTGGCAGCGGCGGAAATCTCGGATTGGGCACCGTAGGCAGAGCCCGTCACACGTTCCCGGCGCATGTCGTCCTGCGCCTTTTCCCAGGGTGATGCATCCGGTTGCCCCGGCATCTGCTGCGCGTCGCGTACCACCAGGGACGGCTTGGCTGGACCAGTGAAGACCGAGTTCACACTGCTATTCTGCATGTTTGACGAATTTTGCAGGGCCTCTTCGCGCTGCTGCCGGAAGGCCAGACCCTGCTGGCTGCCATCGACCTGTTCGGTCGCGGCTTGAACCTTTTCCTTCTCGGGCAATGCTTTCAGGCGATAGGCCGATTGTTCGGAGAGGCCCATCTTTTCGGACAGGCTGGCGTTCTCCTTTTCAGCCTGCACTGGGCCGACCATGACCGGCTGATTGGCTGACCAGCTTTGTTTCCAGGCCAGGTTGGCCGCATCCAGTCGAATCATGTCCTTGTTCCCACCTTTACTTTACCGAGACGTGCAGCTGGTCTGTCCTGTCATTGCTCCTCCAGGTGGCCGAAAGGCTGTCCGTGGCAGAGGCCGGGATATTGCAGCACGACGCAGGCACCCCGCTCTGCGTGCCTTCATTAATACATATTAATTAAACTGCTTGGCACCTGCCCGCTTGGGCAGGGGAGAGCGGCAGAGGGATAAGGCACCTATACCAAAGTGCGCATTTCGCACCTTGAGCGGCTCGCCCGGGCTTGCGGCCCGCTTCGGCCCGCCGCAGGGTGGGAATGCCCAAAGTGAACAACCGCAAGAGGACAGAACGCATGCAGCAGCCGAGCGCGCATCTGAAAACCCCGGTCGGGCGGGTGGTCGTGACCGCGCAGGATGGGGCGATCACCCGGCTGCGCTGGCAGGAAACTCCCGCAGAACCTACGCAGGCGCCTGCCGGAGATGCCGCAACGGAGGAGGTGCTGAGCCGGGCAGTGGCGCAGCTGCGTGCCTATTTCGCGGGAGAGTTAGAGACCTTCAGCCTGCCGCTGGATGTGGCAGGGTCCGCCTATCAGCAGGCGGTTTGTGCGGAAATCGCCGCCATTCCCTTTGGCGAAACGCGCACCTACGGCGAGCTGGCGCAGACTCTTGGCAGTTCGGCGCAGGCGGTGGGCAATGCCTGCGGCGCTAATCCCATTCCGATCATTATTCCCTGTCACCGGGTGCTGGGGGGAAGCGGGCTTGGCGGGTTTTCAGGCCGGGGCGGGGTCGAAACAAAAGTATCCCTGCTGCGCCATGAGGGTGCGGCAGGGTTGCTGATCTGAGATCCTAAGATTTGTCCGTCAGGCGAGACGCGTGAAACGCTGTTCAGGAAAATAATGCTTTCGCCTTGTCATACTCTGACATGGCGCCGGTGCCGGTTGGGGCAGGATCGCCTGCGGCCAGACCCAGAACGACGGTTTCCATATCCGCGCCGCTGGTCTCCGCCAGGCTGGTGTCCGCCTGCGCGGGCTCGGCCTCTTCGGGGACCTCAAGCGGGCTGACCGCGACCTCGGTCGCCGGATCGCTGTCGCTGACATTGCTCACAGAAACGGTGATCTCGCCCGCTTCATTGGTTTCAAACAGGGCCACAAGGCCGCCGTGTTCGCCGTTCTCGAAGTTAATCCTGATCTCGCCGCCGCCGGTGCCGCTGTCTGTCGCGACATTCAGCCCGCCGTCCTCGCGGGTGACCTCGATGTCGAATGCGCCGCCGAGGTCTTCAATCCGGATGGAAATTTCGCCAAAGCTGCCGCTCAGCACCGCATTGACACCCTTGGGCGGTGTGGTTTCTGCCGGAGGCTCTGCGGGCGTTTCAGCGGCCTGCTTGGCGCGCCAGCCCCAGGCCTTGGCATGATCGGGCGGACCAACGCGGTCCGGCTGGTCCGACTGGCCGGGCGGGGTGAACTGCCGGGGCGCAGAGTGGGCGTGATGGGCGGACGACTGGCCGCCGGGGGCATGGATCGAACTCATGGTATGATCTCCTGAACGATTGGAACGCACCCCCGGTGCAAAGGATGCTCCATCGATCCTGACGATCAGAATTTAAGGCAGGCTTACCCGAGGGAGGCCATAGTGCCTCGCATTTGAGACGGCTTTGAGACGTATTCAGAAGCTACTGGTTTCAGGCCGGTTTTGTCGCACGTGGTTGCGTCGGCAGCAGGCTCAGGCGCGTTTGGGCGGGAAGATCTGCTGCACGACCCCGACGAAAAGCAGGTAGACCGAGGTCACGATCAGCCCCCAGTGGGCCCAGCTTTCGGGATGGAAATCGATCCAGGCCGCATAGCCTGCCAGCGCGGTCCAGACCAGCGCCACCGGCAGCGAAATGCGGCGCCAGCGCTGGGTGCGCACCGGATGTATGAACTTCAGCGGCAGGAACATCGCGATGGAGAGTAGCGTCACCAGCGCGAGGCTGGTCCAGTGGCTCGGTTCCAGCGCAAAGATCACCAGCACCAGCATGTTCCAGCAGCCGGGGAAGCCGGAAAAGGAGTTGTCCTTTGTCTTCATCCGGGTGTCAGCAAAATACATCGCGCTGGCAAAGGTGATGACGATAATGGCGAACCAGCCAGTCCAGCCTGCCATCAGCCCGGATTTAAACAGGGCAAAAGCCGGGATGAAGACATAGGTCAGGTAATCGATGATTAGATCCAGCAGGACCCCGTCAAACTGCGGCGCGTAGCGTTTTACGTGATAATGCCGCGCCAGCGGGCCATCCACACCGTCCACCGCAAAGGCGACCACCAGCCACAGGAACATCAGGCTCCACTTGGCATCGGCGGCCGCCAGCATTGCCAGAATGGCAAAGACGGCGCCGGTGGCGGTCAGAAGATGAACGAGAATGGCGCGGATCTGAGGTTTCATCCACCCGTGATGGCGAATTTGCCCTCGGCCCGCAAGGGTTCAGTGCAGCGTTTTGCTGATATGGGGCGCGTTTTCCACGGCCGCATCAAAGGCGGCACCATCATCGGACATATACAGCATTTCCCTTACGACGCCGGGGATGGAGCCGGGGAAGGGCCAATGCGAAACAGGAATGGAGCGGGGGAGGCGGATCTGAGAGACGGGCGCCGCCGGTGCAGCGGGAGCCTGGCCAAAACAGAAATGGGGGTCGTGATACATAGGGCATCCTTTCTGGAGCGGGTTTGCCCCTATCAACTCTGAACGCGGTTAAGGAGAGGTTGTCGGCAGGCTTCGGAATATATTGCATTTTATTTATTCCGCGCGCTTGGATGCCTGTCTCATCCGGTGGGGGGCCGCCTGAGCGTTTTGCATTCTGATAATCGCATGTCTAATGTGCTGGCCAGATATGCTCCGGCACGGGGAGCGTCTGAAGGGGGAGCGTGATGCCAGACCAGAGCGCACATTGGAACGCTGTCTATGAGAGCAAGGCGCCGACGAGCGTCAGCTGGTATCAGGCGTATCCCAAGGCTTCGCTGAAGGCTATTGATCTGATCGGCGCGCAGGATCAGCCGTTTCTGGATGTCGGGGGTGGCGCTTCGGATCTGGCGGCGGTTCTGCTGGAACGTGGCTGGCGGGATCTGACGGTTCTGGATATCTCCGACGCTGCTTTGGCGGTACAGGCACAGCGGCTGGGAGACCGGGCGCAGGAGGTCGTGCGCATCGCGGCCAATATCACTGAATGGGTGCCGCCGCGCGCCTATGGGATCTGGCACGATCGGGCGGTGTTCCACTTTCTGACCAACGCGGCCGACCGTGCCGCCTATGTGGCTGCTTTGCGGGTTGGGGTGCGTCCCGATGGACATGTGATCCTTGCAACCTTTGCGCCGGACGGGCCGGAGACATGCAGCGGCCTGCCGGTGCGCAGATATTCCGCCGAAGGGCTGGCGCAGGAGCTGGGGGACGCGTTCACCCTGTTGCACCACTGGCGAGAAGTACACCAGACACCGGGCGGCGCCGAGCAACCCTTTACCTGGGCTGTCTTCCAGCGACGCTGAGGGGCCTTTCGGTCTGAGATCAGGCCTTGGGATGGGCGCGGTTGTAGACTTCCATCAGATGCGCCGTATCCACCGCCGTGTAGGCCTGCGTGGTGGAAAGCGAGGCATGGCCCAGAAGCTCCTGAATGGCGCGCAGATCTCCTCCGGCCTCCAGCAGGTGGGTGGCAAAACTGTGCCGCAGCGCGTGGGGCGTGGCCGAGGCAGGCAGGCCCAGCTGGGCGCGGGTTCTGGCCATGACCCCCTGGATCTGGCGGGGGTTGAGGGCACCACCGCGCTGGCCGCGAAACAGCGGTGCGTCCTGCATCTGCGGATGCGGGCAAAGGTCCAGATAGCGATCCACCGCATCGCGGGCGGCGGCGATCACCGGCACCACCCGTTCCTTTTCGCCCTTGCCCTTGATCCGCAGGACCTGTGGCAGGGGCGCATCGCCGCCGGTGAGGCTGAGCGACTCGGAAATGCGCAAGCCGCAGCCGTAAAGCAGAGTCACGACCGCAACATCGCGGGCGGCGACCCAGTCGCTGGTGGATTGCAGCTCAACCGTCTCGATGACGGCGCGGGCAGCGTCCTGCGCCAGCGGGCGGGGCAGCTTTTTCTGGAACTTCGGTGCCCGCACCGCAAGAACCGCGGTGGGCTCGAACCCTTCGCGTGTCGCCAGCCAGCGATAGAAGCTTTTGACCGAGGAGAGTTTGCGTGCCAGCGAGCGTGAACCGGTGCCCGCGCTGCGCTCGGAGGCCATCCAGGCGCGCATGTCGGCGGTGGAGATCTGCGCCAGCGCCCCCAGCCCCTGTGGGCCGCCGGTATGGCTGGTCATGAAGGCGAGGAAGCTGGTGACATCGCCCTGGTAGGCGGTGATCGTATTGGCCGAGGCGCCCCCCAGCGCGGCAAGCCCCTCCAGCCAGTGCTGCAGGGCGTCGCGGCAGGCCGGGGAGATCAGGCTCATGACAGCCAGCGGCGCATGGTTCGTTCAAAGACGCCCGCGAAGAAGCCGAGAAGGTCAGTGCCCTGCTGCGGCGAGAACTGATGCGGATCCTCAGAGCCGAGCACCAGCATGCCGGGCAGGCGGCCGCTGCCCAGATCCAGCTTCAGGCAAGCTTCTGAGCGGATCCACTCCGCCTTGCCGCCATAGATCCGGGCGCTGCCGGTCTGCAGCTGGCGCAGGGTGACCTGACGGTCCGGCCCGCCGCGCCCGCCTGCGGCGGCATAGTCGGCGACATAGCCGGGCGAGACGATTTTCAGCACATCGCCGATACGTTCGGCGGCGGCGCTGCCGTCCTCCTGCCGGGTTTCCAGCACCAGCGCCAGCGCATCGACGCGCAGGATTTCGGCCATCTCCTGATTGAGGCTGGCCAGGAAACCGGTGAAATCGGTGGGATCCAGCAGGCGCAGCACCGCGCGGTGGATCTGGTTGGTGCCGGACAGGTTTTCGTAGGCCGCGGCGATGACCGAACGGTGGGTGTCCTCCAGCCGATCCAGTCGCGCCTCCAGCCGCTCCATGGCGATGCCGCGCAGATCCACGATATTCGAGCCCATCGCGCGTTCATTGGCGCTGACGAGGGCGTTCATCAGATTCTGATCCTCCAGGATCGCGTCTGGTTTTTCCAGAATCGCGGCGCGCAGGGCGTCGTCGAGTTTGGCGGTATTGCTGCTCATGTTCGAACCTCTTTGGGGTCTTTTGACAGGGTTATAACATGGGTTTCGGGCGATGCGGGTGAAAAATCTGTCTCTGGTGGGAAAACGCCGAAGCTCCCGCAGCGGGTGCATCGGGGAGCTCCCGCCCGCTGCGGGGCCGCCACGGGCGGCCTCCTCGCTGGTTGGGCCGGGCGCCGGGCTGTTGCCCGGCGTGGCGGTCCTGACGGACCTTGAGGGGTGCTGAGAAGCGTTTGAGGGGGCGCTCTGCCCCCTCAAAGCGCCATGTCGATTGTGTATTGGAAGGGACCGCGTCAAGGGTGGATCGCGCGGAGCGCGACCGCTCTGCGGCCCTTGACCCGGCGGTTTGCGCCGGATCAGGAAACGCCAAGAAAAAAGCGCCCCGGGATGGGGCGCCTTTGGGTCGTTGGAATATTGGCCCCGGATCAGAGGATCTTGATGCCTGCGTCCTTGATGTCGGCGAGGAAGGCATCAAGGCCCTTGTCGGTGAGCGGGTGGTTCACCATGGATTTGATCACGGCAGGGGGGGCGGTGATCACGTCGGCGCCGATGCGAGCAGAGTCCAGCACGTGGTTCACGGTGCGGATCGAGGCGGCGAGAATCTCGGTCTCGAACCCGTAGTTGTCGTAGATGGTGCGGATATCCTCGATCAGCTCCATGCCATCGAGGTTGATGTCATCCAGACGTCCAATGAAGGGAGAGATGAAGTTGGCACCGGCCTTGGCCGCCAGAAGCGCCTGATTGGCGGAGAAGCAGAGCGTTACGTTGACCATATTTCCGTCGTCGCTGAGCACCTTGCAGGCCTTGAGGCCATCCCAGGTCAGCGGCACCTTGACGGCGATATTCTCGGCGATTTCGACCAGCTTGCGGCCTTCGGCGATCATGGTTTCGGCATCGGTGGCGGTGACTTCGGCGGAAACGGGGCCGTCGACCAGATCGCAGATTTCCTTGGTGACTTCGATGATGTCACGGCCGGATTTCTTGATCAGCGAGGGGTTGGTGGTGACGCCATCCACCATGCCAAGGTCATTGAGTTCGGCAATGGCATCGATTTCGGCGGTATCTACGAAGAATTTCATATCCGGGAATCCTTTGGCGTGGGTTGGCCTTGATTGGGCTAGCCTTTACCTCATGGGGGAGGCATTAAAAAGCCCCGGCGGTTTTGCAGGGACACTTTGCACGGACAATTTGCAAGGGCACAAGGTAGGTAGCGGTGAGCGATCAGGAGCATTTCGAAGCAGGAGAGCGGGTGGCGGTGCTGACCACGCAGCCGCTTGACCGGCTTCTGGATTACCGCGCCCCCGAGGGCGGTTGTTTCCTCGGTGCCTATGTCGAGGTGCCGCTGGGGCCGCGCAAGGTGCTGGGCGTGGTCTGGGGGCCGGGCGCGGGCGATTTTGATTCGTCGAAACTGCGCAGCGTGACCCGTGTGCTGGATGTGGCGCCGATGCGCAGCGAAATGCGCGCCTTTCTGGGAAAGGCCGCCGATTACACCCTGACGCCGATGCCCGCGATGCTGCGGCTGGCGAGCCGGGCGCCGGGGCTGTCCGATCCGCCCTCGATGCGCAAGATCCTGCGCCGCGGCGATCAAGAGCCGGACCGGATGACCGATGCCCGCGCCCGGGTTTTGGACGCGATGGAGGAATTT
This sequence comes from Pseudophaeobacter sp. 1A09344, assembly GCF_041008745.1. Taxonomy (NCBI): domain Bacteria; kingdom Pseudomonadati; phylum Pseudomonadota; class Alphaproteobacteria; order Rhodobacterales; family Roseobacteraceae; genus Pseudophaeobacter; species Pseudophaeobacter sp. 1A09344. The sequence goes on from NZ_JAXGFS010000003.1 coordinate 305,241, forward strand.
GGCGGGCTGGCTTTCACCGCCAAGGAACTGGCCGATATGGCGGGCGTGACCCCGTCGGTGGTCAAGGGGCTCGTAAAACAGGGCGCCCTGCGCGAGGAGGAAACCCCGCGCGATCTGCCCTATCCGAATCTGGACCCCGATCTGCCGGGCAAGGCGCTGACCGACGATCAGGCGGCAGCAGCGGCGGCGCTGGAAGAGGGCGTCAAAAGCGGCGCCTATGGCACCACGCTGCTGAAAGGTGTCACCGGATCGGGCAAAACCGAGGTTTATCTGGAAGCGGTGGCGGCGGCCTTGCGCGCCGGGCGGCAGGCGCTGGTCCTGTTGCCCGAGATCGCGCTGACAGCGGAGTTTCTGAAACGGGTCGAAGCGCGGTTCGGCGCCACCCCGGCGGAATGGCATTCCGGCGCCACCATGACCGAACGCCGACGGGTCTGGCGCATGGTGGGGCAGGGCAAGGCGCAGCTGGTGATCGGCGCTCGCTCGGCGCTGTTCCTGCCGTACCGGAACCTAGGGCTGATCATCGTCGATGAGGAACACGATACCTCTTACAAGCAGGAGGATGGCGTTCTCTACAATGCCCGCGACATGGCGGTGCTGCGCGCGGCCATGTGTTCGGCGCAGGTGGTATTGGCCTCGGCCACGCCGAGCCTTGAAACCTGGGCCAACGCCGACGCAGGCAAGTACAAGCGGCTGGATCTGACCTCGCGCTTTGGCGCCTCGGTGCTGCCGGAGATGCGCGCGGTGGATATGCGGGCCGAGGATCTGCTGCCCTCGACCTGGATCTCTCCGACGCTGAAATACGCCATGAAGGCGCGGCTGGAGCGGGGGGAACAGTCGCTGTTGTTCCTCAACCGGCGGGGATTTGCGCCTGTAACCATCTGCCGGGCCTGCGGCGCACAGGTGGCCTGCGATCACTGCGACAGCCGCATGGTCGAGCACCGGTTCCTGAAACGGCTGATGTGCCACCAATGCGGTGAGACGAAACCGGTGCCCGAGGTCTGTCCATCGTGTCAGGTCGAAGGCAAGATGGCCCCCGTCGGCCCCGGGATCGAACGGCTGGGAGAGGAGGCAGCGGCGCTGTTTCCCGAAGCGCGCATCGCGGTTCTCAGCTCGGATCTGTTTGGGTCGGCCCGCGCGCTGAAGCAGCGGATCGAGGAGATTGCGGCGGGGGAGGCGGATATTATCCTCGGCACGCAATTGGTGGCCAAGGGGCATAACTTTCCGCTGCTGACGCTGGTGGGCGTGATCGATGCGGACCTGGGTCTGCAGGGGTCTGACCTGCGCGCAGCAGAGCGGACATTCCAGCTGATGCGGCAGGTAGCGGGGCGTGCCGGGCGGGCGGAAAAGCCAGGCGAGGCTCTGCTTCAGACCTTTCAGCCCGAACATCCGGTGATCCGGGCGATCCTGTCGGGGGACGAGGAGGCCTTCTGGAAGGCTGAGGCGGCTGAACGGCAGGCCGCCGGGGTGCCGCCCTTTGGCCGTATGGCGGGGATCATCCTGTCGGGATCGGATCTGGCGCAGGTCTTTGATCTTGGCGAAACGCTGGCGCGCAACGATGGTGCCCTGCGCCAGATCGGCGCGCAGCTGTTCGGCCCGGCCCCCGCGCCCATCGCCCGGGTCCGGGGCCGCCACCGGGTGCGGCTTCTGGTGAAGGTGGCCAAGGGCGCGCCATTGCAAGAGGCCATCGCCCGCTGGATCGCGCCGGTGCGCCCCAAAGGCGATCTGCGCCTCAGCGTCGATATCGACCCGCAGAGTTTCTTTTAGGGCACGGGGCCTTCTTGCTCCCTTGCGTACACCGCTTTTCGCTGACCGATATGGTCACGAAAAGTCAGAGCAGCTGATCATAGGCCTTCTCGGCCAGTGTGCGCAGGTGATCACGTGGCATCTGGCCGACCACCGCATAGCCCAGCGGGCCATCCTGCCAGTAAAGGCCCTGTGTTGCTCCTTCACCAGCGTAACGGAAGGCGCTGTCGCCGCCGGAATGCTGGGGGGCAATATAAAGGGTAATCCGGGTGCCTGCGTCGTTTTCGTACATGAAAAGCCCGGCCGTTCCGTCCTCGGACGGTAGAACCCGGCCGCCCATCAGCGCAAAACCGGAGGCCGCGAGGTCGGGTGGAACCAGCGGGGCGCCGACGCGTTTTGAGATCCAGCTTTCCAGATGGTCGCGCTGACTGGCGGGCACTTCGACCGGGTGCACCACCTCGACCACATAGGTGTCATGAGCCTTGAGCGCGGCCTGTGCCAGATCATTGCCAGACGTCATGGGAGCCAGCGCGCCGCGCCCGATCCAGCCGCCAAGCCCGCCAAGTGTCAGAAGACCCACCATTGCCGCCACGCGTGCCGGGGCGCGAAAGGGCGAGCGCGGCGCGGTTGCAGGGGCGGGGCGGCGCAGAATATCGGTCAGGGCCTCGGGCGTGGGCTCCTCCGGTTCGGGGAAGAGCATCCGCAATTCCTCGTCCTGCTGCGCCCAGTCGGCGAGCCGTGTCTGTGCCGTGGGGTCGGCTGCGATCCGCTCGGTAAGCGCGGCGCGCGCGGCCTCGTCCAGTTCGCCGTGGTGATAGGCGAGCAGCTCATCATCGCTCAGCGGGGTGTCGGGATGGGTGGTCATCGGTTGGGTCTTCCGGTTGGTTTCGGTGCGGCGGACGTTGCGCCGCCGCGGCCGGTCATGGTGCGCAGGCTGGCGCGGGCCCGGGCCAGCCGTGACATCAGCGTGCCGCGCGGAATGTCGAGCATGGTCGCGGCCTCGTCGAATGTGGCGCCATCAAGCGCCACAAGCAACAGAGCGCGGCGCTGGTCCTCGGGCAGCCGGGCGATGGCAGCCTCGGTTTCACGCAGCGCCATATGGGCCTCCTGTCCTGCCGGGCGCGAGGGTTCGCTTGGCAGCTCGTCGACGGCGATCAGGTGGCCAGGCCGTGGGGCCCGGCGCATCAGGTCGCGGTGGCGGTTGATCAGGATGCGGAACAACCAGGCTCGCAGCGCGCCATCGGGACGGCGCTGATGCAGCTTGGCCACGGCCCGTTCGAGGCAATCCTGGACAAGATCGTCGCCCGCCTCGGCGTCGCGCATCAGCGCATGGGCGTAGCGGCGCAGTGCCGGGATCTGGGCTTCGATCTTGTCCAAGTCGGTCATGGGAGGGGGGGACCTTCGGGCCGGGGCGCGCCTACGGGCGGGCGAGGTGCCAGACGCCCTTGACGCCGTCACCGGTGATATCGCCGGACTTGGCATCTTTGAACCATGTGTAGAGCGGCTTGCCCTCGTGGGTCCACTGGCGGGAGCCATCGGCGCGCAGGATGATGCCAAAGGCGCCCTGCGGTCGGGCCTTGCTGCTGGCCTCCAGCGGCGGCCATTTCGTGGCGCAATCGCCATAGCAGTTGGAAACGGCGGCTGTGTCCTTGTCGAAGGTATAAAGCGACATGCCGCTGCCGTCGGTCAGGATCGCGCCCTTGGCGCTGTCGCCGCTCTGGATCGCGGTAGCAGCCTGTACGACTGAGCCGATCATGGCTGCGGCGATAACGGCGATAGGGAAGGTGAAGCGCATCTTTTGGTCCTTTCGTCTAAGATCGTACCGGTCCGTTGCGACCGGCAGATAATAAGACGCGCCTGCGCGAGAAATAATCCCGCTGACCTACAAATTTTTATGCGGTCACCGTCCGGCCCGGCTGATCGATAAGGAAATCGGTCAGCATCGCTCCGATCCACATGCAGAACAGCGCCAGCCAGGCGGTGCCGGCAAAGATCGACCCGCCGGTGACGCCTGCGCCGATGGCGCAGCCACCCGCCAGCATGCCCCCAAACCCCATCAGCGCCGCGCCGATCATCGCCTTGCGCATGGTGACGGCGCCGTCAAAGGCCTGGATCCTCATCTCTCCGGACAGGGCAGCGGCCAGCATCGCGCCGATAAAGACGCCCGGCACCAGGCCCACGTCGAATTCAAGAATGGCGTTGCGGTCGAGGAAGAACATCAGGGTATGGGCCGAGGGGCCGGTGAAGGTGGCACTTTCGATCTGCACCGGGTCAAAGGCGACGAGGCTGAGCTCATAGGTCAGCACCCAGCCCATGGCGACGGCAAACCCCACGCCCGAGGCAAAGATCAGCCGCGCCGCGCCGATACGGTTGCGACGCGACAGCCAGAGCGCCAGCACAGCAATCGCCGCGCCAAGGGCCAGACCGCCCCATTCCGGTAGGCCAAAGGTGGCAAGAAGATCCATGTTGCGCCCGCCGGATGTAACCCAGAGCCCGGCCAGCCGGTCGCGCAGCGGTGACAGCACGCCCGAAAGGCTCATCTGTGCCACGACGGCAAAGATCAGCCCGGACACGACCGAGCGCAGGTTGCCGGTGGCCGCCAGCACCAGAAGTCGCCCCGAGCAGCCCCGCGCCAGCACCATGCCAGCGCCAAAGATCAGACCGCCGATCACCGCGCCGGACCAGCTGCCCGGCACCGCCATCATCCGCGCATCCGCTGCATTCATCAGCCCCAGTAGCTGCGCCGCCTGCACCCAGACCACGGCGGTAGAGAAGGTCAGCAGCCAGACCGCCACCTTGTCCTCCATCCGGCCGCGCGCGAATTCCACCGTGGCCGCGCGCAGGCAAAAGCGGGAGCGCTGCGCCGCAACACCAAAGGTCAGCCCGGTGAGCAAACCGAACAGGGCCGCCGTCGGGGCCTCTCCGATGCCTTCTACAAGTGAAACCAGATCCATTGCGCGCCTCCCGATCTATGCACGCATCGTAATATGTATAAAATTACCCGGCTGCATTGATGCAGATCAGATGTGCAGGGGCGGTTTTGCTCTCGCCAGAGCGGGCAAAGGGGCGTACATGCTTGACCCATGTTCAATCCCATCCCGATAGAGACCGCGCGCAACATGCCGCGCTGGCGTCGCCCGACCACTCTGTTGTTCGTCATGGCGCTATGTATGCCGATTGCCTTCAATGCCTGGAATGCGCTGCTCAACAACTTTGTCATCGAGGTGGCTCAGTTCGACGGCGCCGATATCGGCCTGCTTCACACGGTGCGGGAAATCCCAGGATTTCTGGCCATCGGGGTGATCGCAGTGATCCTGCTGGTGCGTGAACAGGTGTTGGGGCTGGTGTCGCTGATGCTCCTCGGTGCGGCGACAGCGGTGACCGCCTGGTTCCCCTCGCTGGGCGGGATCCTGACCATCACCATGCTGTCCTCGATCGGGTTTCACTACTACGAGACGGTGAACCAGTCGTTGCAGCTGCAATGGCTGCCAAAGGCACGGGCGCCGCAGATCCTGGGCTGGCTTCTGGCCGCTGGATCGGCGGCGACGCTGGTTGTCTATGGGTTGATTGTCCTGTTGTGGGAGCCGCTGAACCTCAGCTACAACGTCGTTTTCATGAGCGCAGGCGGGGTGACGACGCTGCTGGCGCTGGTTTGCCTCATGGTCTATCCGCAATTCGAGGCACCGCACCCGCAGGTCAAAAAGTTGATCCTGCGCCGCCGCTACTGGCTCTATTATGCGCTGCAATTCATGGCCGGAGCGCGGCGGCAGATCTTTGTCGTCTTTGCCGGCTTCATGATGGTCGAGAAATTTGGGTTCGAGGTGCATGAAGTCACCGCCCTGTTCCTGATCAACCTGGTGATCAACATGACCGTGGCGCCGCTGCTGGGCCGGTTTGTCGCTAAGTTCGGTGAACGGCGAACCCTGATCTTTGAATACGCCGGGCTGGCCGTGGTCTTTGCCATGTATGGCGGCATCTACTGGTTCGGTTGGGGCGTCGTTCTGGCGGCGACGCTTTATGTCATCGATCACGTGCTGTTTGCGCTGGCGCTGGCGCTGAAGACCTATTTTCAGAAAATCGCTGATCCCGGCGATATCGCCCCCACCGCAGCGGTTGCCTTTACCATCAACCATATCGCGGCGGTCTTCCTGCCGGTCCTGCTTGGTCTATTGTGGGTGATCTCTCCGGCCGCGGTCTTTGCGCTGGCGGCGGCGATGGCGTTGATCTCGCTGACGCTGGCCTGCCTGATCCCGCGCCATCCCGAGCCGGGCAACGAGACGGTGTTCAGCAAGTTCACCGCTGCCGCCCCGGCCGAGTAAAGGCGAGACATTGGAGGGGAAGGCCGTGCGCAGTGCGTGGTCGGGCCGGTCGGCCTGCGCGCCTTACGCTTGACGGGACCGTCTGCGGGGCCTAGGCGCTGTACAGCACATCCTGGAGACCCGCCATGCCCACTTTCACCGCCCTGACCACCCTCACCGGAAAAGCCAAAGCCGAGGCGCTGGGCGATGCGATGGAACGTCTGACCCCGGAACCCACCGGTGTCGGCGTTTTCGAGGTCGAGGATGGATCGGGCCTGTGGGAGGTTGGCGGCTATTTCACCGAAGCCCCGGATGAGGCCGGTCTTGCGCTGCTGGCAGCGATGCATGAGGCGAAACCCTTTGCCGTCTCTGAACTGCCGGAAACCGACTGGGTCGCCCATGTGCGCCGGGAACTCGCTCCGGTCGAGGCCGGGCGGTTCTTCGTCTACGGCAGCCACGATGCGGATAAGGTGCCGGGGGACAAGATCCCGCTCCTGATTGAGGCGGCAATGGCATTCGGCACCGGCCACCACGGCACCACGTTGGGCTGTCTTCGGGCGCTGGATCATCTGATCGACACCGGATTTACTGGCGCCAAGGTGGCCGACATCGGCTGCGGCACTGCGGTTCTGGCCATGGCAGCGGCGCGGGTCTGGGATGGGCAGTTCATGGCCAGCGATATCGATCAGGTCGCTGTCGAGGTCGCCGAGGCGAACCTCAAGGCCAATGACATGGGCGGGCAGGTGACCTGTCTTGAGGCCGCAGGCTTTGATCACCCGGATCTGAAGGCGGTGGCGCCCTATGATCTGATTTTTGCCAATATCCTGAAAGGCCCGCTTGTGGCGCTGTCGCCGGATATCGCCGCGAACCTGCGCAAGGACGGCTTTGCCATCCTGTCGGGCATCCTCAACGAGCAGGCGGACGATGTGATCGCGGTCTACGCAGAGAACGGTCTGACCCTGCGGCGGCGGGATGAAATCGGTGAATGGACGACGCTCTTGCTGCAGAAAGAGAGCTGATTGAGCTAAGTTTGCCTCTTATTTTAAGTATCCGCCCAAAACTTGCCACATTTCGCGCGCATACTGCCTCAATCGCTGGTGGGGGCCAGTAGGTTTTGGGGGCTCGTGTTATGGGCAAGCAACATCAAGAATTCCAGGCGCGTCTGCGGCGCCTTGAAGGCAAGCACAACGACATGTCTGCTGGCTATTCCGCCCGGGTGCGCTCGGACGGTCTGATCGTGGTGGCACCGCGCCAGATACGCTCGCGGATCACACCGCGAGCGGTGGTGTTTTTCCTCTGTGCCTTTTTCCTGTTCAAGGGTTTCCTGATGGCGGCGCTGGGGTTCGCCAGCTACGACGCACGGGTGGCTGACCTGTCCAAAGGGGTCGCGGTCGAGCGGGCCGGTGCCTTTCTGATGCAAGCCGAGCCTGTGTCCATGTTGATCGGCGAAAAACTCCGTCCCTATCTGCACTGAACTGCATTGTTGCGCATTTTCCCTGCCCGCCTTTTTGGGTTGTGGCGGAGGCAGTCGAAATATCCCCGAACACAAATGAAAAACGCCGCAGACCGGGTGGCCTGCGGCGTGATGCTGTGCGCCCTGAGGGAAATGAAAGCGCCAGCCAGATCAGATGGGGTCTTCAGAAGACCGGTTTGCCCTCTGCAATGTCGTCGATGTCGCCGCGGCACATGCCGATGTCGGACAGCTCGCGGTCGCTGAGTGCGGAGAGCGCGTTGCGGGTCACGCGCGCATCATTCCAGGCCACGGCAGAGGCCAGAGTGGTGGTCAGAAGGCCGCCGATACGGCCAAACAGGCCGACGGAGCCATAGGTGGTGCGGGTGGTGTCGAATGCAGCCATATCCTTGTCCTCTTGGGTATGTGTTACTGTGATGCGCCGTGTGACGTTAATCGGCAGGTAGAGGCGAAATCCGTCGGCAGCAAGGTCGATTTTTGCATGGCCCCATGCAAATTTTGCATGGCTTTTGGCCTTGTAAATAAGGGCTCTCCTCCGTTTTGCAGTGTTTACGCCAGCGGATGTCGCAGCCCGACATCGAGAGGGCGTTTTCGAACCCGAATTTACCGATTTGCGCCGTCTCCGGTGTTCGCGCCCCTGGGTGGCCCAAGGCGAAAGCGTTTGGATATGTTCGCCTTTTGTGCTAGTGGATCTTCAAAACAATTCGAAGCAATGAGCAGGGACCGGTCACAGCATGCGGATTTTGGGAATCGACCCGGGGCTGCGGACCCTCGGTTGGGGCGTTATCGAATCGCAGGGCACGCGCCTGTCGCATGTGGCGAACGGGCTGTGCCAGTCAGATGGGGATGATCTGGGAGAGCGGCTCTTGTCGCTCCACAATCAGGTCAGCGAGGTGATCGCGGCCTACCGTCCAGATCAGGCGGCCATCGAACAGACCTTCGTGAACAAGGACGGTGCAGGGACGCTGAAATTGGGGCAGGCGCGCGGCGTTGCGCTGTTGACCCTGGCCAAGGCCGGTCTGCCGGTGGGGGAATATGCGCCCAACCGGGTGAAGAAGACGGTGGTTGGCGTCGGACATGCGGACAAGGGGCAGATCCTGCATATGGTCAAACTGCAACTGCCCGGCTGCGCGCCCAAGGGCGCGGATGCCGCAGATGCGCTGGCGATTGCCATCTGTCACGCCTATTACGGGGGCACGCAGCAGCGGGTCCTGAAGGAGGTGCGGGCATGATTGGAAAACTCACCGGACGGTTGGAGTACCGCGCCCAGGACCACGTGCTGATCGACGTGCGCGGCGTTGGCTATATCGTCTATTGTTCGGATCGGACCATGGCGGCGCTGCCCGGCGTCGGAGAGGCGGTTGCGCTTTACACCGAACTCCTGGTGCGCGAGGACCTGATGCAGCTGTTCGGGTTTACTTCGCTGGTGGAAAAGGAATGGCATCGGCTGCTGACCTCGGTGCAGGGGGTCGGGGCGAAGGTCTCGCTGGCCATCCTCAGCGCGCTGGGGCCAGATGGGGTTAGCCGCGCCATTGCGCTTGGCGACTGGGCAGCGGTCAAGGCCGCCAAGGGGGTCGGTCCCAAGACCGCGCAGCGCATCGTGCTCGATCTGAAGGACAAGGCGCCCGGCGTGATGGCCATGGGCGGGACCGTCACCGAGGCAATGGACGGGCCTGAGCTGGACGCGGTGGTGGAAACGGGCGAACCCGCCCCCGCGGCAAAACCCGTGCGCAAGAAACAGCAGAAACAGCCCAGCGGAGCTGCTGCGGCCTCGGCCGGGGCGCTGTCTGCGCTGGGGAACCTTGGCTATGGGCCGTCGGATGCCGCCGCTGCCGTGGCCGAGGCCGCAGCAGCAGAGCCGGAAGCCGGAGAGGCGGAGCTGATCCGCGCCGCGCTGCGCCTGCTGGCGCCGAAAGGGTGAACGAAGAATGGCAGTGAAGCACAAAGCGCAGTGCCCGGCCGCTGGTGGAAACGAAGTGCCCGCCTGGAGGGGCGGCCGGGCACTGTCCGGCCTGTCAGCCGGACGGGAGCGTGCGAATAATAGCCTGCGAGGCCGAAATGATTGACGCCGATCCGACTCTGCGCCCCGATCCATTGCCCGAAGACGGTGCAGGCGATGGCGACCGTGCCCTGCGCCCGCAGGGGCTGGGCGAGTTTATCGGTCAGGCCGAAGCGCGTGCCAACCTGCGCGTCTTTATCGAAAGCGCCCGCCGCCGCGGCGAGGCGATGGACCATACGCTGTTTCACGGGCCTCCCGGCCTTGGTAAGACGACGCTGGCGCAGATCGTGGCGCGCGAGCTGGGCGTCAACTTTCGCATGACCTCTGGCCCGGTGCTGGCCAAGGCAGGCGATCTGGCCGCGATCCTCACCAATCTGGAGGCGCGGGACGTCCTGTTCATCGATGAGATCCACCGGCTGAACCCGGCGGTGGAGGAGGTGCTTTACCCGGCGATGGAGGATTTCGAGCTGGATCTCGTCATCGGTGAAGGGCCGGCGGCCCGCACCGTGCGGATCGAGCTGCAGCCCTTTACCCTGGTTGGGGCCACCACCCGGATGGGCCTGCTGACCACACCGCTGCGCGACCGGTTCGGTATCCCTACCCGGCTGCAGTTTTATACCGTGGAGGAGCTGCACGAGATCGTCACCCGCAACGCCCGCAAGCTGGGCGCCCCGGCGGATGAGGCTGGCGCGCGGGAGATCGCGCGGCGCGCCCGCGGCACCCCCAGGATCGCCGGGCGGCTCTTGCGCCGCGTGGTGGACTTCGCGGTGGTCGAGGGCGATGGCACGATCACCCGGGAGCTGGCCGATGGCGCGCTGACCCGGCTTGGTGTCGATAATCTGGGCCTAGATGGCGCCGATCGCCGTTACCTGCGGCTGATTGCCGAGAATTATTCGGGCGGTCCGGTGGGCATCGAAACCCTGTCGGCGGCGTTGAGCGAAAGCCGTGATGCGCTGGAAGAGGTGATCGAGCCCTTCCTGTTGCAGCAGGGGCTGATCCAGCGCACGCCGCGTGGTCGGATGCTGGCGCAGAAGGCCTGGACGCATCTGGGGATTGCGCCACCGAAATCGCAGAGTGATCTGTTTTCTTGAAGGGGCGGGGCGCCGCTATGGCGGCGCAATAACTTGCTGAGAGGTTCCTGAAGGACAGGTCTGTCCCTCAGGAACCTTTTCTATTGTGTGTTCCCCTTTTCCGCCTCAAGGGTGAACCACGCGTACCGCGTGGCCGCTGGCGCGTCCCTTGACCCGAAAAAGGGGCGTGCGCGGATGGCGCAACCGCGCCGCGACAGCGGCGCCGGGCCCAAAGCCGGTCAGGATCATCGGCGCAGCCGGGGTCCTGCGGGCGCGGGAGCTGCCCCTTGCCGTTCAGCTTTCTTGCAGGCATAGACGGCCCCGATGCGAGACTGGGATGACCGACGGAGCCGCCATCATGACACTGGACCTGACACCGGAGCAGATCGAAGCGCTGTTTTCCCGCCCCGGCGGCGGCTATGCCTTTGCCCGCTGGGGCCGACCGATTGCACCTATCGTCTTTGGCGTCGAAGAGGAGACGCTGAAGACCGTAAAGGGCGCGCTGGAAGCTGTGGTAACGCTGGCAGGGCACCAGATGGCCGAAACCGACCCGGAACTGGGCGCCAATCTGATGTTCTTTTTCTTCCGCGAGTGGGATGAGCTTCTGGAAGTTCCGGATCTGGGCCGTCTGATCCCGGATCTGGATCCTCTGGTGGCGCGGCTCAAGGCGGCGAATGCCAGCCAGTATCGCGCATTCCGGTTTGACGATCAGGGGGCCATCCAGGCCGGGTTCGTCTTCCTGCGGATGAAAGGCGAACTGGCGCGGATGCCTGCGGAAACCCTGGCGCTGACGCAGGCGGTGCAGGTGATGCTGATGTGGGGCGAGGGCGCCTTTGCCGATAGGTCCCCGCTGGCGGTGCTGCCGGAAACCGGCGCGACCATCCTGCGTCCGGAGATCGCCGGGGTGATCGCCGCCGCCTATGACCGGATGATGCCGGTGGCTGCGGATGATGCATCGCACGCGCTGCGCCTGTTTGCGCGTCTTCAGGCGCCGCCGCCGCACACACCGGTTCAGTAACGGGGGAGGTCAGCGCCATGCGGTCCTTTGTCGGGCTGTCACTGCCAGAGGAGGCCATTCTGGCGCTGGAGACCCTGCAAGAGGAGATCCCGGTGGGGCGCGTGGTGCCTGGGGACAATTTGCATCTGACGCTGGCCTTTCTGGACGATCAGCCCGATTTCGCACTGCAGCTGCTGCATGAAGAGCTGACGCGGATTGCGGCGGTGCCCTTGAGGTTGCGGATCACTGGGCTGGATCTGTTTGGCGGTCGTGTGCCGCGTATCCTTTTTGCTGCGGTTGCACCGGATCCCGACCTGTCCCGGTTGCGCGATCAGGTGCGGCGGGCAGCAGAGCGGGCGGAGATCGACCTGCCGCGCGAAAGGTTCCGCCCGCATATCACCCTTGCCCGGTTTCCCCGCCAGATGCCGGAGCACAGGGCGCAGCGCCTTGGCGCCTTCCTGCAGGCGCAGGGGGATTTCTCGCTGCCAGAGATGCAGATCGACCGGATGGCGCTGTTCCGCTCGACCCTGACGCCGGATGGTGCGCGCTATGAGGTGCTGGCGGACTACCCCTTGGAAGATCCCGCACCGTCATAAAGGCCGGGGGCTTGCTGGCCTGAGGGGGGCGCCCTAGGGTGCGGGCAAGAGCGAGAAAGGGCAGATCATGACGCATGAATTCCCGTTACAGGTCTACTATGAAGACACCGACATGGGCGGGATCGTCTATCACGCCAACTACCTGCGCTATATCGAGCGGGCGCGCAGCGACTGGGTGCGCAAGCTTGGCAATGACCAGAATGCCATGCGCGATGCGGGTCTCATCTGGGTGGTGCAGCGGATCGAAGCCGATTACCTGGCGCCTGCCAAGTTCGAAGATGAGCTGGTGGTGGAAACCGAGGTGGAAAAACTGACCGGGGCGCGGCTTACGATGCGGCAGCTGGTGCGGCGCGGCGACACGCCCCTGTTCAAGGCGGTGGTCACGGCGGTCTGTGTCACCGCGGCGGATGGCCGTCCCACACGCCTGCCGGCAGAGATTCGCGCATTGCTCTAGGCTGGGGCCTCTGTCACGCCTGTTTCATTGGCTTTTCCGTGTGAACTGCGCTAGCGTTGCCTCAATCAAGGCCGCAGGCAGATGGCCGGAAACGATAGAGCAGGCAAATGGAAGCAGAAACTCTGGCGCTGGCGCAGGAGATTGATTTCTCTATGTGGGGCCTATTCGCGCGGGCCACGATCACCGTGAAACTGGTGATGCTGATGCTGATCGCCGCCTCGGTATGGTCCTGGGGCATCATCATCCAGAAGATCATCAACTATCGCAAGGCACGGGCCGAAGCGGCGGATTTTGAAGCGGCCTTTTGGTCGGGTGAGCCTCTGGACGGGCTGTTCGATCAGCTGGGGCCGGATCCGGCCGGGCCATCGGGGCGGATCTTTGCTGCTGGCATGGCGGAATGGCGCCGCAGCCACCGTAGCGATGGCGGGCTGATACCCGGGGCGCAGGCGCGCATCGACCGGTCGATGGATGTGGCCATCGCCAAGGAGGCAGAAACCCTGCAAAGCGGGTTGCCAGTGCTGGCCACCGTCGGTTCCACGGCGCCCTTTATCGGTCTTTTCGGCACCGTCTGGGGTATCATGACTGCCTTTATCGAAATCGCCGAACAGCAGAACACCAACCTTGCCGTTGTCGCGCCGGGTATTGCCGAGGCGCTGATGGCAACGGGCCTTGGCCTTCTGGCCGCCATCCCGGCGGTGATCTTCTACAACAAGCTGAGCGCGGACAGTGACCGGATCCTTGGCGGCTATGAAGCCTTTGCCGATGAATTCGCTACCATTCTCAGCCGTCAGCTGGATTCCTGAGCCATGGGCGCCGCTGTTCAACAGTCGTCTTCGGGATCGGGCGGGCGCCGCCGGGGCCGCCGTCGCGGCCGGGTGCAGCCGATGGCCGAAATCAACGTCACGCCCTTTGTAGATGTGATGCTGGTGCTCTTGATCATCTTCATGGTGGCCGCGCCGCTGATGACGGTGGGTGTGCCGGTGGATCTGCCGAAAACCGCTGCCGGCGCCTTGCCTGGCGATGAGGAAGAGCCGCTGACCGTCACCATGACCGCAGGCGGCGATATCCAGATCCAGACCACCTCGGTGGCGCGGGATGACCTGGTGGTGAAACTGCGCGCCATCGCGGCCGAGCGCAGCTCTGACCGGGTCTATCTGCGCGCCGATGGGGCGATTGCCTATAGCGATGTCATGCAGATCATGGGGGCGCTCAATGCGGGCGGCTTTTCCAACGTGGGCCTGGTGACTGACGTGGGTGGTCCGGCGCTGGATGGTGCAACTGCGGGTGCGGCAGATGGCGGGTCGGGCAGCGGCCCGGATCAATAGGCGGGGGCACGACGCGTGCAGACCGGAACCAAGATCTCTCTTGCGGGGCATGGGCTGCTGCTGAGCTGGGTCGCATTTGGCGCCTGGTTCCCGTCCGAGCCGTTGCCGTTCGAGGTGCAGGAGGTCTCTCTGATCAGTGCCGAGGAATTCGAGCGCCTCAGCCAGACGCGGCAGGCGCCGCAGGTGGCGCCCGAGGCCAGCACGCTGCAGCCGCCGCAGGAAAGTGCCGCGCCGGAGGTGTCCTTGCCGCCACAGCAGCGGCCAGAGCCGGAGCCCCCCACACCCGAACCCCTGTCCCCGCCAATCCCCGACCCGGTGGTGGCAGAAACGCCCGAACAGCCCCCGGAACCTGCCGAACCCGAGGTGCCGGACACGGCGCCCGGCGTGCCTGAGCCGCCGGAGACAACGGCGTTGGTGGCGCCGCAGCCCGACGTGCAGCAGCAGCGCCCGGTGGACCGGGTCGCCCCGGTGCCGGTGGCCCCGCCCGAGCCGGACACGGCAGTGGATGAGATCGAACAGCCCGAAATCGCCCCCGACGTCGGTGCCGAGACAGAGCAGGAAGTCCAGGAGGCCACCGCCCCCGAGGCCGCCAGCGACCGTATCGTGACCGAAGAGAACGAAAGCGACGAGCAGACCGTGACCGCGCCCGAGCAGTCCCTGCGGCCCCGTGGGCGCCCGATACGCCGCGCGGCGGCGCCGGAGCCGGAGCCTGAAGCGGCGTCGACGCCGGTTGAGACCGAAGACACCCAGCCGCAGGTGGACCCTTCTGCTGTGGAGGATGCGCTTGCCGCTGCGCTGTCCGGCGGCGCGGATGTTGAGGCGCCGGAACCCTCTGGCCCGCCGCTGACCTCGGGCGAAAAAGACGCCCTGCGGGTCGCGGTGTCGCAATGCTGGAATGTCGGCTCGCTGTCGACTGAGGCGCTGAAGACCACCGTGGTCGTGGGTGTCACCCTCGCGCAGGATGGCAAACCCGACAGCGGCTCGATCCGGATGCTGTCCAGCACCGGCGGATCGGCAACGGCGGCAAAACAGGCATATGAGGCCGCCCGGCGGGCAATTATCCGCTGCGGTTCACGAGGATTTCAACTTCCCCCTGAAAAATATGCGCAATGGCGTGATATTGAGATGACATTCAATCCCGAAAGGATGCGGATCAAATGAAGACCTATCTGGCACGCCTGGCTCTGATTGGCCTGACAATCTGCGGCGCCGTTCTGGCGCTGAACGGGTCTGCCTTGGCGCAAAACGGGCCGTTGCGGATCGAGATCGATCAGGGCGTGATCGAGCCCTTGCCCTATGCGGTGCCCGATTTCATTCCAGACGACCCGGCAGCGCGCGAATACGCGGCGCAGATTGCCCGGGTGGTGGCTGCGGATCTGAGCGGCACTGGCCTGTTCCGCGAGGTTCCGGCCTCGGCGCATATTTCCAAGGTTGCCGCCTTTGACGACGCTGTGAAGTTCGCCGATTGGAAGGCCGTCAATGCGCAGGCGCTGATCACCGGCGCAGTCAGCGTCAAGGGAAAGCGTCTGACCGTGCGCTTCCGCGCCTATGATGTCTTTTCCGAAGGCGAGCTTGGCGGCGGGTTGCAGTTTTCCGGCACCACCGATGGCTGGCGGCGCATGGCGCACAAGGTGGCCGATGCCGTCTACAGCCGGATCACGGGCGAAGGCGGCTATTTCGACAGCCGGGTGGTATTTGTGTCTGAGACCGGCCCCAAGAACGACCGCCGCAAACGGCTGGCGATCATGGATTATGATGGCGCCAATGTGCAGTATCTGACCAACAGCGATGCCATCGTGCTGGCGCCGCGGTTTTCGCCTACCGGCGACCGGGTGCTTTATACCAGTTACGAGACCGGCTTTCCGCAGATCCACGTGCTGGACGTGGGTAAGGTGCAGCGCCGCATCCTGTCGGCGGACGATGGCATCATGAGCTTTGCTCCGCGTTTCGCCCCCGATGGGCGCACGGTGGTCTATTCACAGTCCCAGGGCGGCAATACCGACATCTTCACCATGGATATCGCCAGCGGAAAACGCACCCGCCTGACCAACGCACCGTCGATCGAAACGGCGCCTTCCTATTCGCCGGATGGCAGCCAGATCGTGTTTGAAAGCGACCGCTCTGGCGCGCCGCAGCTCTACGTGATGCCCGCCGCGGGCGGCGCGGCGCGGCGGATCAGTTTTGGCACCGGGCGCTATGGCACGCCGGTGTGGTCGCCGCGCGGCGATCTCATCGCCTTTACCAAGCAAAGCAAGGGCCGTTTCCATATCGGCGTCATGCGCACCGATGGCAGCGAGGAGCGCCTGCTGACGGCATCCTTCCTGGATGAGGGGCCGACCTGGTCGCCCAATGGCCGGGTGATCATGTTCACCCGCGAAACCCAGGGGGC
This sequence comes from Pseudophaeobacter sp. 1A09344, assembly GCF_041008745.1. Classification (NCBI taxonomy): domain Bacteria; kingdom Pseudomonadati; phylum Pseudomonadota; class Alphaproteobacteria; order Rhodobacterales; family Roseobacteraceae; genus Pseudophaeobacter; species Pseudophaeobacter sp. 1A09344. The sequence goes on from NZ_JAXGFS010000003.1 coordinate 321,583, forward strand.
GAGTGGCCGGGCGCTGCTCTATTCAGTGGATATCACCGGGCGCAACCTGAAGCCGGTCCGCACCCCTGACGGGGCATCGGATCCGGCCTGGTCGCCGCTGCAGAACTGAGGCCCGGACCGTAACGCGATGGTCAACTGGGCATAAATACCGGCATGGCTGCCTGATCCGACATGTGGTAGGCTGCCAGCAAGAAACGTAAAGGGGTAGGGAATGAGCATGAGCGGTTTCAAAAAGGCACTTCTGGTGGTCGCGGCCCTCGGGGTTGCAGGCTGTAGCAACGCCTCCTGGGACGACACCAGGTTCGGGGATGGCAGCGGCGCGGGCGCCGGTGCAGCGGGATCGGTTTCAGATCCCACCAGCCCGGCTTATTTCCAGCAGGCCATCGGTGACCGGGTGCTGTTCGCGGTGGATCAGTCCAGCCTGTCGCCTGCCGCCGAAGAGGTCCTGCGCGGGCAGGCGGGTTGGCTGCTGACCAATACCGATTACAACGTCACGATCCAGGGCCACGCGGATGAGCAGGGCACCCGCGAGTACAACCTTGCGCTTGGTGCGCGCCGGGCCAATTCGGCGCGGGAGTTCCTGATTTCCCAAGGGGTTGCGGGCAACCGGATCCAGGTGGTCAGCTATGGCAAGGAACGCCCGCTTGAGATCTGTTCGGCCGAAAGCTGCTATGCCAAGAACCGCCGCGCCGTGACCGTTCTGGCCAGCGGCCTGACGGGGTAAGGCGATGCAGCTGCCCCGCCGGATCCGCGCCACCCTGATTGCCTCGGCCGCCGTTGCAGCGCTGTTCGGGTCGCTGCCCGCAGCAGCGCAGGACCAGCAGACACTTGCCGATATCCGGCAGGAGCTGACCGTCTTGCACGTGGAAATCCAGCGTCTGACGCGCGAATTGTCCACCACCGGCGCACCTGCCACCAATCTGGCAGGCAGTTCGGTGCTGGACCGGGTCGAGGCGATCGAGACCGAGCTGCAGCGCCTGACCGCCCAGACTGAACAACTGGAATACCGCATCAACCGGATCGTTGCCGATGGCACCAACCGCATTGGCGATCTGGAGTTCCGACTGGTCGAACTGGAAGGCGGTGACATCAGCGCTCTGGGTGAAACCTCGACGCTGGGCGGGGACACCGAAGCGGCAAGCATCGAGACTTCTGTGCCGGTTCCTGTGCCGGGTGATGCCAGCGAGTTGGCGGTGGGCGAGCGCGCCGATTTCGATGCGGCCAAGCAGGCGCTGGACGAAGGCAGCTATCAGGACGCCGCCGAGAAATTCGCGGCCTTCAATGCCGCTTATCCGGGTAGCCCGTTGGCGGCAAAGGCCGATTTCCATCGCGGCAAGGCGATGGATGGTCTGGGCGACACGCGTGAGGCGGCGCGGGCCTATCTGGCGTCCTTTACCGGCGATGCGGTTGGCCCGATGGCGCCCGAGGCGTTGTTCGAACTGGGTGCCGCTCTTGGCCGGTTGGGCCAGCGCGATCAGGCCTGCATCACCCTCTCTGAAGTCAACGCACGGTTCCCCGGCAATGATACGGTGGCCCGTGCCGAGGCGGAGATGGCCACGCTGGGCTGTTCTTGACGCAAGACGCGGCGGATATCATTGCAGGCGTTCGCGCCCAGATCCCACACCCCCTGCCAGAGCGGCTGGGGGTTGCCGTTTCCGGGGGGAGCGACTCGGTTGCGCTTCTTCACATCTTACACCGCGCTTTGACTCCCGAAGGGGTGCAACTCTACGCGGTCACGGTGGACCACGGATTGCGCGCGGCCTCGGCCGCCGAGGCTGAAGGCGTTGCGGCGCTGGCCACGGGCCTTGGACTTTCACACGATATTCTGCACTGGGCCGAGGGACCCGGCGTCGGCAATCTGCAGGATCAGGCCCGGCAGGCCCGCTATGGTCTGCTGCGGGAGTGGGCGCGTAGCAAAGGCATCGCGGCACTGGCGCTGGGTCATACGGCAGACGATCAGGCGGAAACCGTGCTGATGCGGCTGACGCGGGCCTCTGGCGTGGATGGATTGTCAGCAATGTCCGCCGTGCGGCAGCTTGAGGATCTGACGCTGCTGCGTCCGCTCTTGTCATTGCGCCGGGCGGATCTGCGAGATTACCTGCGCGCCGAAGGCGTGCCTTGGGTCGACGATCCGTCAAATGAGGACAGGCGATTCGACCGGGTGCGGTTGCGCCAGGCCCTGCCGATGCTGGAAGAGTTGGGTCTGAGCGTCGAGGCGCTGTCGCTTGTTGCAAAAAATATGCAACAGGCGCGGCAAACGCTTGATCACTATGCACTATCGGCGGCGCAGGAGGGATTTTCGTTTCAGGCGGGCGCTGTGGCGGTAGAGCGGGCGTATTTTGCGGGACTGCCGGATGAAATCGCTCACCGGTTGCTGCGGGCGGCGCTGCAATGGGTTTCTGGCGGCACCTATCCGCCGCGGCGCGCGCCGATGATGGCAGCGCTGGAAACCGCCCGTACCGGCGGTTCGGCTACCCTTGCTGGTGGGCGCATCCTGTGCCGCCGGGGCCGTGTCTGGATCTGCCGCGAAGCGCAGGCCGTACGTGGCCAGATCGCGGAACCCGGTGAGGTCTGGGATGGGCGGTGGGGAATTAATTGCGTAAAATCAGATGATTGTCAGGTGCGTGCCCTTGGGGCAGAGGGGCTGCAGCTCTGTCCGGATTGGCGGGAAACCGGTCTGCCCGGACCAGTGCTGGAGGTCACCCCTGCTTTGTGGCGCGGGGCCGATCTGGTTGCCGCACCGCTGGTGAGACCGGCGCCGGGATGTACGGCAGAGCTGACCTGCAGCGAAGAAGAGTTCTTTGCATCCTTTTTATCGCATTGAACCTGACCGAATGTTCCCTATTTTAAGCGCAACGTGGGCGATCTACGCGTCGCCTCGAATATTGGGAGATTTTCCTTGGGTAATGCACGCAATATCGCCTTCTGGGTCGTTCTGTTTCTGCTGATCCTCGCGCTGTTCAATTTGTTCAGCGGGTCGGGCAGCACCATGCAGAGCCGTGAGCGCACCTATTCCGACTTTGTCGCCGCTGTCGAAGGCGGGCAGGTCAGCACCGTCACCCTTGACGGGGAGCAGGTTCGTTTCACCACATCCGATGGCCAGAGCTATGTCACCATCAAGCCGGGGGACGCGGAAGTCACCTCGATGCTGATCGAGAACAACATCCCGGTGCGGGCTGAGAAACAGCAGCAGTCGGGTTTCCAGTCGTTCCTGATCACATTGCTGCCCTTCCTGCTGCTGATCGGTGTCTGGGTCTATTTCATGAACCGGATGCAGGGCGGAGGCAAAGGCGGCGCCATGGGCTTTGGCAAGTCCAAGGCGAAGATGCTGACCGAGAAACACGGTCGCGTCACCTTTGACGATGTTGCCGGTATCGATGAAGCCAAGGAAGAGCTGGAAGAGATCGTGGAATTCCTGCGCAACCCGCAGAAATTCTCGCGTCTTGGTGGCAAGATCCCCAAGGGTGCGCTGCTGGTGGGCCCTCCGGGTACTGGTAAGACGCTGCTGGCCCGCGCGATTGCGGGCGAGGCTGGCGTTCCCTTCTTCACCATCTCCGGTTCGGACTTTGTTGAAATGTTCGTCGGTGTCGGTGCATCCCGTGTGCGCGACATGTTCGAACAGGCGAAAAAGAACGCGCCTTGCATCGTGTTCATCGACGAAATCGACGCCGTGGGCCGCCATCGTGGCGCCGGCTATGGCGGCGGTAACGACGAGCGCGAACAGACGCTGAACCAGCTGCTGGTCGAGATGGACGGTTTTGAAGCCAACGAAGGCGTGATCATCCTGGCGGCGACCAACCGAAAGGACGTTCTGGACCCCGCGCTGCTGCGTCCGGGCCGCTTTGACCGTAACGTCACCGTCGGTAACCCCGACATCAAGGGCCGCGAAAAGATCCTCGGCGTGCACGCACGCAAGACCTCGCTGGGCCCCGATGTGGATATGCGCATCATCGCGCGCGGTACCCCGGGCTTCTCTGGTGCGGATCTGGCGAACCTCGTGAACGAGGCTGCGCTGATGGCCGCCCGGGTCGGTCGCCGCTTTGTCACGATGGAAGACTTTGAGAACGCCAAGGACAAGGTGATGATGGGCGCCGAGCGTCGCTCGATGGTGCTGACGGCGGATCAGAAGGAAAAGACCGCCTATCACGAGGCGGGCCACGCTGTTGTCGGCCTGAAGCTGCCCGAGTGTGATCCGGTCTATAAGGCGACGATCATTCCGCGCGGCGGTGCCCTGGGCATGGTTGTCAGCCTGCCCGAGATGGATCGCCTGAACTGGCACAAGGATGAGTGCGAGCAGAAGCTGGCGATGACCATGGCGGGTAAGGCCGCCGAAATCATCAAATACGGTGAAGGCCACGTTTCGAACGGCCCGGCCGGCGACATCCAGCAGGCCAGCCAGCTGGCCCGCGCCATGGTGATGCGCTGGGGCATGTCCGAAAAGGTCGGCAATATCGATTATGCCGAGGCGCACGAAGGTTACAGTGGCAACACCACCGGCTTCTCTGTTTCCGCCCATACCAAGGAGCTGATCGAGGAAGAGGTACGCGAGTTCATCCAGATGGGCTATGATCGCGCCTTCAAGATCCTGACCGATCATCACGACGAATGGGAACGTCTGGCGCAGGGTCTGCTCGAGTACGAAACCCTGACCGGCGATGAGATCAAGCGCGTCATGGGTGGCGAGCCGCCGCATTCTGGAGAGGACGAAGGCGACGATACCGATCAGGGTAGTGCCTCGGTCACCGCAGTGCCCAAGGCCAAGCCGAAGAAAACCCCGCCCGAGGGCGGCATGGAGCCGGAACCGTCTTCCTGAGGCGCTTCCTGAATTTGAAAGGCCCGGTCTTTGACCGGGTCTTTTTCTTTGCAGCAGTGGGCATTTGTTTGGACTGGGCCAGTTGGGGTGGGGATGGCGCTGGGTAAAGCCCATGGTTCTCTCTGGCGGTTCGGGGCTTAGCGTGTATGGTTCGGCACAAGCGCTGTGCCCTGCGAAAGCGGTAGTGCAAAGCGGATGAAGTACAGGGGAGCCTTCACATGCCAGTCTTGCGCGAAACCGAATTCACCGGAGAGATTGTCTGGATGGGACAGGTTCCGGCAGGAGAGGGGCTTGCAGCGATTCCACAGCAGACGCTGGACCTCGGCTTTGACGGCATTGCGGGGGAGCGTCATGAGGGCAGTTTGCGTTCCTCCTGCGTGCGGGTGAAGAACCTCTATCCCACCGGCACTGAAATCCGCAACGTGCGCCAGCTGACCATTCTCTCTGAGGAAGAGCTGGTCCTGATTGCCGCGGATATGGGGCTGGAGCAGATCGACCCGGCCTGGCTGGGTGCCAGCCTGGTGCTGCGCGGTATTCCCGATTTCACCTTCATCCCGCCCAGTTCCCGGCTGCAGGGGCCGGATGGCACTACCCTGACCGTGGATATGGAGAATCGCCCCTGCGTGCTGCCGGGGCGCGAGATCGAAAAGGATCATGGCGGTTACGGCGCGAAATTCAAACCTGCGGCGAAAAACCGACGGGGAATCACCGCCTGGGTAGAACGTCCGGGGCGGCTCTCAATCGGGGATGCTCTGACGGTTTTTGTGCCGGATCAGCGCGCCTGGGCGCCCTGAAGCCGCGCCCGAAAGGAACAATGCGTTCCTTTCGGACACTCGAAGTTCCGATCGAATTCGCCCTACGCCGCTTCAAGACACGATAATGTCGGAAATCACGCGCGCCATTTGCCGCAGTCTGGCTAAGTCTTGGTCAACTCCGGCCCGCGAGCCGGTCAACGGACAGAAACAGGTCAGGAACCAGGCCATGAGCTACAAGAGTGACATCGAAATCGCGCGCGAAGCGAAGAAGCTCCCCATTCAGGACATCGGCAGCAAGCTGGGCATGTCGCATGACGATCTGCTGCCCTACGGCCACGACAAGGCCAAGGTGAGCCAGTCCTTCATCAACTCGGTGCAGGATAAACCCGATGGAAAGCTGATCCTGGTGACCGCGATCAACCCAACCCCGGCGGGCGAAGGCAAGACCACCACCACCGTGGGCCTGGGCGATGGTCTGAACAAGATCGGCAAGAACGCCATGGTCTGTATCCGCGAAGCCTCGCTTGGCCCGAACTTCGGCATGAAGGGCGGCGCCGCTGGTGGTGGCTACGCGCAGGTCGTGCCGATGGAGGACATGAACCTCCACTTCACCGGTGACTTCCACGCGATCACCTCGGCACACTCGCTGCTGAGCGCGATGATCGACAACCACATCTACTGGGGCAACGAGCAGGAAATCGACATCCGCCGCGTCCAGTGGCGCCGCGTTGTCGACATGAACGACCGGGCCCTGCGCCAGATCAACGTCTCCCTCGGCGGTGTTGCCAACGGGTTCCCGCGCGAAGGTGGTTTCGACATCACCGTGGCCTCCGAAGTGATGGCGATCCTGTGCCTGGCCAACGACCTGCAGGATCTGGAAAAGCGTCTGGGCGCCATGATCGTGGCCTATCGCCGCGACCGCAGCCCGGTTTATTGCCGTGATATCAAGGCAGAAGGTGCCATGGCGGTGCTGCTGAAGGACGCAATGCAGCCGAACCTGGTGCAGACGCTGGAAAACAACCCGGCCTTTGTTCATGGCGGTCCCTTCGCCAACATCGCGCACGGCTGTAACTCTGTCATCGCGACCAAGACCGCGATGAAAGTTGCTGATTACGTGGTGACCGAAGCGGGATTTGGTGCGGACCTCGGCGCCGAGAAGTTCATGAACATCAAGTGCCGCAAGGCCGGTATCGCACCCGACTGTGTTGTGCTGGTGGCCACTGTGCGCGCGATGAAGATGAACGGTGGCGTGGCCAAGGCAGATCTTGGTGCCGAAAACGTCGAAGCGGTGATGGAAGGCTGCGCCAACCTCGGCCGTCACATCGGCAACCTGAAATCCTTTGGTGTGCCGGTTGTCGTCGCGATCAACCACTTTGTCACCGACACCGATGCGGAAATCCAGGCGGTCAAGGACTACGTGGAAACCCAGGGCTCCGAAGCGATCCTGTCGCGTCACTGGGAGCTGGGTTCGGAAGGCTCTGCCGATCTGGCCCGCCGCGTCGCGGAAATCGCCGACAGCGGCGTCAGCCAGTTCGCACCGCTCTACAACGATGAGCTGACCCTTTTTGAGAAGATCGAGCGCATCGCCAAGGGCATCTACCGCGCCGACGAAGTGCTGGCCGACAAGAAGATCCGCGATCAGCTGAAACTCTGGGAAGATCAGGGCTATGGCAACCTGCCGGTCTGCATGGCGAAGACCCAGTACAGCTTCTCGACCGATCCCAACCTGCGCGGCGCGCCCACCGGCCACTCGGTCCCGGTGCGTGAGGTCCGCCTCTCTGCGGGCGCCGGGTTTGTCGTGGTTGTCTGCGGTGAGATCATGACCATGCCGGGCCTGCCCCGCACCCCTGCGGCGGAAAACATCCATCTGAATGCCGAAGGGCAGATCGAAGGCTTGTTCTAAGGCGCAAATTGCGCAATCTGCGGCCCGGGGACCTATTCCCGGGCCGTAGGAGTTTTTGTGACGATGACCAATCCGAAACCACCGCAGGACTGCGCCGATATGGGAGAGTTGCGCGCCGCGATTGATGCGCTCGATGTGGCACTGGTCAGGATGCTGCGGGCGCGGGCGGATTATATCGACCGGGCAGTGGAGCTGAAGCAGGTGAATGGCTGGCCCGCACGGATCCCGGCCCGTGTTGAGGAGGTTGTGGTCAACGCCTGCCGCACCGCCGAGGCCGAGGGGCTCGATCCTGCTCTGGTCGAAGGTATCTGGCGCGATATGGTGGATTGGTCGATTTCGCGCGAGGCGCGAGAGATCCCCGAGACATGAGCGCGAGGCCGCATCTGGTCTTGCAGCCCTGAGAAGGAACGAAGCGATGGCAGCAAATATCATTGACGGCAAGGCCTTTGCGGCCAAGGTCCGCGGTCAGGTCGGCGAACATGTGGCGCGCCTGAAGGAAGAGCACGGTATCACCCCCGGTCTGGCGGTTGTGCTGGTGGGCGAGGATCCGGCGAGCCAGGTCTATGTCCGCTCCAAGGGCAAGCAGACCGTCGAGGTCGGCATGAACTCCTACGAGCACAAGCTGGAGGCGGATACCTCTGAGGCCGACCTGCTGGCGCTGATCGACCAGCTGAACAATGATCCCGCCGTGCATGGTATTCTGGTGCAGCTGCCGCTGCCCGGCCATCTGGACGAGGATCTGGTAATCAATGCCATCGACCCGGCCAAGGACGTGGACGGCTTCCATATTTCCAACGTGGGTCTTTTGGGCACCGGCCAGAAATCCATGGTGCCCTGCACGCCGCTGGGCTGTCTGATGATGCTGCGTGATTATCACGGCAGCCTGTCGGGCATGGATGCGGTGGTGATCGGCCGCTCCAACATCGTCGGCAAACCCATGGCGCAGCTGCTGCTGGGGGACAGCTGCACCGTGACCATCGCGCATAGCCGCACCAAGGATCTGCCCGAGGTAGTGCGCCGCGCCGATATCGTGGTGGCCGCCGTCGGGCGCCCGGAAATGGTGCCGGGTGACTGGATCAAGGAAGGCGCTACTGTGATCGACGTGGGCATCAACCGCATCGACGCCCCGGAAAAGGGCGAAGGCAAGACCCGCCTCGTGGGTGACGTGCATTTCGAAAGCGCCGCGGCCCGCGCCGGTGCCATCACCCCGGTGCCGGGTGGTGTCGGTCCGATGACCATCGCTTGCTTGTTGGCCAACACGGTCACCGCCTGCTGCCGGGCCAACGGTCTGGCAGAGCCGGAAGGTCTGACCGCCTGATTGCTTTGATACTCTGACGCTTTTGTCAGCTGCACCCGCCGGACTGTTTCGGCGGGTGTTTTGCTGTTTGGTCTCTGGTGGGGCAGGATTTTACTTGGCGACCGGCACCATGGTGCCTTGCAGGATCGCCACCAGCTTTTCTTCCTCACCGGTGATGGCATGGACTTCGCAGGTTGCCACGACCAGCCGCCGTCCGGGTTTCACCACGGTGCCGGTGGCCCGCAGGCGATCCCCAGCGCCGGGCGCCAGCAGGTTGATCTTGATCTCTGCGGTCATCACTTCCTGATCCTCGGGCATCAGGGACAGCGCCGCGTATCCTGCTGCGGTATCGCCGATGGCAAAGGTCAACGCCGCGTGGGCGACGCCATGCTGTTGCAGGCTGCTGGGCAGGATGGGGGCGGAGACCACCACCTTGCCCGGCGCTACGGAATCCAGCGTGGCGCCAAGGGTTTGCATCATGCTTTGGCGGGCGAAACTGTCTGATATGCGATCTGTGCTCATACCGCGATCATACGGCCTGCAGGGACCGGTGGGAACAAGACGTTGCGTTAGCGGGGCCGGTCTAGCTGGGCCAACCTAGCGAGGCATTGGGCAGGGCAGGGGTTTTGGTCCGGTCAGGATCGCAATCGCTTCTGGAGCCATCAGTCCCGCGAGGGCAGGATCACTGCTGCGCAGCCCACCGGTATAGGTGCCAAAGGCGGGCAGGATCAGTCGGGTGCGATCCAGCAGAAAGGCGGGGCGGGCACTGCCCCGGCGTAGCCGCGCCTTGGGGTGGTAATGGCCTGAGATCTCTCCTGCTTCGGCGTCACCCTCGGCAATATGGCGAAAGGTGAGCGGTCCAAGGCGCATCTCGGTGCAGGAGCGACCGCCAAATCCCGTAGGGCCCGGATCGTGGTTGCCCTCCACCCAGATCCAGTCCTGTGCGGCGATCAGGCTGCGCAGGTCCTGCACGTCCTCTGGAGGCAGCGCCTGGGCGGCGGCCAGATCGTCGAAACTGTCGCCTAGGCACAGCACTGTCTCGGGCCGCAGCTGCCGGATCAGCTTCGCCAGCCGCGCCAGTGTATCGCGGGTCTCATACGGGGGCAGGGGCGCACCACCGCGCCGCAGGTGACGTTCGGATTTGCCCATATGCAGGTCCGAGACACAAAGCAGTCGCCGCTCTGCCCACCAGAGCGCGCCGCTGCCAAGCGCGGTGAGCCGTGCGCCTGCCAGTGTGAAATCATAGCCGACCAAGGCGCCCTGAGATCCTGCCGGATCGTTCATGGATCCAGCTCCGCGAGGCCCGAGGTGCGCATCAGTTCTTCGGCTTCGCGCTCCAGAAGTTTCTGTGCTCCAGCGCCCTGAACCGGCACCTTTCCCATTTCCAACAGCAAGGGCGCGGCCAGCGGGCTGATCCGTTTCAGCCGCCGCAGGGTCACGCGGCCCCGGATGCGGTCGGCCATTTCCTCGATACGGGCACAATCCACCAGCCCGCTTAGCGCTTCGTCGCGGGTGATATCCAGCAGCAGGTGACCGGGATCGTATTTGCGCAGCGTGTCATAAAGGATATCGGACGAAAACGTCGCCTGCCGCCCGGATTTGCGGGCGCCGGGGCTGTTGCGTTCGATCAGCCCGGCGATGGTGGCCGCGCCGCGAAAGGCGCGTTTCATCACAGCATTTTCGGCCAGCCAGCGCTCCAGCCCGTCGCGCAGGGCGTCGGCCTCCAGCAAGGGCGCGGGGTCGGTTAGCTCGGCAAGGCCCCAGATCAGCGTGGCGTAATCTGTGGCGACAAAGCCCAGCGGATCAAGGCCCAGCTCCTCCATCCGTTTGGTCACCAGCAGCCCCAGCGTCTGCTGAGCGTTGCGTCCGGCAAAGCCATAGAGACAGGTATGTTCCCGGCCCTGATGCGGAAAGCTTTCGATCAGCATCTGCCCGGCGCGCGGCAATTCGGATACCTGGCGCTGCAGGTCCAGCCAGTCGGCGGTGTGGGCGGGCAGATCGGGCCAGTGGCCGCGCGCCAGAAGGTCCAGAATGCCCTGGCTCAATTGGGTGGAGGTGGCGAATTTGGTGCCCGAGAACACGGCGATCTTCGGCTTGCGGCCCCGGTCGCGGCTAACTTCCACTGTCATTTCGCGCAAGGATTCATAGCGCACGATCTGGCCACCGATCAGGAAGGTATCGCCGGGGGTCAATGTGGCGGCAAAGGCCTCTTCGATCTCGCCCAGCGGCTTGCCGCCGCGGCTGTGTTTCATCCGCACCTTCAGAAGGTCGGCGTCCTGAATGGTGCCGATATTCATGCGGATGCGGGCCGCCGCACGCGGATCGCGCAGCTGCCACAGGCCGTCCGGGCGCTGCAGCAGGCGCTGCCATTGGTCATAGGCGCGCAAGGCGTAACCACCGGTGGCGCAGAAATCGAGACAGGCATCGAATTCCGCGCGGCTGAGGGCGGCATAGGCGCCTGTGCTGATGACCTCGGCGAAAAGCGCATCGGCATCAAACGGCCCCGCGCAGGCGGTGATCAGGATATGCTGGCACAGTACATCGCGCGGTCCCGGTGGGCGTGGATCGCCATCAAGCCTGCCTGCCTGCACCGCCTCCAGCGCGGCGTGGCATTCGATCACTTCAAACCGGTTGGCGGGCACCAGAAGCGCTTTGGACGGGGCGTTGTAGCGGTGGTTGGCGCGCCCGATGCGTTGCACCAGCCGTTTGACGTTCTTTGGGGCGCCGATCTGGATCACCAGATCCACGTTGCCCCAGTCGATGCCCAGATCCAGCGAGCCGGTACAGACCACGGCGCGCAGCTCTCCGGCGACCATCGCGGCCTCGACCCGCTCGCGCTGCGCCCGGTCGAGCGAGCCGTGATGAATGGCGATGGGCAACGCGTCTTCATTGGCAAGCCACAGGTTGTGAAAGAAGATTTCCGCCTGTGCCCGGGTGTTGTGAAAGATCAGCGTGGTCTGATGGGCGCGGATCTGTTCCAGCACGGCAGGGATCGCATAGGCCGCGCCGCCCCCCGCCCAGGGCGGTGCCTCACTCGTGTGCAACATGGCGATATCGGGGGCGGGGCCGGGATCAGCCAGCACGATATCGCAGGGGTCCGGATGGCGCGCCAGATAGCGGGCGATGGCGGCGGGATCATCCACCGTGGCCGAAAGGCCCACCCGGCGCAGATCCGGGCAAAGGCTTTGCAGCCGCGCCAGCGCCAGCATCAGCTGATCACCGCGTTTGCTTTCGGCGAGAGCGTGGATTTCGTCGATGACGATGCGCCGCAGCCCGCCAAAGGTGCGGGCGGCATCCCCGTAAGAGACCATCAGCGCCAGGCTTTCGGGGGTGGTCAGCAGGATATGCGGTGGGTCGGCGCGCTGGCATTTGCGGCGCGATTGCGGGGTGTCGCCGGTGCGGTCGTCAATCCGGATCGGCAGTCCCATTTCCTCGACCGGCGTGCGCAGGTTGCGTTTGATATCCGCCGCCAGCGCCTTGAGTGGTGAGACATAGAGCGTGTGCAGACCTTCGTGGCTGCCGTCCGCCAGCTCGATTAGCGTCGGTAGGAAACCGGCCATCGTCTTGCCGCCGCCGGTGGGGGCGATCAGCAGCGTGGCGGGATCGGTGGCACGGTCCAGCATGTCCTGCTGATGCGGATGGATGGACCAGCCCCGGGCGCTGAACCAGTCCAGGATCCGGGGCGGCAAGGCGGCGGTGCTATCCATAAAGGTTCCGTTTGGGGCGGCGTGGGCAGGGCGTCAGGAGGCGCCGGGGACCTGCGCCAGCCGTGCGCTGATGGCGTTGATCTCGTCCGGGAAACGGTTGTTGCCGATATCCCCGGCTTCTTCGGTCCAGGTGACGAACCGTTCGAACAGGGGGACAAATAGGGCGAGTTCCTCTTCGCTCCAGCCCGACAGGAATTCGCCAAGAACAAGGAACTTGAACTGGCGCACGGCTTCGATGATGGCGGTGCCCCGTTCCGTCAGCTCGACCAGAGTGCGGCGGGCGTCGCGCTGGCTGACGGTGCGCCGGGCCAGCCCCCGAGCGATCAGGTCGCTGGTGAGGCGGGAGGCCCGCGACGGGTCGATGCGCAGGCGCGCGGCAACGGTGGAGACCATGACCTCTTCCTCGGCATCGTCGCTGCCAAAGGTACTCGCCGGGGCCCAGATCGCCATCATCACGTCAAGCTGGGCCAGATCGACCTCCTCGGCCAGCCCAAAGGCCGCCAGCGCCGCCGAGCCAAGCTCGCGCTTGTTCACCCGGCGCCGCCACTGTTGCAGCACGTCGTCAATCTCCAGCGCTGCCGTGCTGGTGCGGCTGTCAATCCCGGCCTGTTCCAGGAAATTCGTCAGTTCGGTGTTGCGCCCGGCTATGGTTCCATCCTCCAGGAGGTCGTCGGCCCGGGGGGCTGACAAAATTACATGCTGTTGACATGTAAATGACGTCGTCATACATGTGCTATTATCAGATGACCTGTTTCAGGGCCGAACGCAATGCAACTGCGGAGCGGCCACCTTTCAAATCAAGCCAGAGCAAGGATTATCACGTGAGCGGACCGATCCCAAGCACCCCCGGAGCCCTGAACGACAGAGAGCTGAAGCTGATGATCGGCGCGGTGGCCTCTGTTTTGTTCATTGCCTCGCTGGGTCAGACGGTGGTGACGACGGCGCTGCCCACGATCCTGAGCGAGCTGGGCGGATTGTCGCAGATCACCTGGGTCATTACCGCCTATCTGATGGCGGCGACCGTCGGGGCGCCGGTCTGTGGCAAGCTGGGCGACCTGTTCGGGCGCAAGCCGGTGATGCAGGGCGGCATCGTGGTGTTTCTTGTTGGCTCACTTATCTGCGCGCTGGCGCCGAACCTCTGGGTGCTGGTGGCGGGGCGGTTTGTACAGGGCGTTGGCGGCGGCGGGCTGATCGTCGTCTCTATGGCCACTGTCGCCGATGCTGTCCCCGCCCGCGAGCGGGGCCGCTATCAGGGGATGCTGGGCAGCGTCTTTGCTGCCTCAACCGTGGTCGGCCCGCTGGCGGGGGGCTTTATCGTGCAGCATTTCGCGTGGGAGTGGCTGTTCCTGCTGAACCTGCCGCTGGGGCTGGCGGCTTTTGTGGTGTTGGCCCGTTCGCTGGCCACGGTGCCGACCGGGCGGCGACCGTCGATTGACTATGCCGGCGGGTTGAGCCTGTCGCTGCTGCTTTCACTTGCGGTCATCTCAGCGAGCCTTGGCGGCTCTACCCTGCCCTGGAGCAGCGCAGAGATGCAGGGGCTGTTGATCGCGACACTGGCGGCACTGGCCGTCTTTGTGATGATCGAAAGCCGAGCCAAGGAGCCGATCCTGCCGCTCCGCCTGTTCCGGATCAACAATTTCCTGGTGTCCAATGCAGTTGGGCTGATCGTTGGCTCGGCGATGTTCGGCACCATCGTGTTTGTACCCTTTTTCATGCAGGTGGTGCGGGGCATGTCGCCGGCGCTGTCGGGCATGTTCACCTTTCCGATGATGGTCGGGATCATCCTTGGTTCCTCCATCTCGGGGCGGATCATGGTGCGGACCGGGCGGTATCGGTGGATGCCCACCGTATCCACGCTGATCTTGGCCGGGGCGATGGCCTCCCTTGCGCAGATGGGCACCAGCACACCCGAATGGTGGATTGCGGTGTCGATGGTGCTGACCGGTCTGGGGATCGGGCCGGTGATGGCGGTTGGCGTCACTTCGATTCAGAACGCGGTGCCGCTGACCATGGTCGGCGTCGGCACCGCCAGCGCCAATATGTTCCGGATGATCGGCGGCTCTGTCGGCACGGCGGTATTTGGCGCGGTGTTTGCCGCCGGTCTGACGCGGGAACTGGGCGGCGCCCTTGGCGGTATGAACCCGCGTAGCCTCAGCAAGGATGCCATCATGGCGATGGAGCCCGGCCTGCGCGAGGCGGTGGTGACCGGCATCGCCGAGGCGCTGCACCCGGTGTTCTGGGCAGCAACGGTGCTGGCTTGCCTTGCTTGCCTGATGTCGCTGTTCCTGGCGGAAATCCCGCTGGAGGAGCGTAGCATGAGCCGGACGGCAGAAGCGGATTAGATGCCGCCAAAAGGCAGGCCGCACAGAGCCTCATCCGGGGCGTGCTGTTTGCCGCGCCTTACTTCACGATTTCCTCGTCCTCGACAAACATGTTCGCCCAGGCCCGGTCGATCAGATCGGGGCTCATCTCGTAGGGGATGCCTTCGAAATCGCAGATCGCCATCATCTGGTCGATCAGGAACACCGGCTGGTAGTTGGCGTATACGTTGTCGATGGTGGGGTATTTCGTCTTCAGGAGATGCACCAATGTGGCTTCGTCCAGGCGCATCCCTTTCTTGCGGGCCACCAGCGCAAAGATCTTGAGGAAGTTTTCCTGATCCGGACCGTCGATCTTGATCTTGAAGAAGATCCGGCGCAGCGCGGCCTGGTCAAAGATCTCGTTCGGGTGGAAGTTGGTCGAGAAGATCACCAGCGTGTCGAATGGGACCTCAAATTTCTCGCCCGATTGCAGCGCCAGGATGTCGCGCCCTTCTTCCAGTGGCACGATCCAGCGGTTGACCAGGGCCTGCGGCGGTTCTGCCTGACGGCCAAGGTCGTCGACGATGAAGATGCCGCCGGTGGATTTCAGCTGCAGCGGCGCCTGATAGGTGCGCGCGGTCGGGTTGTAGACCAGATCCAGCATCGACAGGGACAATTCGCCGCCTGTGACCACGGTGGGCCGTTCGCATTTCACATAGCGCGTGTCGAACCGGCGCGGGCGGCGCAGGGCATTGGGGTCTTCGGCTTCTTCGGGGGCCGCGGTGTGCACGATGGGGTCATAGACAGTGATAACCTGACCGGCGTATTCGATGGCGCGCGGCACGTAGACACAATCGCCCAGGGCATCGCGGATCCCGTTCGAGATCGAGGATTTCCCGTTGCCGGGCGGGCCATACATCAGGATCGACCGGCCAGCGCTGACGGCAGGGCCGAGGTGGTCCAGCAGGCTGTCGGGCAGGATCAGGTGCCCCATCGCATCGGTTAGTTGCTGCCGGGTGACCATGATGTTGCGGATCGACTGGCGTTCGACCTGTTCGCGGTAGACATCCAGAGGCACAGGCATGGCGCCGTAGTATTCGGACTGGCTGAGCGCATCGAGCGCGCGCGCGCGCCCCGCATCGGTCAGCTGATAGCCCATTTCACTACCGCTGTTGGCGTTGAGCGTGCCGGTCGCCTCCAGCAGTTTCTGTTCGCGGGCCATGTCGACCAGTTCCTGCGTCACCGGGATCGGCAGGCACAGCGCGGCGGCGATATCGCTGACCATATCCGTGTTCTTGCGGAACATGGTTTTTAGAAGGATATCGCGCATCATCACGATGGGCAGCTGCATCTGGGCAAGCCCCTTGGGCGCGGGCGGCGCCACCACGGCGCTGGTCTGCATGTTCATGTCACGGCCTGTCTGTTCATCCTGTGCCCCTGCTACGCCTCTGCCTGGCGGGGCAGGGGACAAGAGCTGCGTTGCTGACCTCACAGTCTATTCACCACTGTGGCAAGACAACGGCAATGCTGGTGCATTTCCGGGAAAGGCGTTGCAATTTGAGCTGGATTTTAGTGACCGACAGGAGGTCTCAGCTTTGGTATCAGGCGGCTGCAGGCAGGCTGCCAAACAGGGCGCCAAGGATCAGGTAGATGGCCAATGTGCCGCCAAGGCATAGGCCCATGGGAAATTTGCTGCCGACGTTCCAGCTGCGCCAGTCGGGCGCGAGCCTGCGCAGCGGTGTGTATTTCACCAGCCTATGGGTGACAAAGCCCGCAAGGAGATTGGCGGAAAAGATCATCATCACCGCTGGCAGATCAGCGAGCGCCACCAGCGGCGCGGCAGCCCCGGCGAATTTGGCATCCCCGGCGCCGATCATGCCGGCCGAATAGAACAGAAAGCCAAGGCCGATCCCGACGGGAAGATGCAGCAGCTGCCAGCCATAATCGGCCCAGGACGGCATCACGAAAAGCCCAACCACCACATAGACTGCACCCAGCGTGTCATTGATCCAGTTGGGAATGCGCATGCCGCGCAGGTCGGTCAGCGCCGCCGCATAGCACAGCGGCAGCACGAAGGGCAGGAACCACAGCGCGGCCTGGGCCGGGATGGCCAGATGGACCATGGATCAGCCGTTTTCGAGGGCTGCCAGCGAACGGGCTGCGGCCTCAAAATGCTGGGGATGGGTAGTGATGGCTTCGCGCAGCAGGTTCTCACCTGTCTTGACGTCGCCCTGCTTCACCGCCGACAGCGCCAACGTGTGCAGCAGTTGGGCGCGCTCTGTCTGATCGAGCGGGATCACCGGCAGGGTGTAATTGCGCTGGGCACCGCGGGCCAGAACCAGATTGTTCTTGGCGGTGAACAGCGAGGGATCCTGACGGATGGCGTCGCTGAACAGGCGCTCGGCCTGGGCATAGCTGCCGCGCGAGAGTTTTGAGTAACCCCAGTTGTTCATCACCTTGGCAGGCTGCGTGGTGAGGCCAGTGGCGATTTCATAGAAACTGTCGGCGCGTTTCCATTCCTTGTTGGCATCCGCCACCATCGCCTCAAGCCGATACCGGCGATAGGTTTCATGTGTTGGTGGCACTGAATCCAGCGCGGCCTTTGCGCCTTTCCAATCGCCGGTGCGGATCAGGGCGTCTGCCAGCGAGACCTTGTCTTCCACGGTCGCCTCGGGGTGGGCCGCGACTTTTTTCCAGGCGCTTGCGGCCTCGGTATTGCGTTTGGCGCGGATCATCGAAGTGGCCAGTCCGCGCTGGAAATCGATCCGGTCCGGAGCGGATTTCAGCGATTTCTGGAAGTAGTTCACCGCCTCATTCGGGTCCGCCACGGTCAGCATCACATCGTTGAGGTTGTGTTCATCGACGACGTTCACGTCCTGAAACGCCCGTTCGACGGTTTCCTTGCCATCGGGTTTTACGCAGGCCGACAGGGCCAGTGCGCCGATCAGGCATGGTGTCACAAGAATTGACTGGCGCATTTTATGCGTCCTTTTGCTGCTCTGCCTTTGCGGTCTTGGAGTCAGGGCACCTTGCCAATCCGGTAGCTGCCGCCGCCTTGCCGCATCAAAGTGTAGTCGTTTCGACTTTCGTTTTGCGGATCACTATGCGCGGAATTTTCAAGATTTTCGAGAGCCCGGCGCAAATTATCCCGGATTGCGTCACTTTCGCCATTATCCAGCGCATAGGCACGGCGCAGAATTTGTGTGGCTTCCGGAGTTTTTCCGCGCTTCATCAGGACGACGCCAAGGTTGTTCAGGGCCTCGGGCCAGTCTGGCGCGGCCTTTGTTGCGCGTCGCAGCAGGGTTTCTGCCTGACCCAGACGGCCAAGTCCCAGATTGGCCGATCCCATGCTGGACAGCACCTCGGCGGTCAGCCCGTGCTCCAGCCCGGCACGGGTAAAGGCGTCAAGGGCCAGCTCGTACTCTCCGGCATCCATCAGCCGGTGGCCGACCACCAGCCCGTCCTCGGCCTGTTTGCGGGTATCCACGCCGGGTGCCCAGGGGCTGGCGGGATCCTGATGCATAATCTGCGTATCGCAGGCCCCAACAGCAAACACCGCCATCAGCGCGGCGGCACGGATGGCGGTTTCAGAAACGTATGGGCGGTGGGGCACTGCCCTCCGCGAATTGGCCATGATCAGTTACCCATGTTGCCCATATTCAGGATGCCCTGCACCGATGGTCCGACCAGAATGATCAGCAGTGGCGGCACCGTGAGGCCCATTGTGGCAAGAGTCATTTTCACTGGCAACTTGTTTGCAGCCTCTTCGGCACGCATCACGCGTTTGTCCCGCATTTCGTCGGCATAGACCCGCAGCGCATCGGCGATCGAGGTGCCGAAGGCCTGCGATTGGATCATCACGGTGGTGAAGGAGGAAACATCCTGAACCCCGCAGCGGGTGCCCATGTCGCGCAGCACCTTTTCCCGTTCCTTGCCCGCTTTCATCTCATAGGCCACCACTTCGAACTCCTCGGCCAACGCCGGGTAAGAGGCGTGCAGTTCCTTGGCGACGCGCACGATGGACTGGTCCAGCGACTGACCTGCCTCCACGCAGACCAGCATCATGTCGAGCGCATCGGGAAAGCCTTGGGTGATCTGTTTCTTGCGCTCTTCGATACGGCGGGTGACCCAGTATTTGGGCAGCATATAGCCCGCGCCGCCGGGGCCGATGATGCGCAGTGCCAACTGCTGGCTGTCAAATTCAGTGCCGCCCTTCAGCACGAAGACATAGAACAGCCCCGCGCCAAGCCCCAGAAGACCCAGGGCAAACTGGGCAAAATGGAACAGGCGCACAGAGTCCTTTGAGGCATAGCCGGCCTGACGCAGCTTCAGCTCCATCGCCGAAAGTTCCTCGGCGTTCTGCGGCTCCAGGAAGGAGGCGAATTTCTGCAGCTGTTCGTTGCGGTTGGCCTGGCGCAGGCGTTCTTTTTGCGGTTTTGCCTGCGTTTCCGGCGCCATGTTCTTTTGCAGCTTCTTCAGCGGATCCTCAGGCTGATTGAGGATCAGCGGGATCGCCAGCAGGATCATGAACAGACCCAGAAGACCCAGCGCCAGCAGCGGACCGAAGGCGCCGAACTGATCGGTCAGAAAGCCGTTGATGTCGGACAGAATGGACATTGCGCGCTCCTCAGACCTCGATATTGGTCAGCATTTTCATCACGAACAGGTTCACGGTCAGCATGATCCCGACAAGGAAACAGGCAGGTATGAACCACGGGTGATCCAGAACATTGTCGTAATAGTTCGGATCCTTTAGAAGGATGCCCCCCAGTGCCAGGAGCGGGAAGGCAGAGAGGAACTTACCCGACCACTGCGCTTCGGCGGTGATCGCCTTCACCTTGCGGAACAGGCGGAAGCGGGCGCGGATCACTTTGGCCAGCCCGGCCAGAACCTCGGCCAGGTTGCCGCCCGATTGCTGCTGGATGGTAACGGCGACTGCCAAGAAACGCATGTCTTGCATGTCCAGCCGTTCGGCCATTTCTTTCAGCGATTCACCCACGTCGCGGCCATAGGCGGCTTCATCGGCAATCATGCCGAACTCTGAGGCAAGCGGGTCTTCGATTTCGTTCGAGACGATCTGAATGGCCGAGGTGAAAGGATGGCCGACCCGCAGCGAACGCACCATCAGTTCGACCGCGTCCGGCAGCTGTTCCTCGATCATCGCCATACGTTTGGTGGCCTTCTTGTTGACCCAGAAGAAGACGCCGCCGACGCCGATCACGATGGAGCCCAAAATGCGCACGGGGAACGGTGCAGCGGTGCCCACGCTGAGCCCGATAAAGGCGATGATGGCAACCCCGCCCATGATCATGATCAACTGCTTGGGGGTAAAGGCGATCGCTGCCTTCTGAGCCCGTTCCGCTAGCAAAGAATAAAGTGGGATGGTTTGCGATTTGCCGTGCTGTTTTAGCTCTTTACGCAGCTGTTCCAGTACCTGTTCGCGGGTATTGCCCTTCTCCATCATTTCCAGACGACGGCTGACCCGGCTGTTGAGCCGGATGGACTTGCCAAAGACGACCAGATAGATGCCTTCGACCAGCACGATGACGCCGACAAAAATCAGCCCGTAGATCAGCGGTTCGATAGGGATTTGCATCAGATCACCTCCATCCGCGTGGGCTCATAGATCGACGGCGGCAGGTCATAGCCCCACAAACGGAAGCGTTCGGAATAGTGGCTGCGTACGCCGGTGCCGGTGAAATGGCCGATGATCTTGTTTTCCGGGGTCAGCCCGACGCGTTGGAAGCGGAAGATCTCCTGCATGGAAATCACATCACCTTCCATGCCGGTGATTTCGGTGATCGAGGTCATCCGGCGCGAACCATCCTGCAGGCGTGAGGCCTGAACGATCACGTTCACCGCGCTGGCGATCTGGCTGCGCACCGCCTTGATCGGCATTTCAATCCCGGCCATGGCGATCATGTTCTCAAGCCGCGAAATCCCATCGCGGGCCGAGTTGGCGTGGATCGTGGTCATCGATCCGTCGTGGCCGGTGTTCATCGCCTGCAGCATGTCGATGACCTCTTCGCCGCGTGTTTCGCCGACGATAATTCGGTCCGGACGCATCCGAAGGGCGTTTTTCAAACAGTCGCGCGGGGAAACCTCGCCTTTGCCTTCGACGTTTGGCGGGCGGCTTTCCATACGGCCCACGTGGGTCTGCTGCAACTGGAGTTCGGCGGTATCCTCAATGGTGAGGATGCGTTCCGAATCGTCGATAAAGCTGGACAGCGCGTTGAGCGTGGTGGTCTTGCCCGAACCGGTACCGCCCGAGACGATCACGTTCAGCCGGGTCGACACGGCAGCTTGAAGATAGGCGGCCATTTCCTCGGTGAAGGCGCCGAAGTTCACCAGATCGTCGATGCCGAGCTTGTCTTTTTTGAATTTCCGGATCGAAACCAGCGATCCGTCAACCGCAACTGGCGGGACCATGGCATTGAAACGGGAGCCATCGGCAAGGCGGGCGTCCACATAAGGGTTGGATTCATCGACCCGCCGCCCCACAGCCGAGACGATCTTGTCGATGATCCGCATCAGGTGCTTTTCATCTTTGAAGGTCACATCTGACAGCTGCAGCTTGCCGTCGCGCTCGACAAAGATCTGCTGTGGCCCATTGACCAGGATATCACTGACGGTTTCGTCCTGAAGCAGGGTTTCCAGCGGCCCCAGACCGGTGACTTCGTCATACAGCTCCTTGTTGAGCGTCATGCGATCTTCGCGGTTGAGGGCGATACCCTTTTCTTCAAGGATTTCGCCGGCGATCTGCGAGATTTCGGTGCGCAATTCCTTTTCGCTGGCTTTTTCAAGGGCTGCGAGGTTCAGGTTTTCCAGAAGTTCACGGTGCAGCTGCACCTTGATTTCGCCCAGCCGTTCTTTGCGCTTGCGGTCCCTGTCCGCCTGCGGCGCTTCGGCCTTGGCGCGCGTCATGGGCCGACGTAGAGAGGCGGCCGCTTTGGGCGCAGCTTCGGCGGCCGTTGGGGCAGCTGCGACAGGCGCAGCAGATGCCTGAACCGGTGCCGGACGTTTCTTGGCGGCTGGTTTTTTGTATTTCGAAAACAACTTCTATCCCCCGGTTTTGCCGCAGCCTAAGCGGCTGCGTCGGCTTCCGCCTGGCCCAGCTCGTGCAGGGATTGCGCGAGCTTCGCGATTTCCTTACGCAGTGGATTTTTTGGATTGGACAGCGCCAGCGGCAGACCGTGGTCGCAGCTTTGCAGTACAGGTTTGCCGCCGTCCGGTAGCAAGAGTTCAATCGAGATCCCGAGACTGTCTGCCATGCGTTTGACGCGACTTTTGCCGCTGAGGTCGGTGAATTTCGGCGCCCGGTTCAGCGCAAAGCGCAGCTTGTCAAACGGCAAGCCTTCGGATTGCAGCGCCCGTTTCAGCCGCAGGGTGTTCTGGGCCGAGCGCATATCAAGCTCGACCATCGCGAAATAGACATGCGCCATGTGCAGGATGGTTTCGGACCATTGCACCAGCGTATGTGGCAGATCTACCACCACGAAATCGAAATGGCTGCGGGCCATTTCGATGACCCTCTCCACGTCCTCGGGGGTGATGATCTCCAGCGGAATCATGTCCGACGGGGCGGTCAGCACCTGAAGCTTATCCTGGAAGGGGAGCAGCGCTTGTCCAAACACCTCTTCGTCCAGGCTTTCGGTTTCGCTCAGCATTTCCATCACGACTTCGCGGCGGGGCAGGTCCAGATAGGTGGAAACCGAACCGTATTGCATGTCGAAATCCAGCAGGCAGACGCGCGGTTCCTTGCTCTTGCTCAGCTCGGCCAACTCCCAGGCGAGGTTCACCGCCAGCGTGGTAGATCCGGTGCCACCGGCCAGGCCGTGGCAGGCGATCAAGGCCCCTTCGCGTCGACTGCCGCTTTTCAGCTGGTGCGGATTGGTGTCGGGTTCCGGCGGCTTGTCCTCGGCGCTGAGCCGGTCGATGGCCGCCTGCAATTCCTGTTCCGGCAAGGGGTAGGGGATGAATTCATCGGCGCCCTGGCGCAGCAGCGAATGCAGCGCTGCCGGGGTCACGTCTTCGGCGATGAGGATGACCTTGATCTCCTTGGCATGGGCCTGTGCGATGATTTCCCCCATCAGGGTCAGATCATCCTCGTCCTGGGCATCCATCGCCATGGCAACGAATTGCAGGGTTTCTGCCTCGGGCTGGGCGAAGAACGCCAGCGCCTCGGAAAACCCGAGATCGCCCCAGGCTTCACCCAGAGCTGCCTCCATGTCTTCGATCAAGAGGTCGAAATTCTGAACATCGCGACTGATCGTACAGGCAACAATTGCAGGTGTATCAGTTTGCGGCAGTCCGCTGCTCATCGCCAACATCCTCATAGTCAAAAGAAGCCGGGCCCCGGAGCGGGGCGCACCTCACCTCTTGTAGAGAATGTCCGTTAAGATCTTGACCACAATTGGACGAAAAAGCCCCAATTGTAGGGAAAAGTTAAGGGGTTTTGAGTCGGAATTTTATTCCAGATTGCTCTGCAGCGATTGCTCAGCCGTCAGCGTCGAGGCGGGAACGGCACTGGCAACATACTCGCGGTAGATGATCTGCGCATACTTGCCATCCAGCACCGTGGGATGTCGTTTCAGGAAGCCGCTGACCTCGGTCACGGTGCGGCGGTTGCGCCGTTCACGGTCCTGCGTGACGATGAGCGGCTGGGTCTCGCCATAGGATACCATTGCCTCCAGCCGGGCCCGGCTAATCCCGCGTGAAACCAGGTAGTTAACGGCGGCCTGTGCGCGGCGCCGACCAAGGCGTTTGTTATAGCTGCTGCTGCCGACGGCATCGGTATGGCCGTAAACGCGGAAGCGGACCTCGGGGAACTGTTTGATCCAGTGTGCCTGCTGGTCCAGCGTCGCGCGGGCGGCACCGTCAAGCTGGGCGCTGTCGAATTCGAAGTTGATGGTGGTCGGAACTTCCTCGGCGAACCGGCCCGCGAGCTGGATTGCGAAATCGCGCTCGCCGCTCATCACGGCAGTATTATTGGCATTGGATTGGCCAAACAGGTCACCTGACAGCGGTTTGCCCGCTTCCCGCGTTGCGCAGGCGGAAGTGGCAAGAAGCAGTGCCAGAACAGCGGATTTCTTGATCATCGGCCCCATCTTTCCTGTGGTCAGTCCATTACATAGCCATAAGAGCCGTTGAAGTCCTGTTTCGCCACTTCACTGGCGGGGCCGGAGCTGCTGCGTGCGGTGCGGCCGAACAGGAACAGGTCCGCTTCGCTCGGCGGCTTGATGCGGTCGGTCGGAAGCGTCAGAGCCTCGCCACGGGTCGGGGTGACCAGATGGGCGCTGACGATGATGACCAGTTCGGTCTGGGCGCGTTGATAATCGGCGCTGCGGAACAGGGCGCCGAGCACCGGTACATCCCCAAGCCAGGGCAATTGTGACGAGTTATCAAGGAATTCGTCCTTGATAAGCCCGGCAATGGCAAAGCTTTCGCCATCACGCATCTCAACCGTGGTCGAGGTTTCGCGGCGTGAAAACGCGTTGATCGACAGCCCGTTCAGCTCCAGCGAATTGGTCGGGTCGATGGCCGAGACGGCGGCCTTCAGTTCCAGGTTCACGATGTCCTCATCCACCACGCGGGGAATGAAGTTCAACTCGATCCCGAAGGGTTTGAATTCGACGGTGATCAGCCCATCTTGCTGGGCCACCGGAACCGGATATTCACCGCCGGCCAGGAATTTTGCCTCTTGTCCGGACAGGGCGGAAAGGTTGGGTTCGGCCAGGGTGCGCACGACCCCCTTCTGTTCCAGCGCCTCAAGCAGCAGCCCGACCTGAACCGACCCGGCGTTAAAGCCAAAGAGGACCGCGCCGGTATTGCTATTGGAGGCGGGGATATTTCCGGACAGCGAATTGGTCAGGCCGGTCTGGTTGTTCAGCGTGTTGGTACCGCCATTAACGCCAAAGCTGCTTCCGCCGTTGATCCCCAGCGAAGAGCTGAGAGATTTGGAAACGGAACGCTGCATTTCGGCAAAGCGGACTTTCAGCATGACCTGTTGTACACCGCCGACGGACATCAGGTTGCTGACACGGTCAGGCGCATAGCGTTCGGCAAGATCCAGCGCCCGCTGCAGGCGGGCCGAGCTGGAGGCGGTGCCGGAGAGCACAATGCCGTCATTGGCAGTGCGCACTTCGATCTTCTCGCCGGGCAGGATCTGCCGCAGACGTTCCTTGAACTCGGTCACATCGGCGGCGACGCGCACATCCACATTGGTGATCAGTCGCCCCGAGGCATCCAGCAGCGTCAGAGTGGTCAAGCCGGGCGATTTGCCAAGCACGTAGATCGTGCGGTCGGAAAGAGAAGAGATGTCGGCGATGCTGGGATTGGCGATGCTCAGTTCGGCAAAGGGTTCGTCGCTTTCGACCACCACGGCGCGGTTCATAGGCACATTCAGCGATGCCGAAGTCCCTTTCTTCACCACGCGCAATCCATTGGCCAAAGCCCCGTCCGGGACGGCCATACACACCAACGATAGCCCGGTCAGGGCTGCCGCTACAAACCTACGAAATGCCATGTGACCTGCCTTTCCGATCACGCCTCAACTCCGGGTCTTTTTGCCCGATATTTCAGGTCACTGTGCGGCAGTTCCCGAATTATTGCAAGAATCAAAGGAAAACGGGCTGTTGTGGCGGCGCGGCTGTGTGGGGTCGGGGCAACAAAAAAGCGCGCCAGCGACCCATTCTGGGCAACTGGCGCGTGGTCCAAGGTTTTGGGACTATTTCATTTTTCGGCATATGGTGCCGGTTTTTGCTTCAGTCGGAGCAGGGGATCGGGATCTCGACCACCTCGGCTCCGCGGCGGGTGCGGATTGTGCAGACCCGCTCTTCCTTGGCGATAACCGGTGCTTCCACCGCGCTGAGCCCCAGCAGTTTGCGCTGGTCCACTTCGACAAGCGCAGCCACGGTATCGTCCTGCGCGCCAACAAGGGCGAGAGACAGTTTGCCGGTGCTTTGGGCCTGGGCGAGGGCGGCGACCTGCTCGGGCCGGGCGGCCACGGTGACGGTGCGCGCGATCACGGCGCCGCTGATGTCTCCGCCTGCGCTCTGATCGACGGCGATCAACTCGACGTTGGTTTCGATCAGACGGGTGACATCCCCCTGAACATTGGAATTGGTGCCCCGCACGGTGCCGGTCCAGTAGACATCGACGCGGTCACTGGGGCGCAGGAAGCCGGACACACCGGATGCCACATCAACCTTGATGGCAAAGGCACGCATGCCGCGAGCCAGGCGCGAGGTAATACCTGCATCTTCGCCCGGTGCGGTGACCTTGACCGCAAGCAGCGGTTCGCCTTTTTCCATGGTGCGCAGCACGACGCGCGGCTCATCGGCGCGTTCGGGCGGGAACAGCGCCTCAAGGCTGGTAAATGCACCTTCCGGAACGGCATTTTCCGGCCAGCGTACCTTGCGGACGGCATCCTCGGACAGCCGTTCGCCATATTTCAGCGCCTTGTCTGCAACGTATACATCTGTGACCGGGACGACTTCGGCCCGGTTTGCCCGCTCGCGGGCCAGTTCGTTCTGATAGGCCGAGATGTAGTTCTTCGCCATCATAACGGCGCCACCGGCCAGGGCGACACCGACAATCAGCACGAGTCCGAAAACCGCACGCATTGTGGTACCTCTCATTTGTTATCTTCCGGCGTCCACCTGGTGGAGTCGGGGGCTTGATTCTGAAATCTACTGCGCGAGGCAGCCGGTCAGAGCCATCGGGAGTGCCTTGTTCAGCCGAACGTCCAGTTGGACATATAGGCCATCAGCGCATTGGCCAGTCCCATTGCACCATCTTCCATTGCAGAGGAAATCAGCACAGTCAGACCAATGATTGCTGCGGTCAGAACGACCCAGTCGACAGTCACTGCACCCTCGTCTCGGGCTAGAAAAGACCAGATCTTTTTCATGATGTCCCGCTCCCGCTTAGCGTCTGGGAAAAAGGCCGCGCCCTTGTGGCAAAGGCGCGGCCCAAAACTGTTCCGTAATATTGTCCTAAGACTAATTACTGGCCTGCGGTGCCAACGGTGGTGCCTTTTTCGGTCAGGAAGGTGCTGGTTGCGGTGGTCAGGTTGCCCGAACCGGTTTCGATTGCCGTGTAGACAGCGCCTGCCAGGGCGGCAACGGCTGCGGTCAGAACAACCCAGTCAACGGTCACGGCGCCAGAGTCGTCTTTACGGAAGTTTTTGATGAACTTGATCATGGTTATGTCCCTCCAAAGGATCACTGAATTTGCACTATCCCGCCGTCCGTTGTGTGGGTCTGTCTCTCTCTCTCACCGACCCTGTCCGGCTTGGATGAATACATATAGCCGGGTGAGCGTGGCAGCATTTGGGCCGAAAACCGGAAAGGCAGTCAAAATTTAATGATTTTTAAAGAAATTTAGCAAAGCTCTGAAATTAAAGAATTTAAGTCTTTATGAGGTGTAAACCTGCGTGGCTTTTGCGCGGCAGGCCCCTGTAAATATGGCGAATATGCCAGATTCTGAACCTGTGGACTGGATTCGGGTGGGGATTTCACCGAGTCTTGAGACCCAAAAGCTGAGCGCTTCACAGGATTTTGAATAGTCCCATGACCATTCGTCGTTTTCGTGCCGCTGTTGCGGTGTGGTTTTCCCTTTGGCTTGCCTTTCCCGTAAGCGCGGAACAGGCGCCTGAACCTTTTCCTGACTTCGAGGCAAAGCGGGTCAAGCCGCCGCAACCCGGGGCAGGGCCGCGCATCACCGTGCAAATCGAACCAAATGCAGAGGCGCCCCCAGCGCAAGCGGTGGCGACCGGCGAAGCGGACGGAGAGATCCAGCCGGGGCGCTATGAGTGGTTCTGGGAGCAGGTTGCGCCGGAACTGGGGGCGACAACCGGCGCTGCACGTCTGGAGCTTGCCATCGCCGCGCTTTCCTCACCCGGGGGCACAGGTGGCGTTGCTGCGCCGCGGCTGCAGCTGCTGCAGGACATCGTTGTAGCGCAAGGCACGCCGATCCTTTTGTCCAGTGTGGGCACACGGGTCTCTCCGGCGCTGGCTCTGGCGGTGATCGCGGTGGAAAGCGAGGGGCGGGTAGATGCGCAAAGCTCGGCCGGGGCGCAGGGGCTGATGCAGTTGATGCCGGACACCGCCATCCGATTTGGGGTCACCGATGCCTTCGAGGCGCCGCAGAATATCGCGGGGGGCGTCAAATACCTCGATTGGCTGATGCAGGAATTTGAAAACGACGCGGTTCTGGCCCTGGCCGGATATAACGCGGGCGAGGGCGCGGTGCGCAGCCATCAGGGCGTGCCGCCCTTTCCGGAAACGCGGGACTACGTGCCAAAGGTGCTGGCGGCCTATCAGGTGGCCCGCAGCCTGTGCATGACGCCGCCTGAGTTGATCACCGACGGCTGCGTTTTCCGCCGGTTTGAATGACCGGTTGAACAACCGGGCAGGTGTCAGGTTGAGGGGATCTGCAGATCAATCAGCCCGCGCGCGGCCTCTTTGGCGTCCGCAGCGGGGTCTCCGGCCAGCCCGCCGCCGCGCGCCAGCACTGCCGAGACGATTGCGCCTTCTTTCAGCAGCAGCAGCTGACGGGCCAGCAGCCGGGGATCATTGGCGTCGGCGGCCTCTGCGATTTCGGAAAAATGGTCCTGCAGGATCTGCTTGTGCGCGGCCGACTGGGCGTGGATCGGGTGGTTGATCTCCTGGAACTCGGCGCTGGCCTTGATGAACATGCAGCCACGAAACTCGGGCTTGGTGAACCATTCCGAAAGCGCGTCGAACAACGCCAGCATCTGTCCTTTCGGCGTGTCGCTCAGCTCTTCGATGCGGCGATAAAGCCAGTGGCGGAAGTTTTCATCCCGAAGGCGCAGCACCGCGAGGATCAGATCCTCCTTGGTGCGGAAGTGTTTGTACATCGATGTCTTCGACACACCGGTTTCGCTCACCAGCTTGTCCATGCCGGTGGCGTGAAACCCGTTCCGGTAAAATACATCAAGGGCCTTTCGGACCAGCTCGTCTCGCTTGTTTGGGCGCATGATTCGTCTCTTTGTGTACCGATCTGTACATAGTTTGCAGGTGCAGCGTTGGCAACTGCGACACATTAAAGTGAACAATTTCATAGGATTGAGATCGTGTTCACGAATTCGTTCAATGGACATCACAAAAAATGAATTGCAAAAGGGTACCGATCAGTACACTTTGAGTTCAAGATTTACCGATCAGTACAGTTAAGCAAGCGCAGCAGTGGAGGCGCAGATGAAACGACTATTCAGCCCCATGCGATCCCCTTTGGCTCCCGTTGTTCTGACCGCAGGTATTGCCGTGGCGATGCTAGCGCCCCCACCGCCGGAAGCTACCGTTCTTTCCCTTCCGTCTGACCCCGCCAATGGCGTCATGGCGCCGAGCCGCGCTGCCGCTCTCGCAACCCTTTTTACCGTTCATGTGGCTGCCCCGGTGGCTGCCCATGTGGCGAAGGCCAACACCCCGGCTTTCGCCTTGAAGGTGGCCGCCGACTGATTGGTGCCGCCCTCAATAAACCCCGGCCAAGCCTCCCCCTGGCCGGGGTTTCCTTACCTTCTCCTCCTCCGAACCAAATGAAGACCAAAGGACACGCCGAATGACCCGTCCCCCCTTGCCGCCTTTCGACGAAGCCAGCGCCAAAAAGAAGGTGCGCCTTGCCGAAGATGGCTGGAACACCCGCGATCCTCAGATCGTTGCACCGGCCTATACCGATAACTGCCCCTGGCGGAACCGCGCCGAATTCGTTACCGGCCACGATGAAATTCGCGCCCTGCTGACCCGCAAGTGGTCGCGTGAGCTGGAATACCGCCTGATCAAGGAACTCTGGGCCTATACCGACAACCGCATTGCCGTGCGGTTTGCCTATGAATGGCGCGATGATAGCGGCCAGTGGTACCGGGCCTATGGCAACGAAAACTGGGAATTCGCCGAAGACGGCCGCATGCAGCGCCGCATCGCCTCGATCAATGACAAGCCGATCAGCGAAGACGAGCGTCTATTCCACTGGCCGCTGGGCCGTCGCCCCGATGATCACCCCGGTCTGTCTGACCTCGGTCTCTGATCTGCCCGTTCAGTCCTAAGAAAGCGAGAGCAACCATGCCCCGTGCCTTTGCAGAAATTGCCTTTACCGAATCCGTGCGTGAGCATCAGAAGCGGCAGGGGTCTGCCCGTGCCTATGGGCGCCTGCTGGAAACCCCGGAACGCTCCGGCGATCGGATCGGCGTCGCCGAAGCCGCCTTTATCGCCGAGCGCGACGGCTTCTATCAGGCAACCGTTTCGGAAACCGGCTGGCCCTACGTCCAGTTCCGGGGTGGACCGCGCGGTTTCCTGAAAGTGGTGGACGAAAAGACCATCGCCTATGCCGATTTCAGCGGCAACAAGCAGTATATCTCGCTTGGCAACCTGACCGACAACGCCCGTCTCGCGATGATCCTGATGGATTACCCGAACCGGCGGCGGCTGAAGATCTGGGGCACGGTTGAAATCATCGAAGGTGCAGAGGCCACGGATGGCTTGTTCCCGACCGGCGCGCGCGCTGCGCCTGAGCGGGCCATCCTGATCCATCTGGAAGCCTTTGACTGGAATTGCCCCAGCCACATCCCCGAGCGTCTGACGCTGGAGGAGCTGGAGCCCCACCTGGCCCCCCTGCGCAGCCAGCTGGCCCAGCTCAAAGCGGAGAATGAAAGACTGAAAGCAGGCCAGAAGGTCTGAAGGCAGCCATTCCGTTTCTGCTGGCTGCAGTACGTTCTGTTACGAGGTAAATTGATATGACATTCGACCCGATGAACATGCTGAATTCAGCCCTTGTTACGGCGGCGCTGACGCTCTCTCCTGCGGTGGCGCCGTCGGCTCAGGCATCCACGATGCCTGAGACCGCCTTTTCCTCGCAAATGATCGAGGGCCTCACGATTGCCTATCGTGAGGCAGGTGATCCCAGGAACCCGACGGTGTTGCTGCTGCACGGGTTCCCCAGTTCTTCCTATATGTTCCGTGACCTGATCCCGGTGCTGGCGCAGGAGTATCATGTGATCGCGCCGGATTATCCCGGGTTTGGCGCCTCGGACATGCCGCTTGCTGCCGACTATGACTACAGCTTTGCCAATACGGCGGATCTGGTGACGCAGCTTCTGGACCAGAAGGGCGTGAAGAATTACGCGGTCTATATGACCGATTATGGCGCGCCGGTTGGGTTTCGCATGTTCGCCGAGGATCCGGCGCGGGTCTCGGGTTTCATCATCCAGAACGCCAATGCCTATGAAGAGGGGCTAAGGGAATTCTGGGGGCCGATGCGCGCCTATTGGGCCGATCCCAGCCCGGAGAACGGCGATGCGCTGCGCGGCTTTCTGACCCTTGATGCCACCAAATGGCAGTTCACCCATGGGGCAGAGAACCCCGCCAGCGTCAGCCCGGACCATTTCTGGCACGCCCAGTATCTGCTGGACCGCCCGGGCAACCAGGAGGTGCAGCTGGAAATGTTCCTCGATTATGGCTCGAACCTGAGTGAGTACCCCAAGTGGCAGGCACTGTTTCGCGAACACCAGCCCCCCGCGCTGTTGGTCTGGGGCGCCAATGATCAGATCTGCCCCGAGGAAGGGGCGCACCCCTATAAACGCGATCTTACCGATCTGGAGTTTCACTTGCTGAACACCGGCCATTTCGCCCTGCAGGAAAAGGGTCACGAAATCGCCGGGAAGATGCTGAGCTTTCTCGATCGTATCAACAACTGACAGGGTGGGGGCCGGGATGATATCAGCCTCCGCCTGTTTCACTGCCGTAATGCCTTTGCCATCGACATTGTTCATGGCGAGGACATGGGCGCTACATCGCTGCTGCAGGCCGTCATCTCCTGTGGGCACAGCGTAAGTATGTACGCCTCTGGCACGGCGCGGGTGATTTCGAGGTCCTGCACCCGCTTCGGCCAAAAAGAAGGCCCGCCTAATGTATCAGGCGGGCCTTTTTTGTTTCTGCTGTCGCTAAACAATCAGTTGACGATGGTCGCCTCGGTTGCGGCGCGCAGTTCTTCTTCGGTGACGCCTTCGGCCAGCTCAACGATCTTCAGGCCACCTTCGACCACGTCCAGAACGCCCAGACCGGTGATAATGCGGTCCACGACGCCCTTGCCGGTCAGCGGCAGGGTGCAGGCCTTCAGAACCTTGCTGTCGCCGTGCTTGTTGGTGTGGTCCATGACCACGACCACGCGACCAACGCCTGCGACCAGATCCATCGCGCCGCCCATGCCTTTGACCAGCTTGCCGGGGATCATCCAGTTGGCCAGATCGCCGTTTTCCGCCACTTCCATCGCGCCCAGGATCGCCATGGCGATCTTGCCGCCACGGATCATGGCAAAGGATTGTGCCGAGTCGAAGAATGCGGTCTGCGGCAGCTCGGTGATGGTCTGTTTACCGGCGTTGATCAGGTCGGGATCCTCGTCACCCTCGTAGGGGAAGGGGCCCATGCCCAGCATGCCGTTCTCGGATTGCAGCGTCACCTCGACGCCTTCGGGGATGTAGTTCGACACCAGCGTCGGGATACCGATGCCGAGGTTCACATACCAGCCGTCCTGCAGCTCCTGTGCCGCGCGTGCGGCCATCTGATTGCGATCCCAAGCCATTATGCGGTCT
Source organism: Pseudophaeobacter sp. 1A09344 (assembly GCF_041008745.1). Classification (NCBI taxonomy): domain Bacteria; kingdom Pseudomonadati; phylum Pseudomonadota; class Alphaproteobacteria; order Rhodobacterales; family Roseobacteraceae; genus Pseudophaeobacter; species Pseudophaeobacter sp. 1A09344. Next base: position 353,966 of record NZ_JAXGFS010000003.1, read on the forward strand.
CCTTCTGACGAACGGTGCGCTGTTCGATGCGCTTTTCGTGCTCGCCCTGGATGATGCGGTGCACATAGATACCGGGCAGGTGGATGTGATCAGGGTCAAGGCTGCCAGTGGGCACGATTTCCTCGACCTCGACAACGCAGACCTTGCCGCAGGTGGCGGCGGGCACGTTGAAGTTACGCGCGGTCTTGCGGAACACCAGGTTGCCGGTTTCGTCCGCTTTCCAGGCTTTCACGATGGCGAGATCGGCAAAGATGCCCTCTTCCATGATGTAGTCCTGCATGGCGCCATCCGGTCCGGTCGGGAACTGCTTTTCGAACTTGCCTTCGGCAATCACGGTGCCCACGCCGGTCTTGGTGAAGAAGCCGGGGATGCCCGCGCCGCCTGCGCGCATGCGCTCGGCCAGGGTGCCCTGCGGGTTGAATTCCAGCTCCAGCTCTCCGGACAGGTACTGGCGCATGAATTCGGCGTTCTCACCCACGTAGGAAGAGATCATCTTTTTCACCTGCTTGGTCTGCAGCAGGATGCCGATGCCAAAATCATCAACGCCCGCGTTGTTGGAGGCGAAGGTCAGATCCTTGGTGCCGGCGTCTTTGATCGCGTCCAGCAGAAGCTCTGGAATACCGCAGAGGCCAAAGCCCCCGGCGGCGATGAACATGCCGTCATGAAGCAGCCCGTCAAGCGCTTCGGCGGCGTTGGAGTAGACTTTTTTCACGGAGTTCTCCCTAAACTGCCTATTGGAGAGGGTTCTGCGCCTCGGCGTCGGCAGAGTCAATAATACGGAGAAAAACGCGTATTTCTACGGAGCCAGGTTCCCATGACCGACGCCGTGACCACCGGTGTCCCGTGGCATGGCCGTGCCAGGACCTACTGTCAATGATGCTCAGCGAAACGGGTTTCCGGAAAGGGGAATGTTAAGAGTTGTTGGGCTAATGTTGGAATAGTTGAATATGTTGCGTGTAGGAGCCCTGTATTGGCTCAGAAAACAATCGAAGTTATCAATCTGGGGGCTATGGCCGATCTGGATCCTGACGAACAGGATGCGGTGGCCGAGAATGCGGCCGCGCTGGTGGGCATGACCTTCGGCTCTGCTGGATCTCCCTTGTATCAGCAGTTGGACTATCTCACTCTCGATGATCCAAGCGGTGACGGTGCGGTTTCCAGCAATGATTACGGCTGGTCTCCCGAAGATGTGATCTTTGATGGCATCGCGTCGGGGCTCGACAGTGTCATCGATTACCAAGTCGATCTCGTCTTCAATGACGGCTCCACAGCCGCGGCCGAGATTCTGTTGCTGCAGGATATGTCCGGGCGCACCTTTCTGGCGCCCTTCCTGGTGGGGTCGGCCAAAAACGATGTGCTGAATGATGGCGGCATTCGCTCGATGACGTTCACCGGCATCGTTAATGACGCGGGCACCCATGCCTATGTCGACCGCGAAGCCGATGCTTTTGTTGTCTGCTTCCTTGAAGGAACGCGGATACGCGCAGCGGCCGGGGAGGTCCCGGTGGAGCGCCTGTCGGTCGGCGATCTCGTGGAAACGCTGGATCATGGGTTTCAACCCCTGATCTGGCTGGGGCAGGAAACCGTGTCAGCGGGGCGGCGGACCTCCCCGATCCGGCTTCGGGAAAAGGCGCTGGGTGCGGGATTTCCGGAACGCGATCTCTATCTGTCGCCGCAGCACCGGGTTTTGTTCGACTCGCCCATTGCAGGCCGGATGTTTGGAACGGATCAGGTCTTTGTCCCGGCAACGAAGATGATCGATCTGCCGGGCGTCACCCAGCCGGTGGTACAAGCGAGGCATCACTACTGGCACCTGATGCTCAAACGGCACGAAATCCTCTTCGCCGAAGGCGCGCCGGTCGAGAGTTTTCTACCGGGCCCCATCGCACTGGCAGGCCTGTCGCCGGAAAACCGCGCCAGCCTGCGAAAACGCCTGCCGTTTCTGATGCAGGGACAGCCCGCGCCAAGTGCCGCCAGACCCTGCATTTCCGGCGCTGCGGCTGCGAACCTCGTCCGGCGTCACCGGCGTAACAAACGGCCGCCTCTGGCGAACCCAGCCGCTTGGGAGGCTTCGCCAGGCATGCTGTGGGATCGCGCCTAGGCGCTGAACCTAGAATACCGCCTGGACGAGCTTGAATTTGGGGTGTGCAAAGATGGCCAGCCCGGACCGCGCCGCGTCAGCGGCGCCGGGCCCAACGGTTTCTGGCCGGGCAAGGGTGGTCATGTGTGGCGAAGGTCGAGCCTAGCTGTCGCCTGCGTCTTTGGCTGCGGTCTTCCTGCTGGCTGTCTTTTTCGCCGCAGGTTTCTTGGCAGTGGTTTTCTTTGCAGCGGCCTTCTTGGGCGCGGCCTTTTTCGCCGGGGCTTTCTTCTTGGTCTTGCCCGCTTTGTCGGCGATCAGCTGCACCGCCATTTCCACGGTAACATCCTTGGGCTCTACGTCCTTGGGCAGGGTGGCGTTCACCTTCTCCCATTTGACGTAAGGCCCATAACGACCGTCCATGATGCTGATGGCGCCGCCGCTTTCGGGGTGTTCGCCCAATTCCTTCAGCGGCTTGGCAGCAGCGCGGCGGCCACGGCCCGGGTTGGCGCGTTTCTCGGCCAGCATTTCCACCGCCCGGTTCATCCCGATTTCAAAGACATCCAGCGTCTCTTTCAGGTTCACGTAAACCGGTTTTTCTTCATCCGGGCGCTGGTGCATGATGTAAGGGCCGAACCGGCCAAGGTTCGAGGCGATCGTGCCGCCATCGGGGTGTTCCCCGATCTGGCGCGGCAGGGTCAGCAGCGTTACGGCTTGCTCCAGAGTGATCTCGTTCGGGCCCCAGCCCGGCAGATAATCGCGGCCCTGTTTTGGCAGGGATGAGCGTGGCGGCTTCTTGTTTTCCGGCGTGGCCTCGCCGCGCTGGACATAGGGGCCAAAGCGGCCGGATTTCAGGTGGATCTCGTCACCGTCATCCTCGCCCAGCACCCGCTCATAGCCTTCGGCGCCTTCGCCAGAGATCGGGCGGGTGTAGTTGCATTCCGGGTAGTTGCCGCAGCCGACAAAACCGCCGGTGCGCGAGGTTTTCAGATGCAGCTGGCCCGCGCCGCATTTGGGGCAGATGCGCGGGTCGGTGCCATCTTCGCGCGGCGGGTAGAGCTGCGGCGCCAGCGCATCGTCCAGCACATCCAGCACCTCGGAAATCCGCAGATCCGATGTCTCGGCAATCGCAGCAGAGAAGTCGCGCCAGAAATTGCTCAGGATGTCCTTGTAATCGGCCTCACCGGCGCTGACGTCATCCAGCTGTTCCTCCAGCGCTGCGGTGAAATCGTATTCCACGTAGCGTTTGAAGAAGTTCAGTAGGAAGATGGTGACGATCCGGCCCTTGTCCTCGGGGAACAGGCGGTTCTTTTCCTTGCGGACGTATTCGCGGTCCTGGATCGTGGTGATCACGCTGGCATAGGTCGACGGACGGCCGATGCCCAGTTCTTCCATCTTCTTGACCAGCGTCGCCTCGGTATAGCGCGGTGGCGGCTGGGTGTGGTGCTGCAGGCCCAGAACGGCGGCGTTCTCCGACAGGATCGCGGCGTCCTTGCCTGCTTTTTCTGCCTGCGCTGCCAGCGAGGAGGCAAAGCTGACGTTTTCGCCGTTCATGATTTGCGGCAGGCGCTTGTCGTCCTCGTCCACCACATCGTCGCGGCCTTCTTCGTAGACGCGCATGAAACCGTCGAACAGCACCACTTGACCAGTGGCGCGCAGCACCACCTGACCGTCGCCTGATCCGATATCGACGGTGGTGCGCTCCATCCGGGCGCCTTCCATCTGGCAGGCGATCGTGCGCTTCCAAATCAGATCATAAAGCTTGCGCTGCTCTTCTTCGCTGACCTTCAGGCTTTTGGCATCGCGGCTCATATCCGTGGGGCGGATACATTCGTGCGCTTCCTGGGCGTTCTTGGCCTTGTTCTTGTAGATGCGTGGCGAGGACGGCACGTAGTCGGCGCCATAGCGGGTTTCGATCTCGGCGCGGGCGGCCTGTACCGCCTCGGGCGCCATGTCGATACCGTCGGTCCGCATATAGGTGATATAGCCTGCCTCATAAAGGCGCTGGGCCGCGTTCATACACTGGCGCGCGCCCATGCCGAACTTGCGGCTGGCTTCCTGCTGCAGGGTGGAGGTCATGAAGGGTGCAGAAGGGTTGCGGGAGGCAGGCTTTGCCTCCACCGATTGCACCTTCAGGTCGCGGCTGGAAACTGCTTTGACTGCCAGGTCTGCGGCAGTGGAGTTGGCGAGGCTGTATTTATCCAGCTTGTCGCCGCCCAGAACCGTCAGGCGCGCTTCGAATTCCTGCCCGCGCGGGGTCGAAAGCTGCGCCTTCACCGACCAGTATTCGCGCCGATTGAAGGCTTCGATCTCCATCTCGCGTTCAACGATCAGACGCAGGCAGACCGATTGCACACGGCCCGCGGACCGTGCGCCGGGCAGTTTGCGCCACAGCACCGGCGACAGGTTGAAGCCCACGAGGTAATCCAGCGCGCGGCGGGCCAGATAGGCTTCGACCAGCGGCATATCCACCTGACGCGGGTTTTTCATCGCTTCGGCGACGGCTTCCTTGGTGATCGCGTTGAAGGTCACGCGGCTCACCGGTGTGTCCTTCTTGATCGAACGGCGCTTGGTCAGCGCTTCCTGCAGGTGCCAGCTGATCGCTTCTCCTTCGCGATCAGGGTCAGTCGCGAGAATCAGGGCGTTGTCTTCTTTCAGAGCGTCGGCGATGGCCTTGACGTGTTTGCGGCTGTCGTTTCCGACCTCCCATTTCATGTCAAACTCATGCTCGGTATCGACCGACCCATCCTTTGGCGGCAGGTCACGGACGTGTCCGTAAGACGCCAGCACAGTGTAGTCAGAGCCCAGGTATTTATTGATTGTTTTGGCCTTGGCCGGGGATTCGACGACAACAACTGGCATGTAAATTCAGGACCTCTTGAGGGGCGGATACTGCGCGTTCTATGGCGGGGCAACATGTGGCGCGCAAGGGGAGATTGTCAATCCGTGGGCTTTGGACGCATGCGTTGCGCTGCCTTTGCACCATGTTTTGCGCCATGTGGGGCAAGCTGCGAGGACCGGGTTGCTTGCCCGGATCGGCTGGCCCACGTCATCCCTCGTCCCTTCCGGGCGGGCGGGACAGCATGCCCCCGGGATGGCGGTCGACTGCGCCATCCAGTTCCAGTTCGGTCAGGACCGACGACAGCTCCTTTGGCGCGACAGAGAGGTCCTGCAGCAATTGATCCTCCGGCGTGGGAGAGGGGCCAAGACGAGCCAGAACCTGTTGATGCAGCGCGGCTGTTTCGCGCAGGCTTCGCCGTTCGGGAGGCGGCGGCGGCAGATCCGCGAGGCCTGCGTTGGCAGGTGGCGCGTCAGGCTGATCGGTAGAGCCTGAAAGAGGGGCAGGCTGTTCCACCGGCGGCAGCGCGGCGATCACGTCTGCGGCATTGCGCACCAATTGCGCACCGTCGCGGATCAGCATGTTGCAGCCCGAAGCGCGGGCATCGAAGGGATGGCCAGGAACCGCCAGCACCTCGCGGCCCAGATCCAGTGCGTCGCGGGCGGTGATCAGGCTGCCGGATTTGGCTGCGGCCTCGACCACCACAACGGCCTGGGCCAGACCGGCAATGATTCTGTTGCGTTTCGGGAAATGGCGGGCCTGGGGCGCTAGGCCCATGGGTTGCTCTGACAGGATCAGACCCTGCTCGCCGATGCTCTTGCCCAGACGGTTGTTTTCCCAAGGATAAATTACATCCGCGCCGCCTGCCATGACGGCAATGGTGCCGGAGGGCAGGGCGGCAAGATGCGCGGCGGTGTCCACGCCGCGCGCCAGCCCGGAGACGACCACATATCCTACGGCACTGAGATCATGCGCCAGTGCCCGCGCCATCCGCGTCCCGAGGGAGGAGGCATTGCGGGCCCCGACGATGGCAATCATGGGGCGTTGCAGCAAGGACAGGTCGCCAATGGCCCAAAGCGCGGGCGGTGCGTCTTTCAGGTGCGCAAGCGGAGCGGGATATTCAGGATCCGAAAAGCACAAAAGCCGCGCTTTGGCGGCTTTTGCGACATTTATTTCGGCGTCTACCGCATCGGAAGGGCATATTTCATACCCTTTGAGCCCAGCGGAACGTGCCATTTTAGGCAACGCTTCCAGCGCATTCTGCGCTGAACCGTGTTCAGACAGCAGCCGGTAAAATGTAGCCGGACCTACCCGTCTGGAGCGCAAAAGGCGAAGCCACGAACGCCGGAGATCTTCCGTGGTGGGTGGGAGTGGGGGGTGAGTGGAAGAATATGCTTCTTCAGTCATCCGTTGCTCCGCCTGTTTGCACAATTAGAATTAACCTTGACGGGTTAACAGGTGGTGAATGACCCTTAATTTTCCGAAGATTTTCGAATTCTTTGAATAGCTATTTGTTTTTAAAAGAAAAAAGTTGGCGCGATCGCGAATGGCGCCCTCTTCTCGGCGGCAAGACTGATTCAGTTTCTGATACAGTCACGCAAAAAAACGGACCGTTGGGTCCGTTTTGTGCTCAACTCCGAAGGGTTTGGTCGGGGAATCTTTACTTAGATTGCTGCCCCGCCAACGGTGAGTCCCCCCATTAGAACAGAGGGTTGGCCGACTCCGACGGGTACCCATTGGCCTGCTTTACCGCAATTGCCCATGCCGGGATCCAGTTCCATGTCGTTGCCGAGGGCGCGAATCTGCTGCAGCGCGGTGGCACCATCGCCGATCAGGGTTGCGCCCTTCACCGGTGCGCCGACCTTGCCGTTCTGCACGCGGTAGGCCTCGGTGCAGGAAAACACGAACTTGCCGTTGGTGATATCCACCTGCCCGCCGCCGAATCCCACGGCCCAGATCCCGTCCTTGATTCCGGCCACCAGATCCGCCGGGTCGGCATCACCGCCCATCATATATGTGTTGGTCATCCGCGGCATGGGGGCGTGGGCATAGCTTTGCCTGCGTCCGTTGCCGGTGGCCTCAACCCCCATCAAGCGGGCGTTCTGGCGGTCCTGCATGAAGCCAACCAGAATGCCGTCTTCGATCAGGGTGGTTTTCTGGCTGGGGGTACCTTCATCGTCGACCGTAATCGAGCCGCGCCGATCCGGGATGGTGCCATCGTCAAGCACTGTGACTCCCGGGGAGGCGATCCGCTGCCCCATCAGCCCGGCAAAGGCCGAGCTGCCCTTGCGGTTGAAATCGCCCTCAAGACCGTGACCGATGGCCTCGTGCAAGAGGATGCCCGGCCAGCCCGGCCCAAGCACGACTTCCATCTCCCCGGCGGGTGCAGGCACTGCTTTGAGATTGACCAGCGCGATTCGCAGCGCTTCGCGGGCTTTGGCCTGCCAACTAACGGGATCAATCAACCCGTCCAGACCAACCCGACCACCGCCTCCGGCCGAGCCACTTTCGCGGCGGCCGTCCTGTTCCACGATCACCGAGACATTGAGCCGGGTCATCGGGCGCACGTCGCGCACCCGCACCCCGTCGGCGCGCAGGATCTCTACCTCTTGCAAGGAGGCCGCCAGCGTCGCCGAGACCTGAACCACCCGGGGATCCAGATCGCGGGCGAATGCGTCGATCTCGCGCAGGGTCTCGACCTTCACCGGAAAGGGCAGGGCACTGATCGGATCGGTGTCGGCGTAAAGATGTCTGTTGGTAGATGCGGGCGGTTCGGCATAGGTGCCGCCGCCATCGCCCACCGCAAGGCGCGCCGTTTCCGCGGCGCGGGTCAGAGCGCTGATCGACACGTCGGTGGAATGGGCGTAGCCCGCCACATCGCCATTGACCGCCCGCAAGCCAAAGCCTTCGGAGGCATCGTAACTGGCGCTGCGCAGCCGCCCGTCATCAAACACGAGCGCCTCCGATTTGCGCCGCTCGGCAAAAATCTCGCCATCGTCGGCCCCTTGAGTGGCGCTGCGCAGCACACCAAGCGCCTCATCCTCGGGGAGGCTGGTCTCAAACGGGCGGTAGGCCGTGGTTTCCATGTCTCAAATCCTCTTCGCGACGGCGGTTTTTTTTGATCTAAATCAAGAAAGCGACGCTTTGCCGCTCGCCTGCCTCTTTATCTGCACGTTGGAATATGATTTTAAGCAGCGTCAAAGACAACGGGTTCGGTGCGTTTTATGGAATCAAGCTTTCCAGCGACGTTACCGGTAGCAGCTAATAACGCGATCAAACGATCAGGACACGATATGAAGAATGCTTTGATGCTTTCGGGCCTTTTCGCTGGCCTCTCAAGCCTTCCAGCCACAGCGCAAGAAGGTCTTGAATCCATTGGTAAGCCGACCAACGGCGGTCTGGGTTTCCAGCCGGCCGCAACTGAACTGGCGGAAGGCATTCACATGCTGGACGGGCTGATCCTGGTGATCATCACCGCCATCTGCGTTTTTGTGGCTGGTTTGCTGCTGTTCGCAATCGTTCGCTTCAACAAGCGCGCGAACCCCAACGCGGCGCAGTTCACCCACCACACTCCGATCGAAATCGCATGGACCGTGATCCCGATCCTGATCCTGGTTTTCATCGGCTCCTTCTCGCTGCCGGAACTGTTCCGCCAGCAGGAAATTCCCGAAGCCGACGTCACCATCAAAGTCACCGGTTACCAGTGGTACTGGGGCTATGAATACGTCGACCACGAGTTTGGCTATGAAAGCTTCCTCCTCGCCAAGGACGAACTGGCCGATTACGGCTATGCCGAGGACGAGTACCTGCTGGCAACCGACACCGCTGTTGTTGTCCCGGTTGGCAAGACCATCGTGATGCAGGTGACCGGCGCCGACGTGATACACTCCTGGGCGATGCCTGCCTTTGGCGTGAAGCAGGACGCGGTTCCCGGCCGTCTGGCTGAACTGTGGTTCAAGCCCACCAAAGAAGGCATCTACTTCGGTCAGTGCTCTGAACTCTGCGGCAAGGACCACGCCTATATGCCGATCACTGTAAAAGTGGTCAGCCAGGAAGCCTATGACGCATGGCTGGACGGCGCGATCGAGGAATATGCGGGTCTGCCGCAGTCCTATCAGGTTGCCTCCAACTGACTAACGCAGGGGCCGGAACGTCCGGCCCCGAACATGGGCGCGCCGCGATGGTAGCGCCCATAGCATCATCTTAAATGCAACGAGGATGCGCCGCGCGCGGCCATCCTTCAGTGGCCGAAGAGACTGACATGAGCGACGCAAGCATCAATGCCAGCACCATCCGCGAAGACGAGCCCAGCTTTGGCGATTATTTCGCCTTGCTGAAGCCGCGCGTGATGTCACTGGTCGTGTTTACGGCCCTCGTCGGCCTGCTGGCTGCTCCGGTTGGTGTGCATCCGGTCATCGGATTTGCCGCAATTCTGTTCATTGCCATCGGTGGTGGCGCCTCTGGCGCGCTCAACATGTGGTGGGATGCGGATATCGATCAGGTGATGAAACGGACCAAGTCGCGCCCGATTCCCGCAGGCAAGGTCGACAAGGGCGAGGCGCTGAGCCTTGGCCTGGCGCTTTCGGGCCTTTCCTGCATCATGCTGGGACTGGCGACGAACCTCTTTGCCGGTGCGTTTCTGGCCTTCACCATCTTCTTTTACGTCGTCATCTACACCATGTGGCTGAAGCGGGCGACGCCGCAGAACATCGTTATCGGCGGTGCCGCCGGGGCCTTCCCGCCAGTGATCGGCTGGATCGCCGCCACCGGCACCATGTCGGTTGAACCCTGGCTGATGTTCGCGCTGACCTTCATGTGGACGCCGCCGCACTTCTGGGCGCTGGCGCTGTTCATGCGCTCGGATTACGATGATGCGGGCGTTCCGATGCTGACCGTGACCCACGGTCGCCGCGCCACCCGCGTTCATATCCTCGTCTACACCATCCTGCTGGCGGTTCTGGCTGTGGGCACCGGGTTCTCGGGCATCGGTGGTCCGGTCTATCTGGCCGTGGCCGTGGTACTGAACGCGCTGTTCCTGCACGGCGCCTGGAAGATCTTCCGCCGCGATGAGGACGACAGCGAGGCCGACAATTTCAAGGCTGAGCGCAGTTTCTTCAAGCTGTCGCTGCTCTACCTCTTTTTGCACTTCGGCGCGATTCTCGTTGAAGCCCTGTTGAAACCCTATGGTCTGGGAGGCTGGTAATATGGCTTTGCGCAAGGAACATGAACTGCACAAACGGCGCCTCGGGCGCAACATGGGCGTTGGCCTGCTGCTGGGCGCCTTTGTGGTGCTGGTGCTGGCTCTGACCATGGTCAAGGTCACCTCGAACGGCTTCAAATTCCCGCAGACCCAATCACAGGCGGGGCAGGGCTGATGGCGATCAAAGGACCTCAGAAAACGGTTCTGCAACTGGTCGGCGTGGTCGCGCTGATGGGCGGGCTGTCTTGGGCGTCGGTGCCCTTCTATGACTGGTTCTGCCGGGTCACCGGATTTGGCGGCGTCACCGGCGTGGCAGAGCAAGGCGCGGATACTGTGCTGGATCAGACCATCACGGTGCGCTTTGACGGTTCCAAGGAGCGCGACATGCCCTGGGAGTTCAAACCGGTGCAGCGCGAGATGGAGCTGAAGATCGGCGAGACCGGTCTGGCCTTCTACGAAGCATACAATCCAACCGACCACCCCGTCGCGGGGCAGGCAGCGTATAACGTGACGCCTTATTCGGCCGGTGGCTACTTTGAGAAAATCGCCTGTTTCTGCTTCACAGAGCAGGTGCTGCAACCGGGGGAGCGGGTGCAGATGCCCGTGACCTTCTTTGTGGATCCGGAAATCGTCAACGACCGGGACGCAAAATACGTGCATACGATCACGCTTTCGTACACGTTCTATGAAATCGATCTGCCCGAGGGCTATGCCGCTCTCGACACCGGTGATAAAGCCGGGGCAGGCATAACCACGAACTAGGCCGCTAGGTGAGGGACACTTAAATGGCGCATGCTAAAAATCACGACTTTCATATTCTGCCGCCGTCGATCTGGCCGTTTCTGGGCTCCGTAGGCGGGTTTGCAATGCTGTTCGGCGCAGTGCTGTGGATGCATGGCATCACGGCATGGCTGTTCTGGGGCGGCCTGGCGATGGTGCTCTATGTCATGTTCGCCTGGTGGTCCGAAGTGGTGGCCGAAAGCCGTCAGGGCGATCACACCCCGGTGGTCCGCATCGGCCTGCGTTATGGCTTCATCCTCTTCGTGATGTCCGAGGTGATGTTCTTCTTCGCCTGGTTCTGGTCGTTCTTCAAACACGCCATCTACCCGATGGAAACCTATGTCGGCACCTCCTATGTGCAGCCCGACATCTATCCGGTCGATGCCTTCCACCTGCCGCTGATCAACACCCTGGTCCTGCTGCTGTCCGGCTGTGCCGTGACCTGGGCGCACCACGCACTGGTGCACAACAACGACCGCAAGGCGCTGGTTCAGGGCCTGTCCATCGGTATCGTTCTGGGCCTCTTCTTCACCTTCCTGCAGGGCTATGAATACGCGCACCTGCTGCACGAAGGCTGGGAATTCGGGGCTGATGAGTTCTACTCGAACTTCTTCATGGCCACCGGTTTCCACGGCTTCCACGTGATCATCGGCACCATCTTCCTGACGGTCTGCCTTATCCGTGCGCTGAAAGGTGACTTCACCCCCGAGCAGCACGTCGGTTTCGAGGCCGCTGCCTGGTACTGGCACTTCGTTGACGTTGTCTGGCTGTTCCTCTTCGTAGCGGTCTACGTCTGGGGCACCGCAGGTCTGGCGCACTAAGCCGACCCGGGCGACACCGGAAATTGTAGCGGGTACAGGTTTGTGGTTCCAAAATCCGCAGACAGCCCGTAAGAAACGCAGCGCGCGGGGGCTTCCTCCGCGCGCTTTTCCATTGGCGATGAGGACGCGATGCGGCGGTTTATCTTTCTATCCCTTGTTGGCGGGCTGGGCCTATTGGCGCTGTTATCGCTTGGGATCTGGCAGATGCAGCGCCTGGCATGGAAGGAAGACATCCTGGCCACCATCGAAGCGCGCATTGCGGATGCCCCCGGCCCCTTGCCCGAGGTGCTGGAGCCGGAGCGTGACAAATACTTGCCTGTGCGTCTTGAGGGCGAGATCCTGCCGGGTGAATTGCACGTTCTGACCTCGATCCAGGGCACCGGCGCGGGCTATCGCGTTATCGCGCCTTTCGTGACCGACGGCGGTCGTCGCCTGCTGCTGGACCGTGGCTTCATCATCGCCAGCCGCAAGGATGAGACCCGCACCACCGGCCTCGCGACCGTGATCGGCAACCTGCACTGGCCGGTCGAGGTGGACGGGTTCACACCGGAGCCGGACACGGAAAAGAACATCTGGTATGCCCGCGACGTGGCCCCGATGGCGGCAGAGCTGGACACAGAACCGGCAATGGTGATCCTGCGCGAGCTGCGCTCGGACGTAGTGGATCCCAGCGCGACCTTGCCGCAGCCCGTTACCATATCGGGCATTGCCAATGACCACTTGCAATATGCACTCACCTGGTTTTCGCTGGCCTTTATCTGGGCAGCGATGACCGCCTATTTCCTGTGGCGCAACCGCGCCAAATCCGAAGGCTGAAGCGATGAAATACATCTCCACCCGCGGGCAGGCGCCCGAGCTGACGTTCGAAGAGGCGATGCTGACCGGGCTGGCCCGCGACGGCGGCCTTTATGTGCCCGCCGAGATCCCGCAGATGAGCCATGATGAGATCGCCGCGCTGTCCGGCCTCTCATACGAGGAAACGGCCTTCCGGGTGATGCGTCCCTTCCTCGGCGATTGCTTCACCGATGACGAATTCCGCGAGATCATCGCCAAGGCCTATGCCGGGTTTGGTCACGCTGCCCGCGCGCCGCTGAAACAGTTGGCGCCCAATCATTTCTTGTTGGAGCTGTTCCACGGCCCGACCCTCGCGTTCAAGGATTTCGCGATGCAGCTGATCGGTCAGCTCTTCGAAGTCGCCCTGAAACGCCGCGGCGAAAGCGTGACCATCGTCGGCGCCACCTCTGGCGATACCGGCTCTGCCGCGATTGAAGCTTTCCGGGGGCTGGATGCGGTCAATGTCTTCATCCTTTACCCCCATGGCCGCGTCAGCGAGGTGCAGCGCCGCCAGATGACCACGCCTGCGGACAGCAACGTGCACGCGCTGGCGGTCGAAGGCGACTTCGATGACTGTCAGGCGGCGGTCAAGGATATGTTCAACGATTTTGAGTTCCGTGACAGCGTACGCCTTGCCGGGGTGAACTCGATCAACTTTGCCCGTGTGTTGGCGCAGGTGGTCTATTACTTCTCCTCTGCTGTCAGCCTTGGCGCGCCGCATCGCAAGATCAGCTACACCGTGCCCACGGGCAACTTTGGTGACATCTTCGCCGGCTATATAGCCAAACAGATGGGCCTGCCCATCGACCAGCTGGTGGTCGCCACCAACCAGAACGACATCCTGCACCGCTGCCTCTCGGGGCAGGGCTATTTCAAGGGGGACACCATTCCCTCGATCAGCCCGTCGATGGACATTCAGGTCTCTTCCAACTTTGAACGTGCCCTGTTCTACGCCTACGGGCAGGATGGCGCTGCCGTGGGTCAGCTGATGGATGAGCTGAAGACGGGCGGCTTTGAGGTCAGCCAGGGCGCTATGCAGGCGCTGCAGGAGACCTATGTTTCGGGCCGCGCCTCGGAAGAAGAAACCATGGCGGCGATCAAATCCGAATGGGCCGCCTCGGGCGAACTGCTGTGCCCCCACGGCGCAGTTGGTGTGAAGGTTGCAAACCAGTTGCGCGTTGCCGATATCCCCATGGTGACGCTGGCGACGGCCCACCCGGCGAAATTCCCAGCCGCGGTGGAAGAGGCGAGTGGTATCCACCCGCCGCTGCCCGCCCGCATGGCGGATCTTTATGAGCGCGACGAGCGCGTCACCCGCATCGACAACGATCTGGCCGCCCTTGAGGCGCATATCAGAAAGAACATCGCGAATTGACAGTCCAGCAACACACACTCGCCAACGGGTTCCGCATCGTTTCGGAGAACATGCCGGGGCTGGAATCCGCCTCTATCGGGATCTGGGTGACAGCAGGCGGCCGCCACGAGCGGCCTGAACAGAATGGGATTGCCCATTTTCTTGAGCATATGGCCTTCAAGGGGACTAAGACCCGTTCGGCGCTGCAGATTGCCGAGGCGATCGAGGATGTGGGAGGCTATATCAACGCCTATACCAGCCGCGAGGTTACAGCCTATTACGCGCGGGTGCTGAAGGATGACGTGCCGCTGGCGATGGATGTGATCGGGGATATCCTGCTCAATCCGGTGTTCGACCCGCGTGAGATTGAGGTCGAGCGCGGGGTGATCCTGCAGGAGATCGGTCAGGCGCTGGATACGCCGGACGATGTGATCTTTGATTGGTTGCAGGAAGAAAGCTATCGCGATCAGGCGCTGGGGCGCACCATTCTGGGCCCGGCAGAACGCATTCGCAGCTTTTCTCGTAATGACCTGCAAGGCTTTGTCGATCAGCACTACGGACCGGGACAGATGATTCTGGCCGCGGCCGGTGCGGTGGATCACGAAGCGCTGGTGCGGCTGGCCGAGGCGCAGTTCGGCCATATGGCGCCACGGCCAGTACCGGAACCGGATGCCGCGCGCTTTACCGGTGGCGGCGAGGCGCGGCGGGATAAGCAGCTGGAGCAGGCTCATTTTGCGCTGGCTCTTGAAAGCCCCGGCTACCGCGATGATGAGATCTACACCGCGCAGATCTATGCCAGCGCCCTTGGCGGCGGCATGTCCTCGCGTCTGTTCCAGGAAATCCGCGAAAAGCGGGGTCTTTGCTATACTATCTTTGCGCAGGCAGGCGCCTATGCGGATACCGGGTCGACGACGATTTATGCAGGGACTTCGGGCGATCAGCTTGCCGATCTGGCGCATATCACCATCGACGAAATGAAGCGCGCCGCCGAAGATATGCGCGAAGACGAAGTTGCGCGCGCGCGCGCCCAGATGAAGGCCGGCATGCTGATGGGGCTGGAAAGCCCGTCGAACCGCGCCGAACGTCTGGCCCGTCTGGTGCAGATCTGGGACCGGGTACCGCCTCTGGAGGATACCGTGGCCCGCATTGATGCGGTGACCGTCGCCGGGGTGCGGGCTTTGGCCGAACGCCTTGCGGTCGCGGCACCGGCCGCGTTGGCGCTTTATGGTCCGGTCGCAGATGCGCCCAGTCTGGCGCGGCTGCAGGAGAGGCGCGCTGCCTGATGCTGCTGTCCCGCCGTAAAGTCCGGCTTGAAACAGAACGTCTGACGCTCAGACCGCCGGTGCATGGCGATTTTCACGGCTGGGCCGCGTTGCGGCTGCAAAGCCAGGACTACCTTGTCCCTTGGGAGCCGGTCTGGGCGCCGGATCACCTCAGCCGCAAGGCCTTTACCAACCGGGTCTACTGGGCGCAGCGGGCGGTGTCCTCCGGCTCGGCGCTGCCGCTGTTCCTGATCCGGCGCTCGGATCAGACGCTGGTGGGGGCGATCACGCTGGACAATATCCGCCGCGGCCCGGCGCAGGCGGGCACCCTTGGATACTGGACCGGGCAGCCCTTTGCGCGGCGTGGTTACATGGCCGAGGCGATTGGCGCGGTGGTGCATCATGCCTTTGGCAAGCTGGACCTCAGCCGAATCGAGGCAGCCTGCTTGCCGGAAAACGTGGCTTCGCGCGGTTTGCTGGAACGCTCAGGTTTCAAATACGAAGGCGTGGCGCAATCCTATCTGCAGATCAATGGCCGCTGGCGCACGCATGTGCTCTATGCCTCGCTGCGCCACGACCGGCGCGGCAAGACGCTGGTTGGTCAGGCTTAGAAATACCTATTCGAAGTATGAGGGCGACCCCTTCCGCGCCCGTAGGTGCACCGGCTGCGCCGATGCGCGCTAGCGGCCTTGGGCATGGCACCGCGCGTTGCACGGTGCAGCGCCGCGCCTAGCGCGGCGCCGGGCCCAACGGGGCAGGGGCATTCTGTGAATGCCGCGGGCCGGGCGGGAGTGTTTGCCGACACGATCAGAGCGCAGCGGCGCATAACTCGGGGCAGTGTCTGGGGGGCTGAGGCTCACTTTTGCTGATTTTGCGGAAAACAGGCTGACAGGAAGGGCGAGTGCGCTACACTTCTGCCATGCGTGTTTTTGTTCAGTATCTGGTTTCGCTCGTAGTCTCGGCAATCTTCGCCGCTCCGCTGGCCGCGCAGGAGCGCCGGGCCAGCCATTGCATTGCTCTCGCTGAGGCGGCCCCGGGGATCGCCTATCTGCACAAGGCCAGCTGGCAGGACCCGGTGCCGGAACATTCGGTGCGGATCCGGTATCTGTCGCACGCCAGTTTCCTGATTCAGACCGAAGGTGGACTGAACGTGGTGACCGACTTCACCGGCTTTACCGGATCGGCCGATTTCATCCCGGATGTGGTCACCATGAACCACGCTCATGAAACCCATTGGACCGCCCACCCCGATCCGGCCATCCCGCATGTGCTGGAAGGCTGGGGTGCCTTTGGTGAAGGGATCAGCCACTATCTGGACCTGGGTGAAATGCTGATCCGCAACGTGCCCACCGATATCCGCTCTGCCTACAGCGATGGGGTCGAGGTGGCCGGGAATTCGATCTTTGTGTTTGAGGTCGCCGGGCTGTGCATCGGGCATCTGGGCCATCTGCACCACGTGCCGACGCCCGAGCAATTCGCGGCGCTGGGGCGACTTGACGTGGTGATGGCCGCCGTGGATGGCGGCATGACCCTGGCGCTGCCTGAAATGGTCGAGGTGTTGAACCGGCTGCGGTCCTCGGTAATCCTGCCGATGCATTGGTTCACCGATTACTCGCTGGAGCGTTTCCTGTCGCAGATCGGGCCGGAGTTCGACGTGGTGCAGGATGGCGCGGCGGATATCACCGTGTCGCTGCGCAGCCTGCCGGATAGGCCGACGATCCATGTCCTGCGCCCCTCCTATCTGCGCAAAGACGAGTAAGCAGTCTTGCCTTGAGAGGCGCAATTGGACATGCAGGTTTCATGACACTGAATTCTGCCGATTCCGCCTTTGTCGCCCGCCTTGCCGATCAACTGCCAGAGGGTGTTTTGCGCCCCGCCGACCCACGCTATCTGGAAGAGCCGCGTGGAAGGTATCAGGGGCGGGCGGGGGTGCTGGCCGTGCCGCATTCCACCGAAGAGGTCGCAACGCTGGTGCGCGCTGCGCATGAGGCACGGGTGCCGGTGGTCCCCTATGGCGGCGGTACCGGTCTGGTCGGCGGTCAGGTGATGCCGGAAGGCCCGACGCCCCTGCTGCTGTCGCTGGAAAAGATGACCGCGATCCGCGGCGTCTACCCCGAGGAAAACGTGCTGATTGCCGAAGCGGGCGCGATCCTTGCCGATGTGCAGGCGGCCGCGACTGAGGCCGGACGCTTGTTCCCGCTGTCGCTGGCCGCCGAAGGCTCGGCCCGGATTGGCGGCAACCTTGCGACCAATGCAGGCGGGGTCAATGTGCTGCGCTATGGCAATGCCCGCGATCTGTGTCTGGGGCTGGAGGCCGTGCTGCCCAATGGAGAGGTCTGGCATGGGCTGTCGCGCCTCAGGAAAGACAATACCGGATATGATTTGCGCAATCTTCTGGTCGGCTCCGAAGGCTCCTTGGGTGTCATTACCGCGGCGGCGCTGAAGCTGTCACCCATCCCGGCAATGCAGGGCACCGCGGTCTTTGTGGTGCCTTCGCCGCAGGCGGCGATTGCGCTGTTGTCGCTGGCGCGTGACCAGCTGGGCGAAGGGATCAGCGCCTTTGAACTGATGCACCGGCAGGGGCTGGCGTTTCTGGCAGAAACCATGCCGCAGGTACGCCAACCCTTTGCCGAGGCGCCGGAATGGTGCGTGCTGATCGAGCTGGGGCTGGCGCGCGGGCTGGACCCGGAAGAGGCGCTTGCGGACCTGTTCGAGGCGGCGCTGGAGGCCGATCTGGCGCAGGACGGGGTGATTGCCCAGTCGGCGGCGCAGCGCGAGGCCCTGTGGACGGTGCGCGAGACGATCCCCGAGGCCAACCGTCTGATCGGCGCGATTTCCAGCCACGATATCTCGGTGCCGATCTCGGAAATTCCGGATTTCATCACGCGCGGCGGAGAGGCCATCGCCCGACTGGGATCGGGCGATATGCGGATAAACTGCTTTGGCCACCTGGGCGATGGCAACCTGCATTACAACGTCTTCCCGGCGGCGGGAAAGACGCGCAAGGAATACGAACACCTGCGCGAGGATGTGAAACGCACGGTGCATGATCTGGTGGCTGATTTCGACGGGTCGATGAGCGCTGAGCACGGTATCGGGCGTATGAAGACAGGCGATTTGGAGCGTTATGGCGATCCGGTAAAACTGGCAGCGATGCGCGCCATCAAGGCGGCGCTCGATCCCCATGGCATCATGAACCCCGGCGCGGTGCTGCGGCAAGGTACCTGACAACGTGGCGCTCCCGCGCCCGCAGGATTGGGCTGTGCCAGCCCCCTCACAGTCTTGGGCCCGGCAGCGTGAAAAGCCCGCTGTGCGCAGGGGGCACGGTTCGGCAGAGCGCGGGCGAAGGGTCAGGCGATGCTGGGGGTGGCCGACGGTTTCTGCGGGCGGCTGCGCATCAGCAGGTAGCCGATAATCAGGATATTCAGCCCGTTCCAGGCAATACCGTTGATGAAGGCCATCTGGTAGTTGCCGGTCACGTCGTAGATCCATCCGGACATCCAGCCACCCAGAGCCATGCCGAGGATGGTCATCATCATCACGAATCCGACCCGCGCACCGGCCTCTTTCGGGGGCATGTATTCGCGCACCACCAGCGCATAGCTGGGCACGATGCCCCCCTGCGCGAGGCCGAACAGCGCGCTCACCAGATAAAGCGGCACCATGCCGTCAAAGGGCAGGTAGAAGAACAGCGCGATGCATTGCAGGACCGAACCGATCAGCAGGATCGCCACGCCGCCAAGCCGGTCGGCCGCAAGGCCTGAAAGGATCCGGCTGACCACACCGCCCAGCAGCATCAGCGACAGCATCTCCGCCCCCACTGCAGGCCCGTAGCCAAGGCCGACGCAATAGGCAACGATATGCACCTGGGGCATCGACATGGCGACGCAGCAGCCGATCCCGGCAAGTCCCAGCAGCCATTGCAGGGTGCGCGCGGACATGCCGGTGCTGCGCGCATTGAGCGCCGAGGCGGCATCAGAGGCCGCATAGGCCTCTGCCGGGACTCGGCGGCGCAGCAGCAGTGCAAGCGGGATCACCACGGCAACGGTGATCGCGGCCAGGGCGAAATAGACCATGCGCCAGCCGCCAGTCTCCAGCAGCCCGGCAAGCAGCGTCGGCCAGATCGCACCAGAGAGGTAATTGCCGCTGGCCACCAGCGCCACGGCGATACCGCGCCGGCGCAGGAACCAGTGCGAGATATCTGCGATCAGAGGGCCGAAACCTGCTGCTGTGCCGAGACCCAGAAGCAGGTGCGTGAGAGACAGAACCGCCATCGTCGGCGCAAAGGTGGAGAGCACATAACCCGAAGCCGTCGCAGCAACGGCGCCAATCAGCGCGAGGGTAATGCCAAACCTGTCCACCAGCCGCCCGATCAGCAGGTTGCCAAGGGCAAAACCCACCATGGTGAGCGTATAGGGCATGGAAGAGGCCGCGCGTCCGGAGCCGAATTCGGCTTCGACGGCGGGCATGATGACAATGATCGCCCACATGCCCACATTGGCCACGGTTGCAATGGCCAGGGTGATAAGAAGTCGAAGCCAGGAATAGCGGCTGTCAAGGATCGCGGCAGTGTTCATGCCGGCACGCTAGGGCGCGTGCCGGCGGGCTGCAACTGAATTCGCCATCACGAATTCGCGTCTGCGCTTACTTCGGGAGGATGACCTTGTCGATCACGTGGATCACGCCGTTCTCGGCCTCGATATCGGCGGTGACCACGCTGGCATCGTTGACCATCACACCCTTGTCGAGATCAATCATCACCGCGCTGCCCTGCACGGTTGCGGCGCTCATGTCGTCAGTAAGGTCACCGGACATCACCTTGCCCGGCACCACGTGGTAGGTCAGGATCGACACCAGCTTTTCCTTGTTCTCGGGCTTCAGCAGGTCTTCGACCGTGCCTTCGGGCAGGGCGGCAAAGGCGGCATCGGTCGGGGCGAAGACGGTGAAAGGACCTTCGCCTTTCAGGGTGTCCACCAGACCGGCGGCCTTTACGGCGGCGACCAGGGTGTTGAAGTCTCCGGCGCCGACAGCGGTGTCGACGATATCCTTTGAATGACCGCCTGCGAAGGCCGCTCCGGCCATGAACAGCGTGGCTGCGGTGGTCGTCATCATCTTGCGGAACATCTTGGTCTCCTCATGTGTTTCGGTTGTGCGACACCTTTCGTCAGGCATCGTGAGACCTACGGCAGAGGGGGCGGTCCGGATGAAGCGGGTTTTCGCCGGGAGGGGTTTGACAAGAAAACCGCCGGAGCTAAGCCCGGCGGCGTCATGATTTCCAATCAACAAAACGTGATCAGGATGTGACTGATCCGTGACCCTCCTTCGGCGCGGGCCGGTTCAGTCGCCTTCGAATTCGCACAGGACGTGGACGTCCATTCCGAGATCCTCAAGCTTCTTGCGGCCGCCCAGATCGGGCAGGTCGACAATGAAGGAACAGGAGATGATCTCGCCCCCCAGCCGCTCGATCAGCTTGATCCCGGCGCCTGCGGTTCCGCCGGTGGCCAGCAGATCATCGACCACTAGCACCTTTTCTCCGGGCTGGATGGCATCGTCGTGGATCTCGACAATCGCTTCGCCGTATTCCAATTGGTATTCTTCGCTGATGGTGGTGCCGGGCAACTTGCCTTTCTTGCGGATCGGCACAAAGCCGACGCTTAGCTGGTGAGCGATGGCGCCACCCAGGATGAAACCGCGCGCCTCAAGACCCACGACCTTGTCGATCCGCTCACCGGCGTAGGGGTGCAGCATCTGGTCGATGGCCATACGGAACCCGCGCGGATCGGCGAACAGGGTGGTGACATCGCGGAACATGATCCCTTCGTGCGGGAAATCGACGATGGTGCGGATGTAGTCTTTGACGGCGGTTTTCTTGGGCATGGAAGGCTCCTGCTTGCGGGAACGGATGGCGCGGATGGGTGCGGCCCGGACCGGTAAAGGGGCACCGGAGCCGCCACGGGGTTTGGCCGAAGCGCGCCGCCCATGCAAGGAAAACCTTGCGATCCTGGGGCGCCCGGTGCCGCAGAGCGGCGGTGAGCGGGCCCAAGACGATTGGAGGGCGATCAGTCGCTGAGCACGCGGCCTGCCACCGCATCCAGTTTGGCCAGAACCGCAGGGTCGCGTTTTTCGGGGGCGGTCATGATGGCGTATTCCAGCGCCCGGTCGCAGCCATGCGGGCAGGGCGCACGGTCGGCGCCCAGAATGCCCGGCAAGCGGCGCACGAGTTCACGCCCGTTGCTGGAGTTGCCCTGCAGCGTGGCCAGGATCTCGGTGATATCAACGGCGCCATGATCCGGGTGCCAGCTGTCATAATCGGTCACCATCGCGATGGAGGCGTAGCACAGCTCTGCTTCGCGGGCGAGTTTGGCCTCGGGCATGTTGGTCATGCCGATCACGTCGCAGCCCCAGCTTTCGCGGTACATTTTCGATTCCGCCACCGAGGAGAACTGCGGCCCCTCCATGCAAAGATAGGTGCCGCCGCGGTGCACGGTGATCCCGGCATCGCGCGCTGCCGCCTCGGCCGCATCGCTGAGCCGCTCGCAAGTGGGGTGGGCGACGCTGACATGGGCGACGCAGCCGGTCCCGAAGAAGGATTTTTCCCGTGCAAAGGTGCGGTCGATGAACTGATCGACGATGACGAAATCGCCCGGCGCCATGTTTTCGCGAAAAGACCCGCAGGCAGAGACGGAAAACACATCTGTAACGCCCAGCCGTTTCAGCGCGTCGATATTGGCGCGGTAGGGCACTTCGGTCGGGGAATGCACGTGGCCACGCCCATGCCGCGGCAAGAAGGCCATTTTCACGCCGTCCAGCGTGCCGGTCAGGATTTGATCCGAGGGCGTACCCCAGGGGGTTTCAACGCTGACCCACTCGGCCCCGTCCAGCCCGTCGATATCGTAGATGCCGGAGCCGCCGATGACGGCGATCATGGTGTCCTTGGTCACGTCCTATTCTCCTGCTGATGTTGCTTCTTGGGTATGCGCAAGACGGCGCCCTTTTGGCAAGCCCCGCTGTCTCACGATGCCGAAACCGGATGGGCTGGGCGCGCAGGTAACCCCGTGCGAGAGGTCAGCGCTTTGGTGTCGATGCGCGGGTCAAGGCGCTGTCCATCATGCGCCGGAAGGTGGGGCACTGACTGTGGTCCGGAGCAGTGCATTCTGCCACGTGGCGCAGCGCACGGGACAGGACACGGAGCTCTCGGATGCGCTGCTCGACCTCATCTGCGCGCGCGTGCAGTCTTTGGCGGTCGAGATCGAACCCGTCTGCATTGCCCAGCATGGCGCCTATCTCTTGCAGGTTGAACCCGGCGGCCCGTCCCATGGCAATGAGCGCGAGCCGGTCCAGAACGCTGTCGTCATACTGACGTCGCAAGCCCTTCCGGCTGTCGGCGCGGATCAGGCCGATATCTTCGTAGTATCGCAGGGCAGAGGGTTTGACGCCGCTGCACCGGGCAACCTCGGCGATATCCAGAGATTTCATCTTGACCTCAAGCTGGCTTGAATTTGCACACCTCAGATCTCTAGCAGTTTGAGTTATGAAACAGGAGCAAATTATGGAGATGCATTGGAGCCTGATCTGGCAGGTCACTTTCGTTGGGAGCGTTGCAACTGCGCTGATTGATGTCGCAGCATGGGCGCGAGGCCGCTGGATGGGCGTGCCGGGGCCGAACTGGGGACTTGTCGCACGCTGGGTGTTGGGTCTTTTCCAAAGACGCCTGATGCTGGGCGCCGGCGAAAAGAAGATGCCCCCAAGGGGTTTTGAAACCGCGCTGGGTTGGATGTTTCACTATGCGGTTGGGGGCGCGCTAGCCTTCGGCCTGTGGGGCATAGCTGGCGCAGGATGGCTTCAGGCACCGGCCTTTGGCCTGTCGCTTGGCTACGGAGTATTGACGGTGGTCTTGCCCTTTTGCCTGTTGCAGCCCGCAATGGGTTTGGGATTTGCCGCCCGCAAGACAGCCTTTCCGTGGCGCGCTCGATTGAACAGTCTGATCACGCATGGTCTTTTTGGGTTTGGTCTGTTTTTGGGCAGTGCGCTATTGCAGGTGATTTCAGCCCGCTAACCAAAGGGCGAGAGGAGGTCAGATCGGATCACGAGCCTTGCCCCCAAGGCCAGTTTCAGCTAGGGGCGGGCCACAACGTGACCTCCTCCAACCGCAGGTATTCTTGATGAAACGCGCCGCCATGGCCCTTTTGGCCAATCGTATTTCCCCGCCGAACCTATCCATCATGCAGGACGAGGGCTGGTCCGTGGGCCGCGTGCGCACTGAGCTGTTGTCGGGGCTGACCGTGGCGTTGGCGCTGGTCCCCGAGGCGGTGGCTTTTGCCTTTGTCGCCGGGGTGCACCCGCTGGTGGGCCTTTATGCGGCCTTTATGGTGGGGTTGATCACGGCGCTGATCGGCGGACGGCCCGGCATGATCTCGGGGGCGACGGGGGCGCTTGCGGTGGTCATGGTGGCGCTGGTGGCGGAACACGGCGTCGAGTATCTTTTTGCAACCGTGGTGCTGATGGGCATCCTGCAGGTGATCGCCGGGGTGATGCATTGGGGTAAATTCATCCGTCTGGTGCCGCATCCGGTGATGCTGGGCTTTGTGAACGGTCTGGCCATCGTTATTTTCCTGGCGCAGCTCACCCAGTTCAAGGTCCCCGGCAGCGGTGGCACCGAGTGGTTGTCCGGCCTGTCGCTTTATATGATGCTGGGGCTGGTGGCCCTGACCATGGCGATTATCTGGGGCACGCCCAAGATCACCTCGGTGATCCCGGCGCCGCTGGCGGGCATTGGCATCGTGGCAATCCTCGTGATCGCACTGGGCCTTGATGTGCCGCGGGTCGGCGATCTGGCCTCGATCGAAGGCGGCTTTCCGGCCTTTCACAATCCCTTTGGTGATGGCATTGGCCTTTATGGGACTGCGCTGGCGCCGTTCAATCTGGAAACCCTTGAGATCATCCTGCCCTATGCGGTGATCCTGGCCGCCATTGGTCTGATCGAAAGCCTGCTGACGCTGAACTTGGTGGGCGAAATCACCGGCAAGCGCGGCGGTGCCAGCCAGGAGTGCATCGCACAGGGCACCTCGAATATCGTCACCGGTTTCTTTGGCGGCATGGGCGGCTGCGCCATGATCGGTCAGTCGATGATTAACGTGAAGTCGGGTGGCCGCACCCGGATCGCCGGTATTGCGGCGGCGCTGTTCCTGTTGACCTTTATCGTCGTGGCTTCGCCGCTGATCGAACAGATCCCGCTGGCGGCGCTGGTGGGGGTGATGTTCATGGTGGTGATCGGCACCTTCGCCTGGAACAGTCTCAAGATCATGACCAAGGTGCCGCTGATGGATGCCTTTGTGATCGTGCTGGTGACGGTGGTGACGGTGATGACCGACCTTGCCATCGCCGTGGTGGTCGGGGTGATCGTCTCGGCGCTGGCCTATGCCTGGAACAACGCGCGCCGCATTCACGCCCGCACCCGCGAATCCGCCAGCGACAAGGGGGCCAAGGTTTATGAAATCGAAGGTCCGCTGTTCTTTGGCTCCACCGATGGTTTCATCGAGCTCTTCGACGTGGCAGGCGATCCCGAGCGTGTGATCGTCGATTTTGCCAACAGCCGGGTGGTGGACCAGTCTGCTCTGCAGGCGATCGAGGCGCTGGCCGGAAAGTACGAGGAGGAGGGCAAGACCATCGTGCTGCGTCACCTCAGCCGTGATTGCCACCAGCTCCTTTCCAAGGCCGGCCACTTGATGGTCGACAGCGACGATGACCCGGAATACGCGCTGGCGGTGGATTACTCGGTGAAGACCGGGGTTCTGGGCGGCCACTGACCGTCTAGGTTAAGTCTGGAAAATTGAATGGGGCCTCCGGATGCGGAGGCCCCTTTTTGATGTGTGTAGGGTATTAAGGAAGAAGTCTCGGGCTCACCAAAGCAGCAGCCCCGGATCCGCCCACGCGCGGCCTGTCTGTCACGAACCCTGTCCCGCGCGACAAGCAAAATGGCCGTATCCACGCCCCTGTTTGGGGCGCGGAACCTCGGCAATTTGGCTTGCACTTGGTCCGGCTTCGTGCCCGCAGGCTTGCGTCGAGGGCGGCTCCGAAGCAGCAGCTTGGGCAGGTGTCAGTCGGGCGCGAGGCTTTCGAGCATATCGAGATCGCCGGACAGCAGCGCAGGCTCGGCGCGCAGGATCAGATCGACAGGCCAGTCCCACCATTTGAGGGCCAGAAGCCGCGCGATCTGGGGTTTTGAAAAGCGAAAGCGCTCGGCGCGTCCGGGATTGCCGGTGACGATGCCATAGGCCGGAACCGAGCCGCGCACCACAGCGCCTGCGCCGATGATGGCGCCATCGCCGATGCGCGCACCGGGCAGGATTATTGCGCCATAGCCGATCCAGACGTCATTACCGATCACGGTATCGCGGGTGTCGGGCTGAAAACCTGCCATCTGCGCGGGGTCGAAGACCGGGAAGGGGTAGCAGCTGAGCCCGTCCTGCCCGTGGTTGGCCGAGGCGGTGATGAAACGCGCGCCATGGGCGATCTGGCAAAAGCGTCCGATCACCAGCCTTTCGCGGGCACCGGGGAACAGGTAGGGCGCCAGATGCGACGCCCAGTCCTTTGGCGGATCGAAATCCGAGGCATAGCTGTAATCGCCAACCTGGAAATTGGGATGGTCCACCGCGCGCGACAGCATCACGGTGCCCGCATGGGGCGTGCCGTCTGGCAGGATGATCGGGTGGCGCAGGCCGGGATCGGGAAGGGGCATGATGGGGCTCAGTCGTCGGGGCGGGCCAGCGAGAAGACCTCGGTCACACGGGAATAATCGCGGTAACCAAGGCGGGCCAGCGGTTCAAATGTGGTGACGTCGAACATGCCGTCCTTCATGCAGTCATCGCGCAGGTGCACGCCGGTCACTTCGCCAAAGGCGACGCGGTTGGAGACTCCGGGTAGCGTCACGATCTTGGTCAGCTTGCACTCCAGCGCGGCGGGGGCACCGGCAATGCGGGCGCAATTGATGGTCTGGCAGTCCTCGGCGGTAAGACCCGCATGGGCGAATTCATCGACCTCTTTGCCCAAGGTCTGCGAGCTGGCATTCATCGCATCGCGCATGGCGTAGGAGACGATATTGACGCAGAAGACGCCGGTCTCCTCGATATTGGCCATGCTGTCCTTGGTGTTGTCCTGGTCTTCCTTGCTGCCGGTGGAGGCAAACATCACCTGCGGCGGCGTATAGGCGACGCCGTTGAAAAAGGAATAGGGCGCCAAGTTGTTGACCCCGTCAGCCGAGCGGGACGAGATCCAGCCGATCGGGCGCGGCGTGATCACGGCGTTGAACGGGTTATGGGGCAGGCCGTGGCCGTCTTCGGGGCGGTAGAACATGCGCATCTCCAATTGTTTGCTCAATGCTTAGGCCCGTGCTAGGGCGAATTCCACCCCTTTACGGGTGATTTCGCGGAGGCGTGAGTGGCGTGATCGAACTGAAACCGGAGCAGCCGGACGACCGCTGGGAAGTGGAGGCGCTTTATGATCTGTGCTTTGCGCCGGGGCGTGAGGCGCTGTCGTCCTATCGGTTGCGCGACGGGATTCCGCCGGTTTCGGGCCTCAGCCTAGTGGCGCGGGATGAACAGGGCATTCTGGCCGGTGCGATCCGGTTCTGGCCGGTGCATGTGGGTACGGCGGATGCGCTGTTGCTGGGCCCGGTGGCGGTACACCCGACCCACCAGGGGGAGGGGCTGGGCGGGTCTCTGATCCGGGACAGCCTTGCGCGGGCCGCCGATTCTGGCTGGGCGCGCGTCATGCTGGTGGGCGATGCGCCCTATTACCGCCGGTTTGGCTTCGAGAAGCTTGAGGGCGTGTTGATGCCGCCGCCCACCAACCCCGACCGGGTGCTGGGGCTGGCGCTGATCGCGGATGCCTGGGACGGTGTTGACGGAGATGTGACCCGCTGGACCCGCACGCAGGATTAAGCGGTCGATCCCGCTTCAACTGGGGGCCTTTTCTCTGCTATCGTGAAAGGAGGATAGGGGCTGTATCCACAGAAACCCTGCAAGCCCAGGTGGTGCCACATTGAACAGATCCGCTCTGTCTGCCATTTCAAAGTCGGGGACGGGGACCGCAACCCAGGTCGCGGCGCTGTGTTTTCGCATCACTAAGACCGGCAAGCCGCGGATTCTGATGATCACGTCGCGAGGAACCGGGCGCTGGATCCTGCCGAAAGGCTGGCCGATCCCGGGGCGCAGCCTGGCCGAATCCGCAGCTATTGAAGCCTGGGAGGAAGCGGGCGTGCGGGGCGTTCCGGTGGACAGCTGCCTGGGCGAGTTTACCTATGACAAATGGCGCAGCGAATTATCACCTGTGCCCTGTGTCGTGCGGGTCTATCCCGTCATCGTGACGGCCTTGCAGGATGAGTTCCCCGAACGGCATCAGCGCCAGCGGGCGTGGACATCCCCGCGCAAGGCTGCTGGGCTGGTGCAGGAAAAGGCGCTGAAGAAAATTCTTACCCGGTTTGATCCTGATGGGATCGGCTCTGAACTTTTCAACTCTTGAAGTGAGGTGAGGGGAACGCGTAATGGGCAGTATCCGCTGCGAGAAACGAGATGATACAGTATAGTCTGAAATGCGCCGAGGGTCACAGCTTTGACAGCTGGTTCCAGTCGGCTGCTGCCTTTGACAAACTGGCCGCCGCCGGGATGGTGTCCTGCGCCATCTGCGGTTCGCAAAAGGTGGAGAAGGCCATTATGGCGCCGCATGTGCGTCCCGGTCGCAAGTCTGTTTCCCCCTCAACTGACCCCGATACCGCCACCGCGTCCGCGCAGGCAGGCGGAGCTTCGCCGCAGGCTTCTGTTCCTGCCCAGGTGCCGGAAGGGGCGCCAGGTGCCCTCAGCGCTCCTGCCAGCGAGCAGGAAAAGGCCCTCCGCGAGCTGCGGCGCCAGGTCGAGGAGAACTCGGACTACGTCGGAAAGGATTTCGTTTCGGAAGCGCGTGCCATGCATTTGGGCGATGCGCCCGAACGGGCCATTCACGGCGAGGCGCGGCTGGACGAGGCAAAGGCATTGATTGAGGACGGGGTGCCGGTTTTGCCGCTGCCTTTCGGTCCGACGCGAAAAACGAATTAAAGGGACAGGCATATGCACGCAGTTGTGACCGGGGCGAGCCGGGGCATTGGCCGGGAGCTGGTAAAGCAGCTCACAGAGGCCGGGCACGAGGTGACAGGCACCTCGCGGGATCATTCCTCGGGGGTGCGGCTTGATGTCTGCGATTCCGGCCAGCAGGCGCGATTTGCCGCCCACCTGGGCGATAAACCGGTTGATCTTCTGGTCTGCAACGCTGGTGTCTATATCGACAAGGGCATGGCGCTGGAGGATTACACCACCGAGGTCTGGAGCAAGTCCCTGGCGGTGAATGTCACCGGCGTGTTCCTGACTGTGCAGGCGTTGCTGCCGAACCTGCGCCTGTCGGATAACCCGAAAATCGCGATCATTTCTTCCCAGATGGCCAGCCATGCCCGCGCCCCGGGGGGCAGCTATGCCTATCGCGCCTCAAAGGCGGCGGCGCTGAACATCGGGCGCAATCTGGCGACGGATTTGAAACCTGAAGGTATTTCGGTCGGGATCTATCATCCCGGCTGGGTGCGCACCGATATGGGCGGCAGCGAAGGGGATATCTCGGTCCAGGAATCGGCGGCTGGGTTGATGCATGAATTCGACGTGCTGACACTGCAGACGACGGGCTGCTTTCACACCTGGGATGGCCGTATCCACGCCTTCTGAGCCGAACCAACGCGTGCCGCCAAATGAAAACGCCAGAGCGGCAGGCTCTGGCGTTTTGCTTTATGTGCAGGTCTTTTCTACGTCGTTACTCCCAGCAGCTGACCAGAACGGTCATGCCGCTGGCGTGGCGTACCAGTGCCTCGTTCGACAGGGGCGCGGCACCGGCGGATTGATCGGCGCTGGCGATCCCTGCAGCCGTAATCGCATTGCGCAGCGCCGTGGCATTGATACCAAAGCTGACGCCCTCGGGCAGTTGGCGGCCCTTGATTTCGCGCGGCAGCAGCATGCCCAGAACCGCACCAGAGGCATCCAGCACCGGACCACCCGCATCGCCGGGCTGGGCTGCGAGATCCAAGCGTATCACGCCGTTGTTGCCATCAAGGCTTTTGATATCGGCCAGGGTGCCGAAGGTCAGGCTGGGAGCGCCCAGAATGCCCTCGTAGGAGAAACCCGACACGGCGATTTCGGATTGCAGGCGCGGCGTCTGGGTGGTGAACCCAGCAACGGCCATCGGGGCCAGGTTCTGGACAGGCTGCAGGATCGCGAGGCCATCCTCGGCATTGTTCGCGGCGACGGTTGCCTGATAGCCATGGTCCAGCGTGATCCGGCTGCAGCCTGCAACCACATCTGAGGTCGTCACCACGGCGCCGTTCTGGTCGACAAAGAAACCGGTCCGGGACAGGCGGGGCTTGCGCACTTCCAGACCGGACACCAGATCGACGCTCTGGCGCACGTCGCTGCCTGCGGCGGCGTCCAGCACCCCGTCAAGCCGCTGGAAACTGTTCTGCATGGCGGCCAGCACCCGGGCACGGCGGTCCTCATCCCCGGTCGGCCAGATCAGGGTGAAGCCCTTGATCTCACCATTCTGCAGTCTGGCCTCGGTATGAGAGACGATCTGCCCGTTGCTGCCTTCGATGGTGAAACTGTCGTTGCCGCGCTGCCGGGGGCCGTCCAGAGGGACGATCTCAAGCGTCTGCATGATGTCATAAAGACCGAACAGCGTGTTCTTGTCGCCGCGCTGGCTGATCATCAGCACGCGCACGCCCAAAGAGCCGCGGCTGTCGTAATGGGCAAAGGGCGATTCATAGCGGGAGAAGGCGACTTCACCAGCGGGAATATCCATCGAGATCCCGGCGCCGGTATCGATGACATTGGCCATGCCGACGGAAATCAGCGGCGCGTTGTAATCATCCAGCAGAACCTGACGCTGTGCGGTGGTCAGAACGCCGGTGGGCTCAAAACCCTTGAAGGACTGCCAGTCCGACATGGACCGGCGCGTGCCGCGGCCAAAGGCGCCGTCGATCGCAGCAGCATAGAAACCGGCGGCTTTCAGGGCGATCTGAAGCTCCTCGCGCTCTTCTCGGGTCAGCAGGCGTTCGCTGCGGCGGGCCTCGGCCGGGGTTTCATCGGGCAGGGTGATTTGCGGCTGCGATTCAACAACAGGTTCGGACACCTGCGGCACGGCCGGAGCCGTGGTCGGAGCCGTCGCGGTGGCCTGATCCTGTGCGCCGACCGGATAGAACTGATTGCGTAGGTTGGCCTGGAAGGCGATGAAGCTGTCGCGGGGGATCTGCCCCTCGCTGCGGTAGACCTGCAGGACCCGTTCGGCATCCTGGCGGGTATAGGGGCCAAGAACGATGCCGTACCAACCTGCGCCAAGGGTGAAACCGGCCACATCGGGCAGTCGCGCGGCATAGCTTTGCGCTTCCTGCTGGGCATCAGCCAGAGACGGGCGGGCCGCGATCTGGATCCAGACGGTCTCCTGTCCGGCTTGTTGCGCCTGTGCTGGGCCAGCCAGAGCAAATGCAAACATATTGAGCGCCAGCAGCAGGGCGGTGACTATTCTTTTCATTACAGGACCTCTATCCCGATGGGGCAATTTGTTGTTGCGCAGATAAGCATTTTGATGGGGTAAAGAAAACTCCTGCAGAAGGGGGAATTCGTGCCTTGATGCAGCAAACCATCACCTTTGCCGCAGCCAGAGGCGCAAAGCATCCCTTACCTTGCCGTTCAAAGGCGACTAGCCGTTGACCCCCGGCGGGGGCTTGCATAGGAAGAACCCCGCATTTGCTGCCCTATTGAGATGTCCCAGAGAGGGATCTGATATGACCCAGACCACCAGCGGCGCCGCCGCCACCACTGCCTCCACCGACGCGCCGCGCTCGTTTCAGGAAATCATCCTGCGGCTGCAGGCCTACTGGGCATCCAAGGGCTGCGCCATCATGCAGCCCTATGACATGGAGGTCGGCGCCGGCACCTTCCATCCGGCCACGACGCTGCGCTCGCTAGGCTCGGCGCCCTGGGCTGCGGCCTATGTGCAGCCTTCACGTCGTCCCACCGATGGCCGCTATGGTGAGAACCCCAACCGTCTGCAGCATTACTACCAGTATCAGGTGCTGATCAAACCCAGCCCGCCGAACCTGCAGGAGCTCTATCTCGGCAGCCTTGAGGCGATCGGCATCGACATGGAGTTGCACGACATCCGTTTCGTCGAGGACGACTGGGAAAGCCCGACCCTGGGTGCCTGGGGACTTGGCTGGGAAGTTTGGTGCGATGGCATGGAAGTCAGCCAGTTCACCTATTTTCAGCAGGTCGGCGGCCATGATTGCGCGCCGGTGTCGGGTGAGCTGACATACGGTCTGGAGCGTCTGGCGATGTATGTTCTGGGTATCGACCACGTGATGGACATGCCTTTCAATGATCCGAATGCGCCGATCCCGCTGACCTATGGCGATGTGTTCAAGCAGACCGAAGAGGAATACGCCCGCTGGAACTTCGACGTGGCCAACACCGAGGTTCTGCTGCGCCATTTCGAAGAGGCCGAGGCGGAGTGCAACACGATCCTGTCGCAGGCGCATGACGACCCCAAGACCGGCAAGCGCATCATCATGGCGCATCCGGCCTATGATCAATGCATCAAGGCGAGCCATATCTTTAACCTGCTGGATGCGCGCGGGGTGATTTCGGTTACCGAACGTCAGGCCTATATCGGCCGGGTTCGGGCGCTGGCCAAGCAATGCGCCGATGCCTTTGTGCAGACAGCCGCTGGCGGACAGGCCGCCTGAAGGGGACAGACGCCATGCTAGGCAAGGTTCTTGCGATCATTCTTGGATTGTCCGCGCTCGTCGCGGGCGGCGCCATGTACTATCTTCAGGTCTATGGCTTCTATGAAGAGGTCGCGCCGCAACCGGGCCGCGACGTGGTGCTGTTGCCACTGGATGGCAGCGAGCCGCGCCCGATCGCCTATGATGATTTCCAGGCGATCGACGCGGACAGCTCTCCGATCCGCTACCGGGCCTGCTTCACGACCGATTTGACGCGGCAGGATCTGGCAGCGGAATTCACCCCTTCCAAGCAGACCGTGCCGCGCAATGCGCCGGGCTGGTTCGACTGTTTCGACGCCGAAGCGCTGGGCACCGCGCTTGAGGAAGGTACTGCCACCGCTTTCGTTTCAGTGAAGAACATTTCCTATGGTGTCGATCGCATCGTGGCGATCACCGATCAGGGACAGGGCTTTGTCTGGCACGATATGAACGATTGCGGCAAACAGACCTATGATGGCACCTCTGTGGTGGAGGGCGCCTGCCCGGAGCGGGACGAGTAAACCATCTGTCAGCCCATCCGGGGCTGCTGTACTGACTGAAGATTTTTCGCGCCACCGGCGCATCTACCCCCGAGGACCTGGAATGCCCGATCTGCTGATTGAACTGTTTTCCGAAGAAATCCCGGCCCGTATGCAGGCGCGTGCGGCGGCGGATCTGAAAAAACGGATGACCGACGGTCTGGTCGAGGCCGGTCTGACCTATGCCGCCGCCCACGCCCTGTCGACACCGCGCCGTCTGACCCTTGCTGTCGATGGTCTGCTGGCCGAAAGCCCCACCCTGCGCGAAGAGCGCAAGGGCCCCAAGGTCGGCGCGCCGGACAAGGCCGTCGAAGGCTTCCTGCGCGGCGCCGGAATTTCCCGTGATCAGCTGGAAGAGCGCGAGACGCCAAAGGGCGCCGTCTATTTCGCCACTATCGAAAAACCCGGTCGCCCGGCGGCAGAGATCATCGCCGAGGTGCTGGAGACGACGATCCGCAACTTCCCCTGGCCGAAATCCATGCGCTGGGGCGCTGGTTCCTTGCGCTGGGTGCGTCCGCTGCAATCGATCCTCTGCATCCTGTCGGATGAGGGCGGCGCCGAGGTGGTGCCGTTTGAAATCGAAGGCCTGAAGGCGGGCGACAGCACCCGGGGCCACCGCTTCATGGCGCCGGACAGCTTTACCGTCACCGGTTTTGAGGACTATTCCGCCAAGCTCAAGCGCGCTTACGTGATCTTGCACCCGGCAGAACGCGAGGCCGCGATCTGGCATGATGCTACCAACCAAGCCTTCGCTGGTGGTCTTGAGGTGGTCGAGGACAAGGGGCTGTTGACCGAAGTCGCGGGTCTTGTGGAATGGCCAGTGGTCCTGATGGGCAAGATCGACGACGATTTTCTGGAGCTGCCGCCCGAGGTGCTGCAGACCTCGATGAAGGAGCACCAGAAGTTCTTCTCGGTCCGCAATCCAAAGACGGGCCGGATCGAAGGCTTTGTCACCGTTGCCAACCGCGAAACCGCCGATCACGGCGCTACTATTCTGGCGGGCAATCAGAAGGTTCTGTCGGCGCGTCTGGCCGATGCGAAATTCTTCTGGGAGAACGATCTGCGCGTGGCCAAAGAGGGTATGTCCTCCTGGACCGAGGCGCTGTCGAACGTGACCTTCCACAACAAGCTGGGCACCCAGGCCGAGCGGATTGAGCGGATTGCCGCGCTTGCCCGCGAGCTGGCACCGGTGCTGTGCGCCGACGCGGATCTGGCCGAACAGGCGGCTCGCGTGGCCAAGGCGGATCTGTCGTCGGAAATGGTCTATGAATTCCCTGAGCTTCAGGGCCTGATGGGCCGCTATTACGCCGAGGCCGCGGGTCTGCCGCAAGAAGTGGCCAATGCCTGCGAACAGCACTATTCTCCGCTTGGCCCGTCGGATGATGTGCCGAGTGAGAAGATCTCGGTCGCGGTCGCGCTGGCGGACAAGCTGGACACGCTGACCGGTTTCTGGGCGATCGATGCAAAACCTACCGGGTCAAAAGACCCCTTCGCTTTGCGCCGCGCGGCGCTGGGCGTCATCCGGCTGGTGCTGGAAAATGACATCCGCACGCCGCTGGACCAACATATCGACACCCATCTGCTGCGCCACGAGCTGGAACAGAATGGCGATGACGCTGTATCGGCCGGGCTGATGCGCGACATGATCAAGGAAATCGCCGAACATGGCGTCTTCGGCTCCGCGGTGCGCACGGTTCTGGATGCCTTTGATGGCGATCTGCCCAAGCATATGGAAGAGCTGAAGGACAGCCTTCCGGATGTGTCGCGCGATCTGCTGACGTTCTTCCATGACCGGCTGAAGGTGTTCCTGCGCGATCAGGGTATCCGCCACGATGTGATCGATGCCTGTATTGCCATGGACGGCAACGACGATCTGACACTGCTGGTGAAACGCGCCCGGGCGCTGGAAGCCTTCCTCAAGACCGAGGATGGCGAGAACCTGCTGCAGGGCTTCAAACGCGCCAATAACATCCTGTCCCAGGCCGAAGAGAAGGACGGGGTCGAATACTCCTTTGGCGCTGACAAGAAATTCGCCGAGGACGACAGCGAGATTGCCTTGTTTGATGCGCTTGAACTGGGCGAGGGGGCGATCTCCTCGGCCATCGAGGCCGAAGATTTCGCGGCCGCCATGGGCGGCATGGCGGCGCTGCGGGCACCGATCGACGCCTTCTTCGAGGCGGTGCAGGTCAATTCGGACAAGGAAATCGTGCGCCGTAACCGGCTGAACCTGCTGCACCAGATCCGCGCGGTCTGTGGCCAGGTGGCTGACCTGACCCGCCTGGAAGGCTGAACGGCATCCCGAGCTTCAGGCCCGGATAAAACCATAGTAAACGCCGCGCTGATTGCGCGGCGTTTTTCGTTGGACGCGGCAGGGCCTTCGCAGGGCACCCGGCTCGGCGTGGATAACGTCAGGAAAATATGGCGTTGCATGGGCTTCTCTTCTGTTCTCCTCTTGCAGGAGCGCAAAGGCGGCTTATGCTGCTAGGAAACTGTGAGTGCCGCAGTGCAGAAAGTTCAGGATAGACAATGCCCGATGCGCCCCTGGCCACGCTGATCACCCAGACAGCCCCAATTGCGACCTCCAGCCATGGCGGGCGCGCCAAATGTCTGCAGCGCTTGGTCCGGCTGGATCTGCCGGTGCCGCGCACCGTTGCCCTGTCTTTTGATGCGGTGCACGAAATCGCCGCGGGAGATATGCCGGATATCAGCGCCATCCTGTCGGAGTTTCCAACCGATGCGCTGCTCTGCGTACGGCCCTCATCCGAAGATCCGGATTGGGGTGGGCCGGGGGCGATCCTCAACATCGGTATGAACGAGGACCGCTGCAAAGGGCTGTGCAATCGGCTTGGAGAAGAGGCAGCAGCGGGTCTGTATTTGCGGTTCGTGCAATCCTATGCGGTGCATGTGGCGCGGCTGGACCCGGACGCCTTTGACGATGTCGAGGACGGCGGCCCGGATGCGCTGCGCGAAACGCTGATGGCCTATGAGGCGGAGACGGATGAGCCCTTCCCGCAGGATCCGGCTGAGCAACTGGCGGCCGTTTTGCGCTCAATGGCGCGCGCCTGGGAAGGCACCTCGGCACGGCTGTTGCGTCAGGCCAAGGGCGCTCCGGCGGATGCCGGACTGGGTCTTGTGGTGCAGGAGATGATTCCGGGGCTGGGACAGGGGGAATGCGGCTCTGGCGTGTTGCAGCTGGTCGACAGCCGCACCGGTAAGCCGCAGCTCACCGGCCGTTACCTGAGCCAGTCGCAGGGCCGCGAGGCGCTGGGCGCCGGGGCGCGCGCGCTGTTCCTGGAAAAGGACGCCCGGGGGCCCTCGCTTGAGGAACTGGCGCCCACGGCCTTTGCCGATCTGAAATCCTATGCCGGATTGATGCGGCGTCGGCTGCGCGAAGAAATGCAGGTGGAATTCGTCATTCAGGACGACGACGTGCATATTCTGGACGGGGTGCGGGTGGCACGCTCGGCGCAGGCGGCGGTGCGGATCGCGGTAGCGCTGGCGCAGGATGGTATTATTCCCCCGCACGAGGCGGTGATGCGGGTCGACGCCCATGCTCTGAACGAGCTTTTGCACCGGCAGGTGCTGCCAACGGCCGAACGGGATGTGATTGGTGCCGGGATCGCGGCCAGTCCAGGCGCTGCGACAGGCAGGCTCGTGTTCACGGCGGCCGAAGCACAGGCCAGTGCCGCCCGCGGTGAGCCATGTATTCTGGTGCGGCGGGAAACCTCGCCCGAGGACGTACGCGGCATGCATGCGGCCGTCGCAGTGCTGACCGAGCGGGGCGGCATGACCAGCCACGCAGCGGTGATCGGCCGGGGGCTGGGGGTGCCGTGTATCGTTGGCGCCTCGAACATGAAGTTCCTGACCAAGCAAAAACAGTTGGTGGCCACGGACGGCCGGGTCTTCAAGGCCGGTGACACCGTCACCATCGATGGTAGCAACGGTCAGGTTTTGGCCGGTGAGCCGGAAATGCTGGAAGCGGCGCAGGACGATGCCTTCCAGACCCTTCTGACTTGGGCGGACGAGGCGCGCGACATGGGAATTCGCGCAAATGCGGATACGCCTGCCGACGCCCAGACGGCGCGCAACTTCAAGGCCGAAGGCATCGGGCTGTGCCGGACCGAGCATATGTTCTTTGATCCCGGTCGGCTGACCGTGATGCGCGAGATGATCTTTGCCGAGACCTCTTCGGGGCGGGCGGCGGTTCTGGCGCGACTGCTGCCGATGCAGCGGGACGATTTCCGCGAGCTGTTCCGGATTATGGAGGGGCTGCCGGTCTGTATCCGGCTGTTCGATCCGCCCTTGCACGAATTCCTGCCCACATCGCTGTCCGGTCAGCGTGAGCTGTCCGAGGCGCTGGGCATTCCCGTCAGCGATGTCACCCGGCGGGTGGAGGAACTGCACGAGTACAATCCGATGCTGGGTCTGCGCGGTGTACGGCTGGGGGTCACGGTGCCGGAAATCTACGATATGCAGGCCCGCGCCATTTTTGAGGCCACGCTTGAGGCTTCCAAGGACGGCGCGCCCGTGGTGCCGGAAATCATGATCCCGCTGGTCTCGGCCAAGCGCGAGGTGGAACTGGTCAAGGCGCGCATCGATGCGGTGGCCTCGGCCGTCAGCGCCGAGCGCGGTCAGAAGTTCGATTACCGTCTGGGCGTCATGGTCGAAACGCCGCGCGCTGCCTTGCGCGCTGAAGAGATCGCGCCGCATACGGCGTTTCTCAGCTTCGGAACCAACGACCTGACGCAGATGGCCTATGGTCTGTCGCGCGATGATGCGGGCCGTTTCATGTCGAACTACGTGCAGCAGGGCGTCTTCCCAGAGGATCCGTTCCACGTTCTGGACGTGGACGGGGTGGGAGAATTGCTGAAACTTGGCGCGCAGCGGGGGCGCACGGGGCGCGCAGATATCACCCTGTCAATCTGCGGTGAACACGGCGGCAACCCCGAATCGATTGCCTTTTGCCGTGAGGCGGGCTTTGATTACGTGTCTTGCTCTCCGTTCCGCGTTCCGGTGGTGCGTCTGGCTGCGGCGCAGCTGGCGATTGGAGAGAAGATCGGCAAGGCCGCCCCAACCTACGTAAAGACTTAATAAAATTCGATTTCAGACAGCTTTGGCTGGGTCCATCTGGGCGGTTCCCTACTGGGCGCACAGGGACCTGACCATTCGTATAGGTGGACGATCTGCGGATATTCGTTTAGAGCCTGCCACCGCGCAACCTGGGGAGGCCGTGCGCGAGCTGACAAACGAGGATCTGTAGATGAAACTCCTGACGCTGGCTGCCACTCTGGCGGCCCTGACGGTCACGTCACCCATGGCCCATGCCGAGACTGGCCTGAAGTCTCTGTTCGAACGCGAACAGTCCACCCTGAACGCCGTGCCCACACGCCGCCTGAACGGATTTTTCGGGTTCAAGCGTACCCCATCCAAGCCGGATGTAAAGGACCTGCGGTTCACCCGTGCATGGCTCGACGAACAACCCAAGGCGACTGGCGGCGAAAACTTTGCTTGCCTCGCAGAGGCGCTATATTTCGAGGCGCGCGGTGAAACCGTCAAAGGCCAGTTCGCTGTCGCCGAGGTGATCCGCAACCGGGTCGAAAGCAGCCAATTCCCCGGCAGTTTCTGTGGCGTGATCAATCAGGGAACCGGCCGCCGCTACCAGTGCCAGTTCACCTATACCTGCGATGGCCACAAAGAGGTCATTCGCGAAAAACGCGCCTTTGAACGCGTGGCCAAGGTGGCTCGTCTGGTGCTTGACGGTGTTGATACCGGCCTGACCAAGGGCGCCACCTATTACCACACCACCGCAGTGCGCCCGCGCTGGAGCAGCCATTTCACCAAAACCGCACGGATTGGCGTACACCAGTTCTACCGTGACGACCGGTTCCGCACCGCTTCCAGCGAGTGATCGGTCCGCAAGGGTGATTGCACCGACCGGATCGCCGTAAAGGCGGTTTCGGTCGCTGGTACGGCGCATGCGGGCCTGCTATGGACGGGGAGACAGATGTACGGTGGACACCGTACGTTTTGATACCGCCAGACAAAGGCCCGCAGCCATGCCCTCAGAAATCCGTCTCGCATTTGAACACCCTTCGGAACGGTCGATTGCGACCGCCAGCGGTGGTCCTCTGGACCGGATCTCGCTGCGGGATCACCTGGTCGAAGTGGAAATCGGCGCCTTTCAGGCCGAGCGCGGCACTACACAGAGAATCTGTTTCAATGTGGTGGTCGAAGTGGCGCCGCTGCCCGCGGATCTGGATGATGATGTCGACCGCATCCTGTCCTATGACAAGGTGACCGAGGCAATCGCCTATGAGCTGGCCGCCGAGCGGCTGAACCTCCTTGAAACTCTGGCCGAACGCGTGGCCGAACGGGTCCTGCTGGAACCGCAGGCGATCCGCTGTTTCGTGCGGGTGGAGAAACTGGACCGTGGGCCGGGGGCGCTGGGGGTGGAAATCGTCCGCTCCAAGGATCAGGTCACGCACACGGTGGACGAAGGCGAAGTCCCGCATCCGCGCCTGATGTACCTGTCCAATGAGGCCATCGACAGCGACAACCTGACCGGCTGGATCGATCAGATGGAGTGCCGCCAACGGCCGCTGATCCTCTGTGTCGGCGCGCATCCCCTTGCGGTGCCGCAGACCGGCCACAAGATGACCCAGCGCCGGATCGACCTGCTGGCGATCGAGCAGAACGCCTGGCGCCTGGCGGCCAAGGATCACCGCTGCGTTGTGGTGGCGACCCGGACTGAATTGGACTGGGCGATGAAAAACGGCCAGATCTGCGTCTGGGCCCCGTCCAAGATCGTTCTGGATGCCGTCGATGGTCCTTCCGCGGCCCCTGCCGAAGCGGTTGCGCTTGCCTCCTGGTTTGCGGCAACATTCGAAGCAGGAGAGATGATCGTGATCGGTGCGGACCTGCCGGCCGATCCGCAGGTGCCCTTGCGCGCCGTCGATATGGAGCAAACCACACTGTGATGTATTACCGCCCGCTGGTGCAGCACGGAGACCTCCGCCCCGAAGGAGCGGTGCCCCTGGCGGGCGGATCTTCACTGTGGTTTTCCGAGGCAGAGGTGCTGAGCCGCGATGCGCCGCCGCGCCTTATTCCAGCAGGGCTTATCCCGGAAGACATCTGTCACCGGCTGAGTGGCCGCCGCGCTGCGATTGCCGGTCTTGATATGACCCAGCCGCAGGTCATGGGGATTCTGAACGTCACCCCGGACAGTTTTTCAGACGGCGGTCGCCACAGCGGGGTAGAGGCAGGCTGCGCTGCCGCCCTGCGGATGGTCGAGGAAGGCGCTTCGATCATCGATGTGGGCGGCGAATCGACCCGCCCCGGCGCGGATTTCATTCCCGAAGACGAGGAAATCGCCCGCACCGCGCCGGTGATTGCCGCCATCCGCGAGGTGTCGCAGGTGGCCATATCCATCGACACCCGCAAGGCCGAGGTCGCCGCGGAAACGCTGGAGGCCGGGGCCGGGCTGATCAACGACGTGTCGGGCTTTACCTTTGATGCCGCATTGGCGCCGCTGGCGGCGCAGGCCGGGGTGCCGGTCTGCGTGATGCATGCGCAGGGCGATCCCGCCACCATGCAGGAAAACCCGGTTTATGAAAACGTGCTGCTGGACGTCTATGACTTTCTGGCGGCGCAGGTGGACCGGCTGGAGGCGACTGGGGTTCTGCGGGACCGGATCGTCATCGATCCCGGCATCGGCTTTGGCAAGACGCAGGAGCACAACCTGACCCTGCTGCGTAACCTTAGCCTGTTTCATGGTCTCGGCTGTCCCATCCTTTTGGGCGTGTCGCGCAAGGGCTTCATCGGCAAGATCGGTCAGGCACCTGCACCAGATGCCCGCGCGCCGGGATCAATCGCCGTCGGGCTGGCTGGTCTAGCGCAGGGCGTTCAGATCCTGCGCGTGCATGACGTGGCAGAGACCGCGCAGGCCGTGCGCCTGTGGCAGGCTGTGCGCTGAAAACAGGCTTAGGCGCGTGAAAACAGGCGGCGCAGGGCGCCCCATTGGCTGATGCAGAGGCCGCTCAGGATCAGGGCCATCGCCAAAAGCATCGAGGCGGGCAGGGCTTCGCCCAGAAAGACCGCACCAATGACCACGGCCCAGACAGGCACCTGATAATTCGTCAGGGTCATGAAGGTGGGCCCGGCCTCGCGCACCACAATCACTCGCAGGAAATTGGCGGCAGCGGTTGGGATCAGCCCCAGGAAGGCGATGATCGCAAGAGTGTGCGTATCCGGCATGACCGGAGGGCCTTCGATGGCCCAGGCTGTGGGCAGGATGATGACGCTGCCGATGACCAGCAGGATCGCGGCAAGCCCCACCGGATCGACGGGCGGCAGGCGGCGGGTCAGGATCGAGCTGACCGCGTAGCATCCTGCGGCAGAGAGGCAGGCGATACGGCCCAGAAGTTCCAGCTCTGAATTGCTGCTTTCAAAGGCCTTGCCGCCGATCAGCAGGGCAACACCGACAAAACCGATCACAAAGCCGATCACACGCCGCAGGATCATGCGCTCGCCGGGTACAAAAAAATGCGCCAAGGGGAGCACAAAGAGCGGGATTGCTGCCATGCTAAGCCCCGTGAAGCCGGCCGAGACATGCTGCTGTCCCCAATTGATCAGCATGAAGGGAAGGGCCGTGCTGGCAAAGCCGATAATCAGAAGAGGCGTCCAACTGGTCTGCGCCTTGAATAAACCACTGCCTCGCAAGCCCCAGATTGCACAGAGTAAAACGGCGGCAAAGCCAATGCGTCCAGCTGCCAGCCAGAAGGGCGTGATCCCTTCCAGAGCCACTTTAATCAGGGGAAAAGTACCGCCCCAGACCAACCCGAGGGTGGCGATCATGGCCCAGTATTTTCCCATCCGCTCTGGCATCTTTTCGCTGTCCCTAGTTCGCCTGCAAGTGATTGCCCCAAGGTGGGGCAGTCAACCTGACTGACACCCCTCTTGCGTCAGCCGCGCGACAAGACCCGAGCGCTGCGCCGAGGTCAACCAATTAGTCTTTGGTTCAGGAGGGCGTTCAGGATTGCGAAGGGCTTGTCGGTTGTCTCAGGAATGGGCAGGGGCGCGGCGGCGGGGCGTGCGGCTCAGCAGCAGCCCGCCAAGGATGAGCGCCAAAGCTGCAAAGAGCTGTGGTGGCAGGGTCTCGTTCAGCAGGGTGGCGCCGAACAGCACCGACCAGACTGGCACCTGATAATTCACCGTCGACAGGAAGGAAGGCCCGGCGCTGCGGGCGATTTGCACCAGCAAGACCTGCGCCAGCGCGGTGGGCAGCAGCCCAAGGTACAGAACCGCTGCCAGCGGCGTTGTCTCCGGCAACTGCGGGACGCCCTCGGCCCAGAGCGCGGCGGGCACAATCATCATGGCAGCACAGCTGAGCGCCGCCGCCGAGAGCGACAGCATGTTCACAGAGGGGCAGAGCCGGGTGATGATGGAGCCGACCGCATAACAGAGCGCAGCGCCAAGGCAGGCAAGGCGCGCAAGCGATTCAAAATCCGTGCCCGCGCTGCTGAAGGCCTCAAGCCCGATCAGCACAACCACGCCTGCAAAGCCGGTCAGGAACCCGATACTGCGCCGCAGGGTCATATGCTCGCCCGGTACCAGAAAATGCGAGAGCGGCAGCACGAAGAGCGGCACCACTGCCATGCAGACCCCGGCAAAACCGCTAGCCACATGGGTCTGCCCCCAGCTGAGCAGGGTAAAGGGCAGCGCGTTGCTGAAGAAGCCCATGCCAAAGGCGCAGGCCCAGATCAGCCGCCCGGCGCGGTGGGTTATCGGCGGCAGTGAGATCCCCATGGCGCGGATGATGGCCAGCAGGCACAGGGCGCCAACCGTGATCCGCGCGGCTGCGATCGTGACCGGCCCAAGACCATCCAAAGCGACCGAAACCGCCATGAAGGAGGCGCCCCAGATCATGCCGAGAAACAGAAGCTTGATCCAGTTGAGGGTGCCGGGGCCGTCGTGCATGGGAATACTCCGAATACAAAAGAGGCGCTCCGGTTGCCCGAAGCGCCCTGCAGAGGAATAAGGCGGCGGGGCAGGCCCGCCAAGCCGAAAAGGCGCCTTAGTTCTTTTCTTTGTCGACCATCTTGCCGGCCGAGATCCAGGGCATCATGTCGCGCAGTTTCTCACCGACCTGCTCGATCTGGTGTTCGTCGTTCAGACGGCGGGTGCCTTTGAAGAACGGCTGGCCAACGGCGTTTTCCTGCATGAAGTCACGCACGAATTTACCGGTCTGGATGTCGGTCAAAACCGCTTTCATCCGGGCTTTGGTTTCGTCGTAGGGCAGGATGCGCGGACCCGAGACATACTCGCCGTATTCGGCGGTGTTCGAGATCGAGTAGTTCATGTTCGCGATGCCGCCTTCGTAGATCAGGTCCACGATCAGCTTCACTTCGTGCAGGCACTCGAAATAGGCCATTTCCGGTGCGTAACCGGCTTCGACCAGGGTTTCAAAGCCCATGCGGATCAGTTCAACGAGACCACCGCAGAGAACGGCCTGCTCACCAAAGAGGTCGGTTTCGCATTCCTCGCGGAAGTTGGTTTCGATGATGCCCGAGCGGCCGCCACCGATGGCGGAGCAGTAGGACAGGCCGATTTCCAGCGCCTTGCCGGTGGCGTCATTGTCCACGGCCACCAGGCAAGGTACGCCGCCGCCTTTGGTGTATTCGCCGCGCACGGTGTGGCCGGGGCCTTTGGGCGCCATCATGATGACGTCGACGCCTTCTTTCGGCTCGATCAGGCCGAAATGCACGTTCAGGCCGTGGGCGAATGCGATGGCTGCGCCGGGCTTGATGTTGTCGTGGACGTATTTCTTGTAGGTCTCTGCCTGAAGTTCATCGGGCATGGTGAACATGATCACGTCACACCACGCTGCCGCTTCGGCGATGCCCATGACCTGCAGGCCTTCGGCTTCGGCTTTCTTGGCCGAGGCAGAGCCTTCGCGCAGGGCGACGACAAGGTTCTTTGCGCCGCTGTCGCGCAGGTTCAGGGCGTGGGCGTGGCCTTGCGAACCGTAGCCCAGGATGGCCACTTTCTTGTCCTTGATCAGGTTCACATCGCAATCGCGGTCATAGTAAACGCGCATGTCAAAATCCTCCGGTTGACGTTTGAGGGTGATCATAGACAGTGAGGGGGCGATTGCGATGGACCTGCGCGCATAAATCGCGCTCATTTTGCAATAGTCATTCGTTGATTTGATCTATATTGACTGGATCATGCTTGATGATCTGGATCGGCGCATTCTGCGCCACATGCAAAGCGAACCGGAACAATCGATTCCGGATCTTGCTGAACGGCTGGGCCTCACGCCATCGCGCCTGTCGCGGCGGCTGGAAAAGCTGCGCGAGACAGGCGTCATTCTGGGCCAGCACGCGGTGATCGACTGGCGCGCGCTGGGCTATGCGGTAGAGGTCTCCTTGCGGGTGACACTGGACAAGACCAACCCGCGCGCCTTTGACGAATTCCTGGAGGCCGCGCGGCTGATCCCCGAGGTGCTGGAGATCCAGACCTTTTTGGGACAGGTCGATGTGCGCCTTTCGGTGATTGCTCGCGACATGCCGCATTATCAGGAGATCTACCGGGCCCAGATCCTGACCCTGCCGCATATCACCGATATCGAGGCGTTGATGCATGTGGCGCGGATCAAAT
The DNA here is from genome assembly GCF_041008745.1 of Pseudophaeobacter sp. 1A09344. NCBI lineage: Bacteria > Pseudomonadati > Pseudomonadota > Alphaproteobacteria > Rhodobacterales > Roseobacteraceae > Pseudophaeobacter > Pseudophaeobacter sp. 1A09344. The sequence continues at coordinate 398,155 of NZ_JAXGFS010000003.1, forward strand.
CGAACGAAAGCCTGCCACTATGAGCCGCAGCGATCTCGACGATATCGATTTTGCCATCTTGCGGGCATTGTCGCGGGATGCCACGCGCACTGCCGGGGCGCTGGGGCGGGAACTTGGCCTCAGCCAGCCCGCCACATGGCGCCGCATCCGCCGCCTGCAGCAGGCGGGGATCCTGCTGGGGCGTCGTCTGGATCTGGACCGCAAGAAGCTAGGCTTTGGCGTGACAGTGTTTCTGGGCATCAAGCTGGCGACCAAGGGGCGTGTCAGCCTTGAGGATTTTGAACGGGCGGTTTCTGCCATCCCCGAGGTGGAAACGGTGGAGCATATCCTTGGCATGTATGACTACCGCCTGCGCGTCACCGCCCGGGATATCGCCGATTTCGAACGGGTCCTGCGGCGCCGGATCATGACCTTGCCGGGGGTCGGCAACGTGGATGCAAACGTGCTGCTCTCCGAAGAACGCAGGCCGGGGCCGCTGGGATAGGCAGCGCTTTGTCGATGATCGGAAACCCGCTCTCCGATTTCCGTGCCGCGGGGTAACGCTTTGGTCTATGCTTTTCCATCTGTCCCGCACATACCAAGGCCAGTATCGCGCCCCGGTATGCCAAAGTAGACTTTGCCAAAGGCGTAGGCGGGCGTTAGCGATAGGCAGCACAAGAAGGAGGATCACCGATGGCATTGCTGGATACCGTGGACCCGAAGGGGCTGGATGAATTTTCGGTGGTCTTCACCGACCGCTCGCTCAACCATATGTCGAAGGCCTTCCAGCAGGTGATGCTGGATATCAGCGACATGCTGAAAGAGGTTTACAGCGCCGAGGCCGTGGCCCTAGTGCCCGGTGGCGGTACCTTCGCGATGGAGGCTGTCGCCCGCCAGTTTGCCCGCGGCGCCAATGCTCTGGTGGTGCGCAACGGCTGGTTCTCCTACCGCTGGAGCCAGATCTTTGAAAGCGGCGGCTTCACCGCTTCCAGCACGGTGATGAAGGCGCGCCAGACCGGCAACAGCACCCCGTCGCCCTTTACCCCCGCGCCGATCGAAGAGGTGGTGCAGGCGATCCGCGAACAAAAGCCCGATATCGTCTTTGCGCCGCATGTGGAAACATCGGCCGGGGTGATCCTGCCGGATGGTTATGTGACAGCCATGGCCGCCGCCGCCCATGAGGTCGGCGCGCTGATGGTGCTGGATTGCATCGCTTCGGGCTGTGCCTGGGTCGATATGAAGGCCACTGGCGTTGATGTGCTAATCTCGGCCCCGCAAAAGGGCTGGAGCGCGTCTCCCTCGGCAGGGCTCGTGATGTTCTCCGAGGCGGCGCTGAAACGTCTGGAAGAGACCACATCGGACAGTTTCGCCATCAACCTGAAGCAGTGGCGCGCCATCATGAAGGCCTATGAGGACGGCGGTCATGCCTATCATGCCACCATGCCGACCGATGCGCTGCGCGCCTTCCGCGATACCATGCTGGAAACCCGCGAGTACGGCTTTGACCGGCTGCGGGACGCGCAATGGCAGCTGGGCAACGGTGTGCGCGCCTATCTGAAGGACAAGGGCGTGGTCTCGGTTGCCGCCGAAGGGTTCGGTGCGCCGGGCGTCGTGGTCAGCTATACTAGTGACCCCGAGATTCAGAACGGCAAGAAATTTCTGGCGCTAGGCATGCAGATCGCCGCTGGCGTTCCGCTGCAATGCGACGAGCCCGATGATTTCCGCACCTTCCGTCTGGGTCTGTTCGGTCTTGATAAGCTATATGATGTGGAAGGCACGCTGAAGCGCCTGACATCGGTCCTGGATCAGGTGCTCTGACCAGATAGCAACACCAGCCTGCCGGGGATCATGTCGGCAGGCTGGCTACTGTTGCCCGGATGAAGTCCTCGCAAAGCGCGGGCTGGGTGATGGGCAGCATATGGCCAAAGCCCGGTTCGATCCGGCATTTGAGGCCAAAGGCCTCCATCGCGCGGCCCTGTTCTTCGGCATTCAGCACTGCGTCATCCGCTCCGAACAGCACCGCGCCGGGCGTGCGCAGCTCGCGCAGGTACCGGTCGGCTTGCTCTGCAATCGTCGGGTATAGCAGCGTGGCATCGGCAGAAGCCGTGATAAAGCTTTGCGGGCGCAGGCCCAGAATGCCCCCGGCCCGGTCAAGGAAATCCGAAGGGCAGGTTTCAGGAGCGAAGATCTGCGTCAGAACCGCCTCGGCGGTGCGTTTGGCAGCGGGGATGGCAACCGTATGGGCCATCAGGCGCCGGACCATGGGGGAATGTACGATCAGCCCCTTGAAGGCATCTGCCCCGCCTGCCGAAGGATGCGTCAGGGGCGCCAGCAGCGCCAACCCCCGGATCCTGTCCGCCGCGGCCAGTGCCATTGCCAGCGATACCGCGCCGCCTAGCGAGTGCCCCACCAGAACCGGGTTTCTCACCCCTTTGGCATCCAGCAGCTCCTGGATCATCGCGGCTTGCGCGGGCAGGCGGGCAAGTGTGTCGCTGTTGCGGGTGGAGTATCCGCAACCGGGCCGGTCCAATGCAATGATATGAAAATCCTGCGCCAGACGTCCGGCCAGCGCATAAGTAAAATGCTGCAGCTGCCCTGACAGCCCGTGGATCAGCACCAGCGTCTGCGCCTTCGGCGGCCCCATTTCCACGTAATGCAGCCGACCGTGGGCGGTCTGGTGGAACTGTCCGGCCGGAGGCACCAGTCCCTCTGCCTCGCGGGCCTGCTTGCGTGTGCTAAGATGCGCCGCGCCGAACAACGCTGCGGGCGCCGCGAGGGCTGCGATCGAGAGCGTACTGAAAACCGACATTGAAAACTCCGAGTGGGGTCAGCGTTCCTGCGGCGCGCCAAGCTCTGAAAGATCCGGGGAGGGGAGGGCGTCCAGCAATTGAAACACCCGGTCCCGGCAGGCTTCGCCGCTCCAGGATACGGGGTGGAATATCGGCGGCAGGCCGGGGTGGCGCAGCACGATCCGGCGCCAGCGGTGCACGATCAGGGTGCGCAGCGTGGCGATCTGGGCCGGATCCAGATCCGTCGGCGGGGTCTTGATCCCCTGCAGGGCCGTGTTGAGCCTATCGCAGGCCTCTTGCAGGTCCTCGGGGAAGAGACGGTCTTTCAGCCAGACGGGCACCGAGATCTTTGAAAACTCGATGGCCAGCAGGTCATCAAGGTTCCCCGGTATCTTGCCATGGCCAAGGGCGGTGTGCCGGTTAACCGCCACATATTGCGGGAGCAGCAGAACGTCATCCAGCGTGGCCTGTCCTGCGCCTTCCTCACTGATCAGCAGGTGCCAGTCGGTGGGTGCGGGCGGGTGGCGCTCGTAGATGCGCGGGGTCACCGCAGCGGATTGGCTGCGGCCGAATTTCGTCAGGAAATGCACAGAAGCGCGCCCGGAGCGGGAGCTTTCGACCCAGCCGTCCTTGCGCAGGCGGTGCAACGCTACGCGGATGGCTTCGGGTTTGATGCCCATGGGCGTGATAATCCGCGTCAGGGCGCTGCCGCTGATCTGGGCGCCCTCCTTCTGCGCAAGATCACCAAAAAGGGAGACGATGATCGACCAGACCCGCAGGTTCTGCGGATCGTTCAGCTGCGCGACGCTGGCTTCAAACCACTGGTTTTGTTCTGTGCTCATTCTCACAGAATAGAATGCCCGGGCCGCTTGCGCTAGCCCGGGCAAAATTTCTCTTTGATTGCCGCCTGCTATCAGAAGGCGTTCATGGTCAGCAGTTCGTATTCCGCGACCAGTTCGTCGTCCTGATTGGTCAGGGTCACGTGCCAGCGTACCTCGCCGTATTCTTCGTTGCGGGGAGTCTTCTTCTTGACGGTCAGGCGCACCTTGATGCTGTCGCCGGCTGACACCGGTTTCATGAAGCGCAGACCATCAAGGCCGGTGTTGGCCAGCACCGGGCCTTCGTCTGGCTGCACAAAGAGACCCGCGGCAAAGGACAGGAGCAGATAGCCATGCGCGACACGGCCCGGGAAGAAGGGATTCCGCTTCGCTGCGGCGTCATCCATATGGGCATAGAAGGTATCGCCGGTGAAATGAGCGAAATGTTCGATATCCTCAAGTGTGACGGTGCGGGGGGCTGTGTGGAGGGTCTCTCCAATTGACAATTCACCATACTTCCGGGTGAAGGGATGCGCCGGAGCCGCGATTTCCGTGCCGCCCGGCACCCATTTGTCACCGATGGCGGAGAGGATATCGGGGCTGCCCTGGATGGCGGTGCGCTGCATGTAATGTTTGACGCCGCGCACGCCGCCCAGCTCCTCGCCGCCGCCGGCGCGACCCGGGCCGCCGTGAACCATATGGGGCAGCGGAGAGCCGTGGCCGGTGGATTCCTTCATCGAGTCGCGGTTGTTGAAATAGAGGCGCCCGTGGAAGGCGCCGGAGCCAAGCGCGACAGCGCGCGCGACTGCCGGATCATGGGTGATGACCGAGGCAACAAGCGAGCCCTGGCCGCGATTGGCCAGCGCGATGGCATGGTCCAGATCGCGGTAGCCCATGACGGTCGAGACCGGGCCGAAGGCTTCGGTGTCATGCACATGCACAGCTGTGTCAGGGTCTTCGCAGTGGAACAGCATCGGCGGCACAAAGGCGCCCTGTTCGGCGTCGGCGCCTTCGACGGCAAAATTTTCGGGGTCGCCAAAGACGCGTTTGGCTTCGGTGCCGATCAGGGCCGCTTTTTCCAACACGTCGCGTTTCTGACTGCCAGACACCAGCGCGCCCATGCGGGTGGTTTCCAGGCGCGGATCGCCGATCACCACTTTCGCGAGGCGTGCGGACAGGGCCTCGATCACCGCCTGAACCTGCGCTTCGGGGGCGATGATGCGGCGCACGGCGGTACATTTCTGACCTGCCTTGGCGGTCATCTCGCGACTGACTTCCTTGATGAACAGGTCAAATTCCGGCGTGCCAGGCGCTGCGTCAGGCCCCAGGATCGAGGCGTTGAGGCTGTCCTGTTCGGCCACGAACCGCACTGAGTTCTCAACAATGGCCGGGGTGTTGCGCAGTTTCAGCGCGGTGTTGGCGGAGCCGGTGAAGCTGACCACGTCCTGGCAATCCAGACGGTCCAGCATGTCGCCGATACCGCCCGAGACAAGCTGCAGCGCGCCCTCGGGCAAGATGCCGCTATCGAGCATGATCTTTACCGCCAGTTCAGTGACATAGCAGGTCGCGGTCGCTGGTTTCACGATGGCAGGAACACCCGCCAGCAGGGTGGGCGCCAGTTTCTCCAGCATGCCCCAGACCGGGAAGTTGAAGGCGTTGATATGCACCGCAACCCCTTGCAGTGGGGTGCAGATATGCTGGCCGAGGAAGCTGCCTGTGCGGGAAAGCTGTTCGACATCGCCGTCCAGATAGACATGGCCATCGGGCATTTCGCGGCGCCCCTTGGAGGCAAAGACGAACATGGTGCCGATGCCGCCGTCGATGTCGATCATGTGATCCGATTGCGTGGCGCCAGTGTGGAAGGACAGATCGTAGAGCGCGTCCTTATGCTTGCCGAGTTCGGTGGCCAGCGCCTTCAGCATGCGTGCGCGGTCGTGGAAGGTCAGTTTGCGCAAGGCAGGGCCACCCACCTTGCGGGCATGATCCAGCATTGCCTGCACATCAAGGTCATCATTGCCGGCACTGGCGATAGTGGCGCCGGTCACCGCACTGGCGATATTGCGGGCGCCTGCGCCGGGTTTCACCCAGTCTCCGGCGGCGTAGCTGGAAATCTCAAGAAGGCTCATTGCTGTCTCCCTAGGTTGCCCGCGCCAGCTTTGTTCGCCCCGGAAACGGGGCAGGATCAGATGCCGCATGGCGGGCAGGATTGATTTGCGATATATATTGACCGTCCGGTCGGTTTATGCAAGAAAATTGTCCAGACGCCGCCCGAGCTGGTGATTTCGGAAAGAAAACAGCCTTCTGGCGGATCAAGTGATATTGGGGGTGAGGGGAATGACAGATTCGATTCTGGTCGCGGATCACGGGCAGTGGGTGGAAATCACCCTGAATCGCCCGGACCGGCTGAACAGCTTCAACGATGAGATGCACAATGCCTTGCGCGCCGCGCTGGAGGCTGCCCGCGATGGCGGCGCCCGGGCGGTTCTGCTGACCGGTGCTGGCCGGGGCTTTTGCGCCGGGCAGGATCTGGGCGACCGCGATCCGCGCAAGATGGACGGCCCGCCGGATCTTGGGAATACCGTGCGGACCTTCTATGCGCCGCTGGTGCGGTTGATCCGCTCGCTGAATTTCCCGGTGATTTGCGCCGTCAATGGCGTCGCTGCCGGGGCAGGGGCCAATATCGCACTCGCCTGTGACGTGGTTCTGGCGGCCGAAAGCGCCAAGTTCATCCAATCCTTCTCCAAAGTCGGTCTGATCCCCGATACTGGCGGCAGCTGGCATCTGCCGCGCCTGCTGGGCGAAGCCCGCGCCAAGGGGCTGGCCTTCACCGCCGAGCCGCTGCCCGCCAAAAAGGCCGAGGACTGGGGGCTGATCTGGAAGGCGTTGCCGGATGAAGAGCTTATGACCGAAGCCCGCGCCATGGCCGAGAAATTCGGAAATGGTCCGACGCTGGGTCTGGGGCTGACAAAAAAATGTATTCAAGCTGCCGCCGTCGACACGCTGACCGACCATCTGGAGATGGAAGCGGACGCCATGAAAACCTGCGGTGAAAGCGCCGACTATGCCGAAGGCGTTGCCTCTTTCCTGGAAAAGCGCAGCCCGGAGTTCAAAGGCAAATGACCATGACCCCGAAAGAACGCGCGGAAAAATCCAGCGCCGCCATGTGGTCCAGCGACAATGCGTCGAAATGGGCCGGAATGGAGATCGCCGAGGTCGACGCCGGGCGCGCGGTACTGCAGCTGACGGTTGAAGCGCACCATTGCAACGGCCACGGTATCTGCCATGGCGGCGTGACCTTTATGCTGGCCGACAGCGCCTTTGCCTTTGCCTGCAACAGCCGCAATCAGGCCACCGTGGCGCAAAGCAACAGCATTACCTATACCGCGCCGGGACGCCTTGGCGACCGGCTGACCGCCGATGCGCGAGAGGTCTCCTTGACCGGGCGCAGCGGCATCTACGACGTGACCGTCAAAAATCAGGATGATCTGGTGATCGCAGAGTTCCGGGGCCTGTCCCGTGCGATCAAAGGCCATCTTTTCGAAGAATAGGCGAGGAGGACGCCATGAAAGACCTGACCCCCAACAAGGCCGAGCTCGACCCGATCGAAATCGCCTCCATCGACGAAATCCGCAGCCTGCAGCTGGAGCGCCTGAAATGGTCGCTGCGCCATGCCTATGAAAACGTGCCGATGTACAAGCAGCGGTTCGATGAGGCGGGCGTGCATCCTGACGATCTGCAGCAGCTTTCGGATCTTTCGAAGTTCCCCTTCACCTACAAGAATGACCTGCGCGACAACTACCCGTTCGGTCTCTTTGCCGTGCCGCGCGAGGAAATCATCCGCCTGCACGCGTCCTCGGGAACTACGGGCAAGCCGACCGTCGTGGGCTATACCAAGGGTGACATCGACAACTGGGCCGATCTGGTCGCGCGGAGCTTGCGCGCCGCCGGTCTGCGCAAGGGCAACATGGTGCATAACGCCTATGGCTATGGGCTCTTCACCGGCGGTCTTGGCGCCCATTACGGGATCGAACGCCTGGGCGCCACCGTGGTGCCGATGTCCGGCGGCCAGACCGAGAAACAGGTGGGCCTGATCACCGACTTCAAACCTGACGGGATCATGGTGACGCCTTCCTACATGCTGAATATCCTTGAGCAGTTCCACAAGGTGGGACTGGATCCGCGCGACAGCTCGCTGCAGGTGGGTGTCTTTGGCGCCGAGCCCTGGACAGATGCCATGCGCAAGGAGGTCGAAGACGCCTTTGACATGCACGCGGTGGATATCTACGGCCTTTCGGAAATCATGGGGCCGGGTGTGGCCAGCGAATGCGTGGAAACCAAGGACGGCCCGGTCATCTGGGAAGACCACTTCCTGCCCGAGATCATTGACCCCGTCACCGGTGAAGTGCTGCCCGACGGCGAAATGGGCGAGCTGGTCTTTACCACGCTCACCAAGGAAGGCCTGCCGATGGTGCGCTATCGCACCCGCGATCTGACCCGTCTGCTGCCGGGCACAGCACGGACCATGCGGCGGATGGAAAAGATCACTGGCCGCAGCGACGACATGATCATCCTGCGTGGCGTTAATGTCTTCCCTAGCCAGATCGAAGAGCAGCTGATGGCCACCGGTGGTCTGGCGCCGCATTACCAGATCGAGCTTTACAAATCGGGCCGTATGGATGCGATGCGCGTCTTTGTCGAAGCCAACCCGGATGCCACTGACGAAATGTCGAAAACCGCTGCAGCGCGGATGTTGACCAAACGGATCAAGGATATGGTCGGGGTCTCGACCGAGATCATCGTTGGCGAGCCGGGCGAGGTGGAGCGCAGCCAGGGCAAGGCCAAGCGCGTCGTCGACAACCGCGACAAAGGATAACCAGAGCAGTGGCCCGCACGATCGCAAAAGACCATGACCTGAAACGGGCGCAGATCCTCAAATCTGCGGCCAAGGTCTTCGCTGACGCCGGTTATGACCGCGCGTCGATGACCCAGCTGGCGCGGGAGTGCGGGATCTCCAAGGCCAATATCTATCACTACTATGACAGCAAGGATGCCGTTCTCTTCGGCCTCCTTGAAACCTATCTGAGCGATCTGCGGGATCGGGTCTGCGAGCTGGACCTGTCGGGCCTTGAGGCAGAGGCCCGCCTGCGCCGCATCGTGGCGGAGATATTGCTCGCCTATCAGGGGGCCGATGACGAGCATCAGGTGCAGATCAGCGCCATGTCGGCCCTCCCCGAAGAACAGCAGACATTGCTGCGTGGCTATCAGCGCGAGCTGGTGACCTTCATGAGCGACGCGATCAGCGCCGTCGCGCCGGATGTCTTTGCCGGGAACCCGGCCAAGCTGCGCGCGGCGACCATGTCGGTCTTTGGCATGTTGAACTGGTATTACATGTGGAATTCCGGCGCCGGGTCCGAGGCCCGCGAAGACTATGCCGATATGGTGGCAACGCTGACGCTGAACGGCGTGAAGGGGCTTTGAAAGCCGCTGCCTCCACGTCGTTATTCATGCTCGATCAAGGGCATAAATCATGCACTTTGAGTTCGTCACCAAGGCGAGAAACCTCAAAAAAAGCAACTTTGCAGCCGGATGGGGAAAACGCCAGGGGAGGTTCTATGCGCCCCTGGACTTCGTGAATCCAGTCGCTTTGGCCCTGCTTGTCCTCCACGACGCGATAAAGACCCCTTGTTGAGGGCTCTATAGGCCAGCCAGAGATTTGGAAATAGGCTTGGCCGTTGACCGCATATGCATCCTCTTGCGTGTAACAACTGCAACCGCAAGAGAAACAGGCAGATTTTTCCCTCACATAGAGTGGATCGTCAGTCGGCAGCAGGAAACTGGAAAGAACCTCCAGGTCTTCCGAAAGCCACCAGGCTGTTCGCAGGCAGGTTCCCTTTGGCTCCTTGGATTTGCAGTGCGTTTGAAAGGCAAAGAACATCTTGGCGGTGCTGTCCTTGATGACCAGGGGAAGTGACTTGTTTCCGGGATCTTTCACGGGCAGCTCGATTTTCTGAACAGCACCGTCATTGAACGTCAGGAGCCCGATCTTCCCAAGGTGTCTGAAATAGTAGAAATTGAAGTAGGGCATGCGGGGAAATCCCTGGTTCATGCCGCGCTGTCGGCTGAGGAAATCCACCTGTGTAATCCGGTGTTTCTCGCCTTCGATCATCATGTATTTGTCGGAACGAAGATGAGTATCGCCCGAATAGACCTTTTCCGACCAGATCGCGCCAGGAACGGTCGGGCTAATGGTGATGTCCGGAACCCAGTACTTGGGCGGATAGGCGGGCTGAAACTCTGACGGGGTCAGCTGACCATCCGAAGTGCGTATGAAGTACGCATTACCCTGCCGTACAAGAAGCTCATCTTCCGACAGCCAATTGATGGGGGTTATTTTGGTGGCGAGGTCGACTTCCTTTTCCGGAACGCATCTTGTGGCCAGAAGCGCAACCAACAGGAGCACAATGAGCGCGATGATGGCTCGCGGTCGTTGATTAAACAATTTGGTCACTCTGATACTTTTTGATCTTTCCGCCATTTTGCATCAGGAGCTTTTCTTGTGAAGATCCACCTAGTATTTTTCGGAACCCTTCTGATCTGTAGGGCACTGCAAGTGTCTCCAGCGGTCATAACATTACGCGAGACAGCGAAAAAGCCGCCCGAAAGGGCGGCCTTTGGTGATTCGGGAAGCAAAAGCACCGTCATCATTTTTAATGTGGTTTGCGCAGAGGGTTACTCTGCCAACAACCTCAGAGCAGTTCCAGCGAACCTGCGGACTGCTTGCCGTCACGGCCGGTTTCCAGTTCATAGGAAACTTTTTGGTTGTCGTTCAAACCGTTGAGGCCCGAGCGTTCAACCGCCGAGATGTGCACGAACACATCTTTTCCGCCAGCTTCGGGCTCGATAAAGCCGTAGCCTTTAGTTGCGTTGAACCATTTTACGGTGCCATTGGCCATCCGATATCTCCAGTATAGACTTCCTCCGCAACGTGCGAAGGTATTCAAACGCCTATCACAGGCTGACCGGTCCGACCATGCCAATAATGTCATAGGTCTTGCGCAGGATCGGGGCTGTGATTTCGCGGGCACGTTCAGAGCCGCGCGACAGGATGCGGTCGATTTCGTCCTGCTCACCCATCAGCCGGGCCATTTCGGTCGAGATCGGCGCCATCTTGGACACGGCCAGATCTGCCAGCATCGGCTTGAACTCCGAGAACTGCCGCCCGCCAACATCAGCCAGCACCTGGTCCACGGTCTGTTCGGCGAGGGCCGCGTAGATGTTTACCAGATTGCGCGCTTCGGGGCGCTCTTCCAAGCCCTTGGCTTCCGACGGCAGGGCCTCGGGGTCGGTCTTGGCCTTGCGGATCTTCTTGGCGATTGTGTCGGCATCGTCAGTCAGGTTGATACGGCTTGCATCCGAAGGATCTGATTTCGACATTTTCTTGGACCCATCGCGCAGGCTCATCACCCGCGTGGCGGCACCCTCGATCACCGGCTCGGTCAGCGGGAAGAAATCAACGCCATAGTCGTGGTTGAACTTGGCCGCGATGTCGCGCGTGAGTTCAAGGTGCTGTTTCTGGTCCTCGCCCACCGGCACATGCGTGGCGTGGTAGATTAGGATGTCCGCCGCCATCAGCGACGGATAGGCCAGAAGACCCAGCGAGGCGTTCTGCTGGTTCTTGCCCGCCTTGTCTTTCCACTGGGTCATCCGCTGCATCCAGCCCATGCGGGCGACACAGTTGAAAACCCAGGCCAGTTGCGCATGTTCAGGCACCTGGCTCTGGTTGATGAGAATGGATTTCTCCGGATCAAGCCCGGCGGCAATGAACCCGGCGCACAGTTCGCGGGTGGCTTTCTTCAGATCGTTGGGATCCTGCCAGACGGTGATCGCGTGCAGGTCGACCATGCAGTAGATGGTCTCCATGTCCTTGTCCTGCCAGTCGACAAACCGTTTGAGAGCGCCAAGGTAGTTGCCAAGGTGCAGGTTGCCCGAGGGCTGGATGCCGGAAAAGACACGCGGCGTGAAAGTGGTCTCGGTCATCGAGAAACTCCCGTCTGGAAATAGGGCCTGCGGTGGCTTAACCATGGGCGCAACGGTCGTCAACAGCCCGTCCAAGTGGCGGGTCCACAAGGGCGCGTCAAAAGGCCGGGACAGGCAAGAAGGGCAGGAAAGATATGAGCAGCAGTGAAAACCCATCACCCGTGAACCCGCTGCCGCCGGTGGTGGTGGCGCTGGTGCTGGTGATCATGGGGATCGAGGCGGCGTTTTCGCTTGGCGCGCGCGGCATCGTCGGAGGCCCGTCCGCCGTGGGCTGGCGGCTGGAGGCTTTCCAGTCTTACGCGTTTTCGGCCGAGATCTTCTGGTGGATGTGGGAGACCGGACAATGGCCCGCGCAGCATCTGCTGCGGTTTGTCTCCTTTGCCTTTGTGCACGGCAGTTTCACCCATGCGCTGTTTGTCTGCGTCTTCGTGCTGGCCATGGGCAAGATGGTCGGAGAGGTCTTCGGCGATATTGCCATGATCCTGATCTTTATCCTTTCTGCCATCGGTGGCGCCCTGGGCTATGCGATCTTCTCCGGCAGTCCGGTGCCCCTGATTGGCGGATTTCCGGCGGTTTACGGGTTGATCGGGGCCTTTACCTATATCCTGTGGCGCCAATTGTCGCTGGTGGGCGCGCAGCAGAGCCGGGCGTTCTCGCTGATTGCCTTTCTGATGGGGATCCAGCTGCTGTTTGCGCTGCTGTTTGGCGGCCAACCCGACTGGATCGCGGATCTGACGGGCTTTGCCACCGGGTTCTTCCTGTCGTTTTTCCTGGCGCCCGGTGGCTGGGCGCGGTTCCGCAACAAGATCCGTCACGACTGAACGCGGGCAGGGGGCTCCCGCCCGGATTGCGGCAGGACACCATGCCTGATCCCGTTGGGCCGGGCGCCGCGCCAGGGCGCGGCGCGGTCAGCCCCGGTTGCGGCGGAGGGCCTTTTTGAATTCCGCGAGCCGGAAGGCGCCAACGGCCTGTCCGACGCCAAAGTAGATCACCGCCCCGGTCAGGATCAGTCCCAGAAGGGCCAGATAGCGCCAGCTTGGCAGGTAGAAGAGCCAGGCAAGCTGCTGTGTGCCGATATGAAGCACCGCGCCCATCAGCAGCGAGACCGCAAGAATGCGCCAGCCGCGTCGGAAGAAGCGCGCATCAAAGCGGGCGACATCCCCCATGCGGCGCCCTGCTCCCATCCACAGCAGAGCGACCATGGCCCAGCCCGCGGTCGATGCGGCGATGGCGGGAGAGACCCAGCCCACAAGTGGCTTCAACCCGATGGCCAGCACCGCGTTGAGGATCATCGCCACCAGCGCGTAGTAGAACGGCGTGCGGGTGTCCTGCCGTGCAAAATAGAGCGGTTGCAGGACCTTCTGCAGCACGAAGGCAGGCAGCCCGGCGCCGTAGATCGCCACAGCCAGGGCAATGGCCGCCACGTCCTCGGGGCCTGTTGCGCCGCGTTCGTAGAGCACTGAAACCAGCGGCACCGGTACAGCGATGAAAGCGGCAGCCGAGGGCAGCGTCAGCAGCAATGAGAACTCCCCGGCGCGCGAAAGCCCTTCGCGCGCGCCTGTATCATCACCTGCCCGCAGGCGCCGGGTCAGATCCGGTAGCAGCACGATGCCGACAGCAATCCCGACCACGCCAAGCGGCAGTTGATACAGACGGTCGGCAATGAACAGCCAGCTGACCGCGTTCTCGATATCCGAGGCGACCAGCTGCCCCACCACCAGATTGACCTGGGTGACGCCCATGGCCAGCGCGGCCGGAACCGCCACCCGCACGAGACCGCGCATGGCGGGGGTGACGCGCGGCAGGCCGGGGCGCAGGCAGATGCCCGCACGCTCGGTCGCGCGCCAGACCAGCGCCAACTGCGCAACGCCAGCAACCGGGATGGTCCAGACCAGCCAGGTGATGACCTCATGGCCAAGCGCGGCCCCAGTGATCATCGCGCTGCAGGCAAAGATGTTCAGCAGCACGGGCGCCGCCGCAGCAGCAGCAAACCGCCCCGTAGCGTTCAAGACACCGGAAAACAACGCCGCCAGCGACATGAACAGGATGTAGGGAAAGACGATATGACCATATCCGACAGCCAGATCAAAACGCGCATCCCCGACAAAACCTTCGGCCGTTGCCCAGACCAGGGCGGGCATGAAGACCATGCCAAGGCCGGTCAGGGCCAGAACCGCAGCGGCGAGCAGGTTGAACGCCTGCTGGGCGAAGCCTTCTGCGTCTTCATCGGCCTCCAGCCGGTCGGCGAACTGGGGCACAAAGGCTGCGTTGAAGGCACCTTCGGCAAAGAAGCGGCGGAACAGGTTGGGCAGGCGGAAGGCGGCGACAAAGGCATCAAGCACCGGACCGGGGCCGATATAGGCGGCGATCAGGATTTCGCGCACAAAGCCGAGGATGCGGCTGGCCAGTGTCCAGAAACCAACCGTGACAAAGCCGGACAGCAGTTTGATCGGCTTCATGAACCGGCTCGCTTGGCCCCGGCGGAAATGGCCTCGCGCAGCTTGCGCTCAAGGGTCTTCTGCTTGGATTCCGAGTGGTATTTCAGGCCGAACATGTCTTTGACATAGAAGGAATCGACCACCTGTTCGCCGTAGGTCGCGATCACTGCATTGGCGATATAGACATTGGCATCTGCAAGGGTGCGCGCCAGATCATACAGCAGGCCAGCCCGGTCACGGGTATCCACCTCGATGATGGTGTAGATCTCTGACCCTTCGTTATCAAAGGTGATGTGGGTCGGCACGTTGAAGGCCTTTTCACGCTTCTTGATCTTGTCGCGCGACACCAGCGCCTCGCGGGCGATGACCTCACCCTTCAGGGTTTTCAGGATCATCTGGGTCAGGCGGGGCAGGCGCGAGGCCTCATAGGGGTGGCCTTCGGCGTCCTGAATCCAGAAGGCATCGGTCACATAGCCGTCCTTGGTCGTATAGGAGCGTGCATCGACGACATTGGCCCCGACCAGTGCCAGGGCGCCCACCATACGGGCAAAAATGCCGGGATGGTCGGCCATGGCAAAACAGGCGCGGGTGGCATCGCGGTCTTCATCGGGATGCATGCGGATGATGACTTCACCCGGATCACCGATCTCTTCCAGCTCGCGTAGCATTTCGGCAAAATCCACATGCGCGGTCACATGCAGGCCTTGCCAATAGGGCGGATAATGGCGCGAGGTTTCGCGTTTGAGATCGGATTTGTTCCAGTCTGGCAGCGCCGCGCGCAGGCGTTTCTTGGCTGCCGTGCCGCGATGTTCGCGGTTCAGCGCCTCCATGCCATCTTCCAGCGCCCGGCGGGTCTGGTTGTACAGTGAGCGCAGCAGCGCGGCTTTCCAGTTGTTCCAGGTGTGCGGTCCGACGCCGCGGATATCGCAGACGGTCAGCAGCAGCAGCAGATCCAGCCGTTTCACCGATTGCACCGCCTTGGCAAATCCGCGCACGGTGCGCGGATCGGCAATATCGCGTTTTTGCGCCATGTCCGACATCAGAAGGTGATAGCGCACCAGCCATTCGACGGTCTCGCTGTCGGATTTGTTGAGCCCCAGCCGCGGCGCCACCTTGCGGGCGATCTGGGCGCCAAGGATCGAATGGTCCTGTTCGCGCCCCTTGCCGATGTCGTGCAGCAGCATGGCCACCATCAGAACCTTGCGGTTGACCCCTTTGCGCAGCACTTCGGAGGAAACTGGCAGTTCGTCTTCGAGCTCGCCACGTTCAATGGATGCAAAGTTCGAGATCACCTGAATGGTATGCTCGTCCACCGTGTAGGAATGATACATGTTGAACTGCATCATCGCCACGATCGGTTCGAATTCCGGCAGGAAGGCAGAGAGAACGCCAAGCTCGTTCATGCGGCGCAGCGCGCGTTCGGGATTGCCGTGTTTCAGCAGCAGATCCAGAAAGATGCGGCAGGCTTCCTTGTTGGCGCGCATTTCATCATCGATCAGGTCCAGATTGGCCGTGACCAGACGCATCGCATCAGGGTGGATCAGCATGCCTGTGCGCAGACCTTCTTCGAAGATCCTGAGCAGGTTCAGCTTGTCCGCCAGGAACTCTTCTGGATCGACGATATCCAGCCGGTTGTGCACCACCTTGTAGCCGGGTTTGATTTTTGGGCGGCGGCGGAAAATCCGTTCCAGCAGCGGTTCGCCCTTTTGCTGGCTTGCCTCAAGCTTGGTCAGGAAAATGCGGGTGATATCCCCGACCTGGGTGGCCTTGCGGAAATAGTCCTGCATGAAGACTTCGACGCCGCGCCGCCCGGCGCGGTCCTGATAGCCCATGCGCTCGGCGACCTCGACCTGCAAATCGAATGTCAGCTGCTCGGTTGCGCGCCCGGTTGCCAGATGCATGTGCGAGCGCACCGCCCAGAGAAAATTCTCTGCCTCGGCGAAGAATTCGAACTCTTCCCGGCTGAACAGGCCCAGCGGCACCAGTTCGGCGACGTCCTGCACCTGATAAAGATACTTGGAGATCCAGAACAGCGATTGCAGGTCGCGCAACCCGCCTTTGCCTTCCTTTACATTGGGTTCGACCATGTAACGCTCACCCTGTTTCAGGTGGCGTTCGTCCCGTTCGGCCAGCTTGGCCTCGACGAATTCGCGGGCATCCTTGGAAAAGAGATCGCTGCGCAGCCGGTTGTCCAGCTCTTGGGCAAGGTCGGCGTCACCGGATAGGAAACGGTGTTCCAGCATGGCGGTGCGGATGGTGTAATCCTCGGCGCCAAGGCGGATGCAATCCTTGATCGTGCGGCTGGAGTGGCCGACCTTCAGCCGCAGGTCCCACAGCATATAAAGCATCGATTCAATGACGCTCTCGGCCCAGGCGGTGATCTTGTAGGGGGTCAGAAACAGCAGGTCTACGTCCGAAAACGGTGCCATTTCGGCCCGGCCGTATCCGCCCACGGCCATTACGGCGATACGTTCGCCCTGGGTCGGGTTGGCCAGCGGATGCAGGAACTGGGTGGCGGCCCGAAAGGCGGTGGTGACCAGCCCGTCGGTCAGGTGGCTGTAGGACTGGGTCAGCGCACGGGCGGCAAAGGGCGCCGCGGTAAAGGCTTCGGCAATCGCCGCGCGGCCTTCCTTGTTGGCCTCACGCAGCAGACGGACCACCTCGGCGCGCAGCGCTGCCGCCTCCATGTCCTTGGCTGCGGCAGCAATCTGCTGGTGTATCGCCGCAGCGTCAAAAATCTTGTCTGCGGCGCAGATCAGCGGGCCTTTGACCGGGGCGAGGGGCGGGGTGCCTTGATGGGCCGGATCAGAATCCTGTGCCGGAGAAGCTGCTGGGAGCTGGGTCAATGACGACCACCTTCTGTTCTTGGATTGTTGCGACCGCAAGGCCGCGTTCATTGGTGCCATCGGCGCGCAGGCGGAAGATTCCGCCAGTACCCTGGAAGCCTGCGCCCTGGGTCAGGGCGGCGCCGGTTAGGGCGTCGGATTTCCCGGCACTGACCAGAGCCCCGATCGCGGCGATACCGTCATAGGCAAGCCCGCCGATGGAATGCGGAGCTCCCCCGTAGGCAGAGCTGTAGCGGGTAATGAACTGCTGCGATTTGCTCGGGTCGGGCAGGGCAAACCAGCCGCCCTGCACACCGGGCAGGGACAGGGTTGGCGAGGGGATGTCCCAGCGAGTCAAACCGATGTACTGGGTGCTTTCCTTATCCAGGCCCGCTTCGGGCAGAAGTTGGGTCAGCAGCGGCAGGGCGCCTGCGGTGGTCGCCGTCATGAAGACGGCGTTGGCATTGTTGGCACGCGCGGTGTCGCGGATCGGGCCGACGGCGTCGATCACGCCTTTCTGGGACAGCTCATATCCGACCGACCCGGCAATGGTTGCACCAGTGCGCCCGGCTGCGGCCTGAATGGCAGCGCTTCCTGCACGGCCTGCCGCATCATTGCCGCTGACGATTACGATATTGCCGCGACCCTGGCGCACGGCATATTCCGTCAGGCGCTGGGCGGTATTGGCAAAGGTCGCCCCCAGGATAAAGACATTGCCGCCGGCGATTGCGGTGTTGTTGGAAAAGGCCAGCACATTGACGTTGCGCTTGGCCGCTGCGACGCCTGCAGCATTTGCGGCCTCGGCATAGACCGGACCAAGGATAATTCGCGCGCCGTCGTTGATGGCCTGGGTGGCCGCATTGGCTGCTGTCGCCGGATCGCCTGCTGTGTCATAGACCTTGAGGTCCACCTGCACACCCTTCAGATCGCCGATCGCCAGACGCGCTGCGTTTTCAAGGCTTTGCGCCAGAACGCTGTCGCCGGATTTGGCCGATCCGCGCGGCACCAATAGCGCCACGGGAACTGGTTTCGAGGTGTTGATGCTCGGGCCGCTTCCGATGCTGGTCGGGTTGCAGGCGCTCAGAGCAAAGGCGGAAATTGCGGTAATCGCGGCGAATGCCGCCTTGCGGGCCTGTTTGAAAACGGCGAACATGATGGACCTGAAACTCCCCTTTTCCGGCGCTAGGCGCCGTGTTGGTGGCCGTATTGGTTTAAGGGGATCATAAACGACCAAAAAGGCGGGTCCAGCGTGAATCATCAGATCGTCAAATTGTTGCCGGGGCTGCACTTTGTGGCCACGCCCATCGGCACCGCACGCGACATCACCCTCAGGGCGCTGGATGTGCTGGCGTCGGCTGATGTGATCGCCGCCGAGGACACCCGGTCGCTGCGCAAGCTGATGGAAATTCACGGTGTGCCGCTGAACGGACGCCAGATCATCGCCTATCATGATCACAGCGGCGTAGGCGCCCGGGCAAGGCTGATGCAGGCGATGGAGGCGGGGCAGTCGGTTGCCTATGCATCTGAGGCCGGCATGCCGCTGATTGCCGATCCGGGCTATGATCTGAGCCGCGCGGCAGCTGAAGCCGGGCATAAGGTTACCGTAGCGCCGGGTGCCTCGGCGGCGCTGGCAGCGCTGACACTGGCGGGCTTGCCGACCGATGCGTTCTTTTTCGCCGGATTCCTGCCCAACGCCAGCGGCGCCCGGCGCAAGCGGCTGGAAGAGCTGCGAAACGTGCCCGGAACGCTGATTTTCTACGAATCGCCCAAACGCATCGCTGCCTCGGTGGCGGATATGGCGGCAGTTCTCGGGGACCGGCCTGCCGCCCTTTGCCGCGAGTTGACCAAGAAATTCGAAGAGATTCGGCGCGGCAGCCTGAGTGATCTGGCGGCCGGGCTGGAGGAGAAACCGGTGAAAGGCGAGATTGTCATGCTGGTGGATCGCGCCCATGGTGAAGAGGTGAGCGAAGCCAGCCTCGAAGAGGACCTGCGCGCCGCGCTGAAGGACAATTCGGTAAAGGATGCCGCATCCATCGTTGCGGAAACCCACGAATTGCCGCGCCGCAAGGTCTACCAACTGGCCCTGCAACTGGCCAAAGAGGCAGGCTGAGCGGATGGCGGGGCGACACGACCAAGGTCAGCGCGCCCATCTGGCCGGAAAGGCTGCGGAAGACGTGGCTGCGCGTGCCTATGAGGCGCGGGGCTACCGGGTTGAGGCCCGGCGCTGGCGCGGCCCTGGCGGCGAAATCGACCTGATCCTGCGCAAGGGGGACATGCTGGTCTTTGCCGAGGTCAAGCACAGCGCCACATTCGCATCCGCCGCGGCCCGCATCACGCCCGCACAGATGCAGCGGATCCAGGCCAGTGCGGCGCATTTCCTTGAGGGAGAACCAGGGGGCCAATTGACCGAGGCGCGGCTTGATGCCGTGTTTGTGAACGGCGAAGGGCAGGTCGAGATCCTCGAAAATGCCTTTGGTCAGGGCTGACAGCGTTCTGCTCTATTGAACCTTTGTGCCCGCTGGGCCATCTATTTGCCGAAACAAAAGGGATGCACTTCATGAAAATCGCCTTCCAGATGGACCCGGTCATGGGCGTCGACATCAATGCCGACAGCAGCTTCCGCCTTGCTGAAGAGGCGCAGGCGCGCGGGCACGAGCTGTTTTACTACAGCCCCGATCACCTCGCCTATCAGGAAGGGCGCATCACCGCCCGCGGCTATGACATGACCGTGCAGCGCGTCGCCGGGACCCCGGCGGTGCTGGGCGAAGAGCGCGAGGTGGATCTTGCGGATTTCGATGTGGTCTGGCTGCGGCAGGACCCGCCGTTCGACATGCATTACATCACCTCGACCCATCTGCTGGACCGCCTCAAGGGGCAGACACTGGTGGTGAATGATCCCTTCTGGGTGCGCAACTACCCGGAAAAACTGCTGGTTCTGGATTTCCCCGACCTGACGCCGCCCACGGCGATTGCCCGCGATCTGGACACGATCAAGGCGTTCAAGGCCAAGCATGGCGACATCATCCTGAAGCCGCTTTACGGCAATGGCGGCGCCGGGGTGTTCCGTCTGGACGCCAACGACCGCAACCTGACCTCGCTGCACGAGCTGTTCACCGGCTTCAGCCGCGAGCCGCTGATCGTGCAGAAATTCCTGCCCGATGTCAGCAATGGCGACAAACGTGTCATTCTGGTGGACGGCGAACCCGTTGGCGCCATCAACCGCGTGCCTGCCGCCGGTGAAACCCGGTCGAACATGCATGTGGGCGGGCGCCCCGAAAAGATCGGCCTGACCGAGCGCGACCGGGAAATCTGCGCCGCCATCGGCCCGCTGCTGCGCGAAAAGGGTCAGATCTTTGTCGGCATCGACGTGATCGGCGACTACCTGACCGAGATCAACGTGACCTCGCCCACCGGCATTCAGGAACTGGAACGCTTTGATGGCGTGAATATCGCCGAAAAGGTCTGGCAGGCCATCGAATCCAAACTGTAAGACACATCCGGCTGGCGGCACTTCAGCCTGCCAGCCGGAACCCCAGCGCCTCAGCCACATGTGGACGCAGGATTTCCGGCTCCCCTTCCAGATCGGCGATGGTGCGCGCCACCCGCAGCACCCGATGATAGCCGCGTGCGGTCAGGGCGAAACGATCGGCGGCGCGCTGCATCAGCTCACGGCTTTCCGTATCCAATACGGCAATGTCTTCCAGCAGCGCCCCTTCGGCATCAGCGTTCTGCTGCGCACCGGGATGGTCTGAAAACCGCCGATCCTGCCGCGCGCGCGCGGTTTCCACCCTTTGTAGGATTTCGGCGGACCCTTCGGCGGCAGCGGGTAGGGTAAGATCGTCATAAGACACTGGCGGCACGTCGATGCGCAGATCGAAGCGATCCATCAGCGGGCCGGAAATGCGCCCCATGTAATCCTCGGCGCAGAGCGGCGCACGGGAGCACGCGCGGGCCGGATCCGCCAGATGGCCGCATTTGCATGGGTTGGCCGCAGCCACCAGCATGAAGCGGCTCGGGTATTTCACATGGGCATTGGCGCGGGCGACCATGACCTCGCCGGTTTCAAGGGGCTGGCGCAGGGTTTCCAGCACCGGGCGGGCAAATTCGGGCAGCTCGTCCAGAAACAACACGCCATTGTGCGCGAGGCTGATCTCGCCTGGCTGTGCCCGCCGCCCGCCGCCGACGATGGCGGCCATGGATGCGGTGTGATGCGGTTCGCGAAAGGGGCGGCTGCGGTTGATGCCACCATCCTCGATCAAACCGCACAGGGACTGGATCATCGAGGTCTCCAGCGCCTCAGCCGCCGTCAGGGGCGGCAGGATCGTCGGCAGCCGCGCCGCCAGCATGGATTTGCCGGACCCGGGCGGGCCGACCATCAGGATGTGATGCCGTCCGGCGGCAGCAATCTCCAATGCGCGTTTGGCCCGTTCCTGCCCCTTCACGTCGCGCAGATCGCGCGCGCCGGTGTCGTCATGGACTTCCCCCGCGATGGCCTGCGCCAGGGGCATCTTGCCGGTGAAATGGCGCACCACGTCGATCAGGCTGGCGGCGCCGATTACCCGAGCTGCATCGACCCAGGCGGCCTCTGCCCCCGATGCCTTGGGGCAGATCAGCAACCGGTCCTCGCTGGCCGCGGTCATCGCAGCGGGCAGGGCGCCCACCACCGGGATCAACGTCCCGTCGAGCGACAATTCCCCCAGCGCGATGGTCTCGCTTGCGGCCTCGCTTGGGATTACCTCGATCGCGGCGAGAAGCGCCAGTGCGATGGGCAGGTCGAAATGGCTGCCTTCCTTGGGCAGATCGGCGGGTGACAGGTTCACCGTGATCCGTTTTGACGGCAGCGCAATCGACATGGCGGCAAAGGCCGAGCGCACCCTCTCGCGCGCTTCGCTCACCGCCTTGTCCGGCAGGCCGACGATGGAAAAGGCCGGAAGGCCCGGCGCCACGGCGCATTGCACCTCGACCGGGCGGGCCTCCACCCCTTGAAAGGCGACAGTGTAGGCCCGTGAAATCATGCTGCGCTATCCCTCTGAAGATACCAGAGAAAATCATAGCGAACGGCGGACCGGAGTCGCCCTTAAAGCACGTTATGCGTGTATTTTTGTCGTTGGCTTTGCGGGCCGACGACGCGGCACGTCAGTCAAGGCTCCAGGGGCGGCGCTCCAGATCCATCGCATAAGGCTCGGGATCGTAAGTCACCTCACGCGCCTGTTCCTGCCAGTGCAGCACCGCCGGATCGGACAAGAGCGCGCGGCAATAGGCGCGGGTTTCAGGCGACACCGGCAGGTTATATCCGATGATGCGGGCCGCAACCGGCGTGTAGAACACATCGGCAAGGCAGTAGTCGCCAAAGAGCCAGCCCTCCGCAGCGCCAGACACCTTGCGGGCATGCGCAAACAGGGTCTCGATCCGGGCAAGATCCTGTTGCACCGCTTCGGAGGGGGGAAAGCCCTGCCAGATATGGCTCAGCTGCATGGGGCAATCACCGCGCAGGGCAGAAAAACCGCAGGCCATTTCAGCCACCAGCCAGCGCGCAGTCGCCCGCGCAGTCGGATCGCTGGGCCACAGGCCTGCATCCGGGTGCCGTTCGGCCAGGGTTTCCCCCATAGCCAGGCTTTCGCCGATCACCGTGCCTTCGGGCGTGCGAAGTGTGGGTACCAGCCGGGCAGGCGCCAGATCTGCCAGATCCGCCGCCATGGTTCCGGAATAAAGCCCCACCATATGCACCACATGGGGGAGCGAGAATTTTTCAAGCATGAGCCAGCCGCGCAGGGACCAGCTGGAATACATGCGGTCACCGATAAAAAGATCATATGTCATGGAAAGCAGGCTAGCGCAGCTTCACGGGTTGCCAAATCGCTGATTTGTGCGCGGTGCCATCACGGAAGGTGATTGATCTTTCCGGTGCGCCAACCATCGGTCCCTTCCCCAGGAAGGTGGTGGATCTCGGTGACCGACAGGTTGTCGATCCGGTGCGAAAACGCCTCCTCTGCGGTCAGCCGTTCGGCGCGCTGGATCTGGGTCAGGATCTGGCCGAAATGGCCGACCACGATCAGATTGCGGCCCCGGTGGGCTTCGATCAGATCGTCGATGGCCCGGTCCACGCGGGCGCAGACCTCATTCCAGCTTTCTCCGCCGGGGGGCCGCACATCGCCGGGGGTTTCCCAATAGGCGCGGATGCGTTCGGGATCTTCCGCGTCGATGTCTTTCCAGGTGCGCAGCTCCCATTCACCGAAATGGATTTCTCTGAGGTCGGGCAGGTGGGCCAGGCGCGCACGGTCGCCTTGGATGGCGCTTGCGGTATCTGCTGCGCGGGACAGATCCGACGACACCACCAAGGCATCTTCGGGCAGGGCAGCTGACAGGCGGTGCAGTGCGGCGCTGTCGGACAGGTCCGCCGGAAGATCCGACCAGCCGACCATGGATTTGGCGTGGGTCGGGCCGTGGCGGACAAGGAAGAGGCGGGTCATGGAAGGCTTCCTTTCAGCACCAGCGGCAGGCCTGCGGTGACCTGTACCACAGTTTGCGCGCGGGCGGCGATTGCGATGTTGAGCCGCCCCTGCGCCTCGCGGAACCTCCGGGCCAGGGCGTTCTCGGGTACGATGCCAAGTCCGGTTTCGTTCGACACGATCACGATTTCTGCGCGGCAGGCATCAATCGCCTGCAACAGGGTCTCGGTTTCGGCCTCCAGATCATGGTCCGCCAGCAGGTGATTGGTCAGCCACATGGTGGCGCAATCGATCAGGCAGATCTGTCCCTCCACAAGGGCGCCAAGGGCTTTTGCGGCATCGAATGGTTCTTCATGGGTAGTCCAGTCCGCGCCGCGCTGGGCCAGGTGTTTTGCAACTTTTTCGCGCATTTCATCATCAAATATCTGTGAGGTTGCCCAGTAAGCTTTTGGCTTGCCTGAGGAAAAGCATAGACTTTCAGCAAAGGCAGACTTTCCCGATGCGGCCCCGCCAAGAATGAATGTGACAGCTGCGGACACGTCTTCTACCCTGAGTTCGGTGATGGTTGCAGGAGTTTGGGTATCTGCTGATCCGGCCTGAAACAAGCCTGAACCTGCCATGTCCGATGACGCCCCGCAGATGCGGACCGGGACCTGCAGCAGGGCCACGACCAAGGGCGGACAGGTTCCAAGGTGGGGAGCAAAGCGGCGCCCCCGATGGCCTAAAACGGCCTGATGCACCGGGGTAAGGCGCTGAAAACCGGGCCTGATTGGAAAAAAAATACAGCCAAAGTGATCCGATCCCGGCGCCACTGCGTAACATTAGTAATCAGTTTGGAGGGGAGTATCATGGCACTTGACACGACCAGTGAAAACCCGCTGCCAAAGCAGGCCATGAAGGCCGAGCTTCTGGACGCTGAAACGGAGCTGCGCCTGGCTTATGCCTGGCGCGACGACCGTGACGAAGAAGCACTGCACCGGCTGATCCACGCCTACATGCGGCTGGCGATCTCTATGGCCGCGAAATTCAAACGCTACGGCGCGCCGATGAATGATCTTATCCAAGAGGCCGGTGTCGGGCTGATGAAGGCGGCAGACAAATTCGACCCCGACCGGGGGGTGCGGTTTTCCACCTATGCGGTCTGGTGGATCAAGGCGTCGATCCAGGACTACGTGATGCGCAATTGGTCGATGGTGCGTACTGGCTCCACCTCGTCGCAGAAATCCCTGTTCTTTAATATGCGCCGGGTGCAGGCCCAGCTTGAGCGCGAGGCGCGCGCGGCAGGCGTCAAACTCGACAAGCATCAGCTGAACCAGCAGATCGCCACGGAAATCGGCGTGCCATTGCGCGATGTGGAGATGATGGACGGCCGGTTGTCCGGCTCTGACTTCTCGCTCAACGCCGTGCAATCTTCCGAGGACGAGGGCCGCGAATGGATCGAAGCGCTGGAGGATGACAGCGCGCAGGCTGCTGAACTGGTGGAAGAGCGGCACGACCGGCGCCAGCTTCGGGCCTGGCTGGTCGAGGCGCTGCAGGCGCTGAACGAGCGGGAGCGGTTCATCATCACCGAACGCAAACTGCGGGAAGAGGCGCGCACGCTGGAAAGCCTTGGTAACGAGCTGAACCTGTCCAAGGAACGGGTGCGCCAGCTGGAGGCCGCGGCGTTTCAGAAGATGCGGAAAACGCTTGAAGGGTGCTCCCGGGAGGTGCACAACTTCCTCTCATGACAAAGTCGATTCTTTTTATCAGAAAAGCGGGTGCCGCCTGTGCGGCAGCCGCTTTCTTTGCGTTTGGGGCAACCTCCGCCGCCTTGGCCGAGTCTGCCGTGCTTCCGTCGGCCAAGGTAGCGGCGGAAGCCTTGCAGGAGGCCGATGTGGCCATTCTGGGTGAGGTGCATGACAACGCGGCCCACCACCAGAATCAGGCCGAAATCCTGCGGCATCTTGCGCCGCGCGCCGTGGTTTGGGAAATGATCACGGAGGCGCAGGCAGAGACGCTGAGCGAGCCAATGATGAGCGACGCGGAAGCGACTGCCGACGCGCTCGATTGGGAGGCCTCGGGCTGGCCGGAGTTTGCGCTCTACGCGCCGGTCTTTGCCGCTGCCGCGCCCGCGCGGCAGTACGGCGCGCTGGTGCCGCGCTCGGTCGCGCGTCAGGCGCTGGATCAGGGGATCGCGGCCTATTTTGGCGCCCGGGCCGCAGAATTCGGACTGGATCAACCCCTGCCAGAGGCGGAGCAGGCGGAACGCGAGGCGGATCAGATGGCCAATCACTGCAATGCGATGCCTGCTGAAATGCTGCCGGTGCTGGTTGATTTCCAGCGGCTGCGGGATGCGGCGCTGGCGGCTGCAGTGGATCAGGCCCTGGAAGAGACTGGCGGGCCGGTGGCGGTGATCACCGGCAATGGTCATGCGCGGCTGGATCGGGGTCTTGCGGTCTACCTGTCAAAGGCGCGGCCCCAGGTGCGGATCAAGAGCCTTGGCCAAAGCGAGGGCGGCGCGATATCCGGGGATTTCGATCTGCTGCTGGATAGCGCGGCGGCAGAGCGCCCGGACCCCTGTCTCGCCTTCGGCAAGGGTTGAGGGGAAAACCGTTTCACACTTTGGCCCGGGCCAAGTAAAGTCGGCGCTGACGCAGAACTCCAAGGTGGCGCAGGGGCGGATAATATGCTGGCAGGCAAACATATTCTACTGATCATCGGTGGCGGCATCGCGGCCTATAAGGCGCTGGAACTTATCCGCCGCCTGCAGGATCAGGGCGCCAGCGTGGCGCCGGTCCTGACCAAGGCCGGGGAAGAATTCGTGACCCCGCTGTCGGTCTCGGCCCTCGCTGGGGCGCCGGTGCACCGGGATCTGTTTGACCTCACCGCCGAGGCGGAGATGGGCCATATCCAACTGTCGCGCAGTGCGGATCTGGTTGTTGTGGCACCTACCACCGCGGATCTGATGGCGAAGATGGCGCAGGGGCTGGCCAATGATCTGGCCTCGACCCTGCTCTTGGCCACCGACACGCCGGTTCTGGTGGCGCCCGCCATGAACGTGCGCATGTGGGAACACGCCGCCACGCAGCGCAATATCGCCACGCTGAAAGCAGACGGCATCCGATTTGTCGGCCCCAACGCGGGCGGCATGGCCTGCGGCGAATTTGGCCCGGGCCGGATGGCCGAGCCGGATGAAATCGTCGCTGCCGTTGCCGCCGAGTTCCGTGATGGACCTCTCAGCGGCAAACGCATCATCGTGACCTCCGGCCCGACACATGAGCCCATTGATCCGGTGCGCTATATCGCCAATCGCTCCTCCGGGGCGCAGGGCACAGCGGTGGCCCGTGCTCTGCGTGATCTGGGAGCGGAAGTGGTGTTCGTCACGGGCCCGGCAACGGTCCGGCCCCCCGAGGGGGTAGAGGTCGTTCCCGTCGAAAGCGCGCTGGAAATGCAGGCGGCGGTAGAGGCAGCCTTGCCCGCCGATGCGGCCGTATTCGCTGCTGCCGTGGCGGATTGGCGGGTTGCCAGCGCCTCGGGCCGGAAACTGAAGAAATCCAAGGACGGCCTGCCGACGCTGGAATTCGCTGAAAACCCCGACATCCTGAAAACGGTCTCGCATATGACCGCAAACAGACCGGGCCTGGTGGTGGGGTTCGCTGCGGAAACCAACGACGTGGTGGACAACGCCACCACTAAACGGCTGCGCAAGGGGTGCGACTGGATCGTGGCCAATGACGTCTCACCCGCCACCGGTATCATGGGTGGCAGCGAAAACGCGGTGATCCTGATCACGGACACGGGGGCCGAGGAATGGCCGCGCATGGCGAAGCAGGAGGTCGCCGAGAAACTGGCCAACCGCATCGCTGCCGCGCTGGACAGTTGATCCCATCCAATCACTGACACAGAACATCAAACCGCAGGTTCCGATATGGTGACAATCCGTATACGCCGTGATGCAGAGGCGGATCACGATCTGCCGCTGCCCTCCTATGAAACTCCGGGCGCGGCGGGCGCGGATCTGCGCGCCGACCTGACGGGGCGCGGCAGCATCCTGCTGGCGCCGGGCGCGCGGGCGCTGGTGCCAACCGGGCTGCGGGTGGAAATCCCGACGGGATACGAGATCCAGATCCGACCGCGATCCGGCCTTGCGCTGAAACACGGGATTACCCTGCCGAACACGCCGGGCACCATCGACAGCGATTATCGCGGCCCGCTGGGCGTCATCGTGCTGAACGCGGGGCAGGAACCGTTCGAGATCCGCCACGGAGAGCGGATTGCGCAGATGGTGGTCGCGCCGGTGTTGCAGGCGGCCTTCGTCGAGGTGACGGAGTTGAGCGAGACAGAGCGCGGCAGCGGTGGCTTTGGCTCCACGGGGAGAGGCTGATGATACTGGTTCTGGGCCTTGCAGGGCTGATCTGGTGGGGCGGGCGCCTGATGGGCCTGCCGCGTGCGATGCGGGGAAGCCTGCTGGCGCTGCTGTTTACGGCCGTCGTGATCCTGCAACTGACCCTGCCGAATGGCCATGGTTTGCGGGCCGCCACCGGTGGCTCTGCCTCCTCTTGGCTGATCCTTGGCGGGATCGTGCTGCTGATCGGTGTCTACAGCTGGGGCGTCTCCCGCCTGCGCGCCCGGGCGGAGGCTGATGAAGAAGCCGAAGATGGCGGGGAAGCACCCACGGCCGAAGCGAAAACGGCGGCCAAACCGGGCCGGTTTTCCGAGACAGAGCTGAACCGCTATGCGCGCCATATCGTGCTGCGGGAGCTGGGCGGTCCAGGGCAGAAGAAACTGAAGAACGCCAAGGTGCTAGTGATCGGGGCCGGGGGGCTTGGCGCCCCGGCGCTGCAATATCTGGCGGCGGCGGGCGTTGGCACCATCGGTGTGATCGACGACGATGTGGTGGAAAACGCCAACCTGCAGCGGCAGGTTATTCACCGCGATCAGGATATCGGTTTGCCCAAGGTATTCTCGGCGCAAAAGGCGATGGAGGCGCAGAACCCCTTTGTCACCGTGCGCCCCTATCACCGACGTCTGACGGATGAGATCGCCGCCGACCTGTTTGCGGAATACGACATCATTCTGGATGGGACCGATAATTTCGAAAGCCGCTATCTGTCGAACCGCACCGCCGTGGCGCTGGGCAAGCCGCTGATTTCCGGCGCCCTGTCGCAATGGGAGGGGCAGCTGTCCGTCTTTCATCCCAAGGCAGGCGGCCCCTGCTACCAGTGTATCTTCCCGGAGGCCCCGGCAGCGGGGCTGGCACCGAGCTGTTCCGAAGCCGGCGTCATCGGTCCCTTGCCCGGGGTCGTCGGCGCGATGATGGCGGTGGAGACGATCAAGCAGATCACCGGAGCGGGCGAAGTCCTGCGCGGCGCCATGCTGATCTACGATGCCCTTTACAGCGAAACCCGCCGCATCGGGCTGAAACAGCGGGTCGACTGCCCGATCTGCGGCGCCGGGGGCGATGGGAACGGGGCTGACGACAGCGGTGGCAAAGCTGCCTCTGGCAACGAATAAGCGTCAAACGCCACGCATAGAGCGAAGTCCCAACGTGTCCGAAGCGCTATATATTTCCCTGATGTGCGGTGCCCTGATGGGCGGTGAGCCGGAACAGGTGCATCAATTCGACTATCCCGAAGGCCGGGCCTCGATCCGGGTCGATTGCGAGAACAGCAATCGGGTGGTGGAGTTTGGCCTCGACAAGCGCAGCAGCCTTGACAGTCTGCAACAGGCGTTGTTCGCGGCCGAAATCACCGGCAAGGAGGCCGTCGTGGTGCTGATCGACACCGATGGGGTCATGGGCCGGTTCGAGTGGCGCATTGCCCGAGCCGCGAATATTGCAGGCGTTCCGATCCGCATCATTGCCGCCGATCTGGTCGAGGATCTGAGGCCGGGCGGCTAGTATTTGCGGAAAATCCGCGTGCGTCTCTGGACGCTGCCGGGGCGCGGGCATAGCTTCTGGGCAAAGGAGGCCTTGCCTATGACCAACCCCCTGTTGTCCCACTGGGATACCCCGTTTGAAATCGCGCCCTTCGACCAGATTTCCGACGAAGATTTCGCGCCCGCGCTGGATCAGGCCCTTGCGGCCCATAACGCCCAGATCGACGCTATTGCGTCAAATCCCGATGCGCCGACCTTTGACAATGTGATTGGTGCGCTGGAAACACCTTGCCAGGCGCTGGAGCAGGTCCTGTCGGTGTTCTACACGGTGGCAGGCGCCGACAGTAATCCCAAGCGGCAGGAGTTGCAGCGTGCATTCTCCCCAAAACTGGCGGCGCATTCTTCGGCCATTACCGCGAACAAGGCGCTTTATGCACGGATCAAGGCGGTCTGGGATCAGCGCGATGAGCTGGACCTGACCGAGGAACAGCAGCGCGTGTTGATGCTGACCCACCGCAGTTTCGTGCGCGGTGGTGCAGCACTGGAAGGGGCGGAGGATGCCCGGATGCAGGAGATCAAGGGACGGCTTGCCACCCTTGGCACCGAATTCACTCAGAACCTGCTGGCGGATGAGAGCAACTGGTTCATGGAGCTCTCTGAAGAGGATCTGGAAGGCCTGCCGGACTTCGCCATCGCGGCTGCCCGGGCTGCGGGCAAGGAAAAGGGCGTGGAGGGGCCGGTTGTGACGACCTCGCGCTCCATCATCACGCCGTTCCTGCAATTCTCTCCGCGCCGGGATCTGCGGGAAAAGGCGTTCCAGGCCTGGGCGGCGCGCGGAGCAAATGGCGGCAAGACGGACAACCGGGAGATTGCGGCAGAGATCCTTGCCCTGCGCGAGGAACGAGCCAAGCTGCTCGGATATGAGAATTTCGCGGCTTACAAGCTGGAAACTGAAATGGCCAAGACACCCGAGGCCGTGCGGGGCCTGCTGATGGATGTCTGGGGCCCGGCCAAGGCGCGGGCGGATGCGGATGCGGCCATCCTGACCGAGATGATGCAGGCCGATGGTATCAATGGCGATCTGGAACCCTGGGACTGGCGCTATTACTCGGAAAAGCGCCGTAAGATCGAACATGACCTCGATGAGGCCGAGCTGAAGCCCTATCTGCAGCTCGACAAGATGATCGAGGCGGCTTTCTCCTGTGCGAGCCGCCTGTTCGGGCTGGAGTTCGCGCCGCTTGATATCCCGCTTTACCACCCCGATTGCCGCGCCTGGGAGGTCACGCGCAACGGTGAGCATATGGCGGTCTTCATCGGCGACTATTTTGCCCGTGGATCGAAACGCTCGGGCGCCTGGTGTTCGGCCATGC
This sequence comes from Pseudophaeobacter sp. 1A09344, assembly GCF_041008745.1. Taxonomy (NCBI): domain Bacteria; kingdom Pseudomonadati; phylum Pseudomonadota; class Alphaproteobacteria; order Rhodobacterales; family Roseobacteraceae; genus Pseudophaeobacter; species Pseudophaeobacter sp. 1A09344. The sequence continues at coordinate 428,716 of NZ_JAXGFS010000003.1, forward strand.
GCGGTCAGGCGAAGTTCCCGGAAAAACAGGCGCCTGTCGTGATCAACGTCTGCAACTTTGCCAAGGGCGATCCGGCGCTGTTGTCCTATGATGATGCGCGCACACTGTTCCACGAGTTCGGCCATGCGCTGCACCAGATGCTGTCGGATGTGACCTATGAAAGCATCTCGGGCACCTCGGTGGCGCGCGATTTCGTGGAGCTGCCTTCGCAGCTCTATGAACACTGGCTGGAAGTGCCCGAGGTGCTGAGCAAGTTTGCTACCCATGCCGAAACCGGCGCGCCGATGCCCAAGGAAATGCTGGACAAGGTTCTGGGCGCTGCGACCTATGACATGGGCTTTCAGACGGTGGAATACGTTGCCTCCGCGCTGGTCGATCTGGCGTTCCACGATGGCGCCGCCCCGGCGGATCCGATGGCGCGTCAGACCGAGGTTCTGGCCGAGATCGGCATGCCGCACGCCATCACCATGCGCCACGCCACACCGCATTTCGCGCATGTCTTCTCCGGCGATGGCTATAGCTCCGGTTACTACAGCTACATGTGGTCCGAGGTGATGGATGCCGATGCCTTTGCCGCCTTTGAAGAGGCTGGCGGGGCCTTTGATCCCGAACGCGCCAAGGCGCTGGAGGAGCATATCCTGTCCACTGGCGGTTCCAAGGATCCGGCAGAGCTGTATACCGCCTTCCGCGGGCGTCTGCCCGGGGTGGATGCGCTGCTGAAGGGGCGGGGGCTGGCCGCAGAATAAGCCGCTGAACAAAAAACTGGCGCCGGGAAGATTGCTCTTCCCGGCGCCATTCGTTTCAGGGGCAGAAAATGGTCCAGTCAGTAACCCAGAGACCGGTCTACCAGATGCAGGAACGGCTCACCCGCCTCGCCGCGGCGGATGTTTTCGGCGATCACCTGCGATGCCGTGCTGGCCCGGGTTTCCGCTGCGATATGGGGCGTGACGGTGACATTGGGATGCGCCCAATAGGGATCGTCTGCGGGCAGGGGTTCCACCCGGAACACATCCAGCGTGGCATGGCCCACCTGACCGCTGTCCAGCGCTTCCAGCAGGGCGGCGTCGTCGATCAGCGGACCGCGGCCCGGATTGATGATCCGCGCGCCCTTGGGCAGCATCGCCAGAGTATCGGCGTTCAGGATGTTGTTGGTCGCGGGTGTATCCGGCAGTAACAGGATCACGATTTCCGCCTCTGACAGCGCCTGTTTCAGCCCGTCGTCTCCATGCAGGCAGGTGATCCCGTCGATTTCCTTGGCCGAGCGCGACCAGCCGGTGACCGGAAATCCGATACGGGCCAAGCTCTGCGCGCAGGCGCTGCCCAATGCGCCAAGGCCGAGCACAGTCACTGGGCGTTCAAAGGCTAGCGGTGGTACCACCGGCTCCCACCGGTCCTGCATGGCGATGGAGCGGTCAATGTCCAGATGATAGCGCAGCACGTGGCCGCTGACCCATTCCACCATGCCGGCTGTCAGCCCCGGATCCACCATCCGGCACAGCGGCATGGTCAGGGTCTGGTTGCCGACGATCTTTTCCACCCCGGCCCAGAGGTTCAGCACCGCCTTGCAGCGGGTATAGGGGGTGAAATCCTGCAGGTCGGAATTCGGCGCATAGACCACGTAATCCACCTGATCGGCGGGATGATCCTGCCGCATATCGACCGTCAGCCCGGCCTCGGCAAAGGCGCGTTTCAGCGGCTCGCGGTAGGTGTCCCAGCGGGCGGGCAGGGCGGCGAACTGAACGTTGATCATGTGGCAAATACTCCTGCCATGTCCCGGAAGCCCTTGATCTCGATCGGGTTGCCTGCGGGATCGTGAAAAAACATCGTGCTTTGCTCGCCCGGTTCTCCGGCAAAACGGGTGGTGGGGGGGATGGTGAAGTCGATCCCCTCGGCCTCCAGCCGGTCGGCCAGAGCGCGCCATTCTTCTTGTGGCAGGATCACACCCAGATGCGGCATCGGCACCATGTGCTCACCCACCTTGCCCGTATTGGCGGTGGCAAAGACCGGCCCGAGATGCAGCGAAATCTGATGGCCGAAGAAATTGAAATCGACCCAGGTATCGGTGCTACGCCCCTCGTTGCAGCTCAGAACACCGCCATAAAAGGCGCGGGCTGCCTCCAGATCGTCAACATGATAGGCAAGGTGAAATATGCTCATATTCCGGAATTCCTGTTGTTGGTTGGGCCGCCCGTTCTAGCGCGGGCGGTGGACGTTTGCGCTTTGCACCAGGCCAAAGGCGGCGAGCAGCACCAGCATGGCCGAGCCCCCGTAGGAAACCAGCGGTAGGGGCACGCCGACAACCGGTGCCAGCCCCATCACCATCGACATGTTCACGGCAAAGAACAGGAAGAAGGTGATGGCGATGCCAAGCGTCACCAGTGACGAGAACCGGTCTCGCGCCGCAAGCGCGGTGGCGACGCAGAAGACGATGATCAGCACGTAGATGCTGAGCAGGGTAAAGCCGCCGATAAAGCCGAATTCCTCTGCCAGGGTGGTAAAGATGAAATCGGTGTGTTTTTCCGGCAGGAAGTTCAATCGGGACTGGGTGCCCTGCATGAAACCGCGCCCGGACCAGCCGCCCGAGCCAAGGGCGATCTTGGACTGGGTGATGTGATAGCCCGCCCCGAGCGGATCCTGAGAGGGATCAAGAAAGGTATCGATGCGGCGGAACTGGTAGTCCTTGATCAGCTGCCAGTCGGTGCCGCGGCTATAGAACACCGCCGTGACCAGACCAACGGCGCCGGCAATCACCGTTGCGAAATAGGCCCAGTGCACACCTGCCAGAAACATGACCCCACCCCCGGCGGCCATCAGCAGGATCGAGGTGCCCAGATCCGGCTGCCGCAGCACCAGAAATGTGGGGAATAGGATCATGATCACCGGCACCAACACCCAGAACAGGCGCGAGGTCTTTTCCGTTGGCAGCCAGTCATAATAGGCGGCTAGTAGCATCACTAGGGTGATCTTCATCAGCTCAGAGGGTTGCAGCCGCATGAAACCAATGTCGATCCAGCGCTGCGCACCCATGCCGACGGTGCCGAAGAACTCCACCGCCAGCAGCAGCACGATGGACATCAGATAGGCAAGGACGGAAATGTTGCGCCAGAACCAGATTGGCACCATGGCCACCATGATCATGACCGCCATGCCAAGAGCAAAGCGTTTTGCCTGCGGCTCGGCCCAGGGCGAGAACGACCCACCTGCCACGGAATAGAGCATCAGAAAGCCCACCCCGGCGACCGAGGCCAGCAGCAAGGTCAGCGGCCAGTTCAGATACAGGATCTTGCGCAGGCCCGAGGGGACGGATTTGGCGCGGCTTTCAAGATAACTCATGCCCGGTCGCTGCCCCCGGTTTCTTCCCGTTTCAGACGTTCGCGTTCCAGCCGCTCCTGCTGCGCCTTGATGCGGCTGCGATCGCCCTTGGGGTAGGCGGACAGGGGCGGCGTTCCATCAAACAGCGCCTGCAACATGACATCGCGGGCAATGGGTGCGGCGGCGCGTGACCCGCCACCCCCGTGTTCGACCACGACAGCAACCGCAAAGCGGGGTTTGTCATAAGGCGCAAAGCAGACATAAAGCGCGTGGTCGCGCCGCTCCCAGGGCAGATCCTCGTTGCGGATCACCCCGGCGGCGCGTTCGGCCGCGGTGATATTGCGCACCTGGCTGGTGCCGCTTTTGCCGGCCATGCGGATGTCTTCGGCGATGATGCGTGAGCGGTAGCCGGTGCCGCGCCGGTCGTTACTGACCGAGAACATGCCCCGGCGCACGGTGCGCAGGTTGTTTTCATTGAGCCCCAAAGGCTCGCCGCCGCCGCTGGGTTGTTCGATCCCGTCGATGGATTTCAGCAGACGCGGGGTGATACTGCGCCCCGAGGCGATCCGCGCGGTCATCACTGCCAGTTGCATTGGCGAGGCCAGCATATAGCCCTGCCCGATAGAGGCGTTTGCAGTGTCGCCGATCAGCCAGTCCTGCCCGTGCACCCGCTGCTTCCACTCGCGGTTCGGGGCCAGGCCGCTGGCCACGGCCGACATCGGCAGATCGTGACGCACACCCAGCCCTAGCTGGTTGGCCATGGCAGAAATCTTGTCGATCCCCACCTTCAGCGCCAGATCGTAGTAATAGACGTCGCAGGATTGTTTCAGCGAGGTGTTGAGATCCACATGCCCATGGCCCGCGCGTTTCCAGCAGTGGAACCTGCGGCCGGAGACCTCCAGATATCCGGGGCACCAGACGGTTTCCTCGGGGCCGATCAACCCTTCCTCCAGTGCAGCCAGCGCCGTCACCATCTTGAAGGTCGAACCTGGCGGATAGGTGCCCTGCACCGCCTTGTTCGCCAGGGGACGGTAGGGGTCGCCGGTCAGCAGGCTATAGTCTGCGACCGAGATGCCACGCACAAAGAGATTGGGATCAAAGCTGGGCGAGGAGGCGATGGCGCGGGTGTCGCCATGTTCGCAATCGATGATCACCGCGGCGGCGCTTTCGTTGCCAAGGCGCGCCTGCACATAGCTTTGCAACTCGGCGTCGACGGTCAGTTGCATGTCGGCGCCGGCCTCACCTTCGCGCCGGTCCAACTCGCGCATGACGCGGCCGGTGGCATTCACCTCGACGCGCTTGGCGCCGGCCTTGCCGCGCAGGGCATCCTCACGCTTGGCCTCAAACCCAACCTTGCCGATCTGGAAACGAGGAATGCGCAGGATCGGTTCCGGCGATTCCATCTTGCTGAGGTCATAATCCGAGACCGGCCCGACATAGCCGACCACATGGGCAAAGGCGCCGCGTTGCGGATAGATCCGCGTCAGGCCGACCTCGGGGGTGATGCCGGGCAGGGCAGGGGCGTTGACCGCCACTTTCGAGATGTCCTCCCAGCCGATCTGATCGGCCAGCGTCACCGGCAGGAAGGGCGGAGAGCGGCGCATCTCGGCCATGGCGCGCTCGATATCTTCAGGGTCGATTTCGATCAGCCGAGACAGTTTGGCGATCACCTCGCCTACATCGCCGGCGTCCTCGGGGACGATGGTGATGCGATAGGAGGGCGAGTTCTGCGCCAGGGTGATGCCGTTGCGGTCGAAGATCTCACCGCGTGCTGGCGGTAGCAGGCGGATATTGATCCGGTTTTCCTCGGCCAGCAGCCGGAACTGATCGGCCTGATCTACCTGAAGATAGCGCATGCGTGCCGCCAACCCGCCAGCAAACCCCAGTTGCAAACCGCCCAGAAGCAGCGCCCGGCGGGTCAGCTTGCGGTGGCTGAATTCCAGCTCTTTCGGATTGCGTTTCATCAGCGGCTTCCCAGGGCTTCGGCTTCGGCAGGTGACAGTTTGCGCACACCCAATAGGCTTTGACTGAAGATCACGACCAGCGGATAGGCGGCAATCGTCAGCAGGGCTTGAATCAGCGTGAGGCCCAAGGGTGCCTGCGCCACGGCCAGAATAGCAAGAATGGCTCGGTTGAGCACCACGATACCTGCGATCACAAAGGCGACGGCGAGCCATTCCGCGGCAAAGGCGGTTTCCCGGTGTGGCGGGATCCGCGACTTTAGGAATTCGCAGCCCAGTACCACCAGCAGCGCAAAAAGGCCGGGCGGGCGCTGGAACATCATGTCGGCGACCAGCATGGTTGCCCCCAGCAGCAGAACAGGCACGAAATCCGGCCGCCGCAGTGACCAGGCCATGGCAAGCGCCAGCAGCAGGTCTGGCGGCGCCCAACGGCGCGGCAGCGTGTCCAGCGGCAGCAGGTGAAAGAAGATCAGCACCAGTGCCAGAGCCGGAAAGGCCATCCGCATCATCCAGATCCGCGCGGGCGAGGTGCTAGCCATTGCTCTCCCCTTCGGACGCGGACAGGGCCTCGGGCGCCAGGTTTTGCGGCCGCGGGAGAGGCACAGTGGCATCCGGCGCCGGGACAACCAGTCCGCCGGGCTCCTTGATCACCTCAGAGCCCTGATGGCGCAGCACCCGCAGGAATTCCAGCCGTTCGTAGTCGGCAGACAGGCGCACCCGCTTGCGGCCGGTGCGGTCCTCGGTCACCTGACCGATCAGCAGCCCGGGCGGAAAGACGGAGCCATCGCCAGAGGTGATGACCCGGTCGCCGGGGCGGATCAGATCGGGGTTTTCAAGGAAATCCAGCACTGGCGCTGCGCTGTTGTCACCGGTCACTAGAACGGTCTGCCCCGAAGGCTGGATGGTGGCGGGCACCGCGCTGGCGGCATCAGTCAGCAGAATGACCCGCGCGGTATCCTGTCCGGTGCCGGAAATACGTCCCACCAGACCGATCCCGTCCATGGCGGCCCAGCCATCCTGTATCCCGTCCCGGGCGCCGATGTTGAGGATCACAGACTGGCGAAAGGGCGATCCGCTGTCGGCCATCACCACACCGGTGATATAGGTCAGCTTGGGATCGAGCCGCACGTTGTTGAGATCCAGCAGGCGGGCGTTTTCCTGTTCCAGCTGCAGCGCAGCTTCTTTCCAGGCGCGCATTTGGCGCAGCTCGGAGCGCAACTCTTGGTTCTGTTCGGAAAGGCGCTGATAGCTTTGGAAGTCCCGGAACAGGTTGACCGTCGCGGTGACCGGCACCATGGCCCAGTCCATATTCGGCACAACGGTATCCACCAGCTGTGCGCGGAAGCGTTCGACCCTTGGGCTGTCGATCCGCCAGACCAGAAAAATGGCGGCAAGGCACAGGCACACCAGCCCGATCAGCAAACGGCGCAGCGGGGCGGAATAATCTTCGCGCTGTGACCGGTCTTTGGCCAAGGGACTCCTTTCGGGTGTGGATCACCCCGGCAGGCGCGGGGCTGGGCGCCTCAGCTGTCGTAGTCGATGGCGTGGCGCAGCTGTTTTTCGAATTCCAGTGCCTTGCCGGTGCCAAGGGCCACGCAGTTCAGGCTTTCGTCGGCGATGGAAACCGCAAGGCCGGTCTGCTCGCGCAGGGCCAGATCCAGATCGCCCAGCAGCGCGCCGCCGCCGGTCAGCATGACGCCACGGTCGACGATATCGGCGGCCAGATCCGGCGGGGTGGTTTCCAGCGCGGTCATCACGGAATCGCAGATCTGCTGCACCGGTTCGGCCAGCGCCTCGGCGACCTGCGCCTGGCTGATCTCAATTTCCTTGGGCACGCCGTTCAACAGGTCACGGCCGCGGATCTGCATCGACTGGCCTCGGCCATCGTCGGGCATGCGGGCGGTGCCGATGGAGGTCTTGATACGCTCGGCGGTGGCTTCACCGATCAAAAGGTTCTGCTGGCGGCGCAGGTAGGAGATGATTGCCTCGTCCATGCGGTCGCCGCCGACGCGGACCGAGCGTGCGTATACGATATCCCCAAGGGACAGAACCGCCACCTCGGTGGTACCGCCGCCGATGTCCACGACCATGTTGCCGGTGGGGTCGGTGATAGGCATGCCCGCGCCGATGGCGGCGGCGATGGGCTCTGCGATCAGCCCGGCGCGGCGGGCACCTGCGGAGAGCACCGACTGACGGATCGCGCGTTTTTCAACCGGGGTTGCGCCATGGGGTACGCAGACGATGATCTTGGGCTTGGAGAAGGTCGAGCGTTTGTGCACCTTGCGGATGAAATGCTTGATCATTTCCTCGGCGGTGTCGAAGTCCGCAATCACGCCTTCGCGCATCGGGCGGATCGCCTCGATCGAGCCGGGGGTGCGGCCCAGCATCAGCTTGGCGTCCTCGCCCACGGCCAGTACCTTTTTGACGCCGTCCTTGACGTGATAGGCAACAACCGACGGCTCGGACAGGATCACGCCGCGGCCCTTGACATAGACCAGAGTGTTCGCAGTGCCGAGATCGATGGCCATGTCCGAAGTGAACAGACCGCCTAAATTTCCAAAGAGCGCCATAAATGAGGGATCCTGTAAGTTCTGCCGTTCGTGCCCGCGACTCTGCTGCCAACGCGCATTGTAGATCTTATAAGCAGCGCAGCGCTGCCGCGAAAGGGCCGATTACCTCCAACTAGCGCCTTTCCGCCTGTGAAACATGGGGGTTGGCCACGCCTTGGGCATGTTGAACACTGTGGTTCGGGTGGTTCTTGGACGATGCCGGGCAGGGCGTTTTGCGGCGCAGCATCGGCGAAAGGATCTTTCTATGGCGCGCCAACCGGGGTAGGGGCTGTGTCATGCTGTCCTATCAACATATCTACCACGCCGGAAATCTGGCGGATGTCCAGAAACACGCGCTTCTGGCCTGGATGCTGACCTATCTGACCCGCAAGGACAAACCGCTCAGCTATATCGAAACCCATGCCGGGCGGGGCGTCTATGAGCTGGAGGCGCCCGAGGCGCTGAAGACGGGGGAGGCGGCCGCGGGGATTTCCCGGGTGCTGGAAAACCACGGACTGGCGGCGGATCATCCGCTGAGCCGCGCGATTGATGCCTGTCGCGAGCGGTTTGGCGCGACCAGCTATCCCGGATCGCCGCTGGTGGCGGCGGCCTTGCTGCGCGAGATGGACAGCCTGCATTTTGCCGAATTGCACCCGCAGGAATACGCTGCCCTGCGGCAGGCGCTGAGGCCCTGGCATGCCAAGGTGCATCAGCAGGATGGGTTCGAGCTGGCCCTGTCGCTGGCACCGCCGACGCCGCGCCGAGGGCTCATGCTGATCGATCCGTCTTATGAGGTGAAATCCGATTACGCACGTATCCCCGGCATCATCGGCAAGCTGCACCGGAAATGGAACGTCGGCGTCATCGCGCTGTGGTATCCGATCCTGACAGATGGGGCGCATCAAAAGATGCTGAGCGCGCTAGAGACGCAGGCGCTGCCGGGCGCCCTGCGCCACGAGGTGCGCTTTCCGCCGGTGCGCGCCGGGCACCGGATGGTTGGATCAGGTATGTTCGTAGTGAATGCGCCCTTTGGCGCCGAAGAGGAAGCCGCGCGTATTTCGGCCCTGTTCGAGAGGCTCAATCAGGGCTGAGGCGAAGACCTGTAGAGGTGGGGGGATCTCCCGCCCCCTTGGCCGCCCATCAGAGATGGGCGACAAGGCGTTGGGCCTGGCGCCGCGCCTGCGGCACGGCGCCGAATCTTTCAGACGCTCAGGTCGCGTCCTTGTAGGAGATTTCGCGGGTATCGGCGCCTTCGCCGACCTTGCCGCGGCGCACGATCAGCCGGTTCAGCGCGTTGATATAGGCCTTGGCCGAGGCAACCACAGTATCTGTGTTGGCCGACTGGCCGGTGGCGATATTGCCGTCTTCCTCCAGCCGGACGGAAACCGTTGCCTGTGCATCGGTGCCTTCGGTCACGGCGTGAACCTGATAAAGCTGCAGGTGCGCCGAGTTCGGATAAAGCTCACGCACCGCTTTGAAGGCGGCATCCACCGGGCCATCGCCCTGTGCCGTGGCGCTCAGATCCTTGCCGTCGATCTCCATTTCCAGCGTCGCTTCGGCCGGACCGCCGGTGCCGCAGATCACTTTCATCGACACCAGTTGCAGATGATCGTTTTCGGCATCTTCGCCAGAACGCATGAGCGCGATGATGTCGTCGTCAAAGACTTCCTTCTTGCGGTCGGCGAGCTCCTTGAAGCGGACAAAGATATCCTTGAGCTGGTTGTCGCCGACCTCATAGCCGAGGTTATTCAGCTTGTCGCGCAGCGCCGCGCGGCCCGAGTGCTTACCAAGCGGCAGCGAGGTTCCTGAAAGACCTACGTCCTCGGGGCGCATGATCTCGAAGGTTTCTTTGTTCTTCAGCATCCCGTCCTGGTGGATGCCGCTTTCGTGGGCAAAGGCGTTCTTGCCGACGATGGCCTTGTTGAACTGCACCGGGAAGCCAGAGACGGTGGAGACCCGGCGGGAGATATGCATGATCTTGGTGGTGTCGATCTGCGTGTGCCAGGGCATGATGTCATTGCGGACCTTCAGCGCCATCACCACCTCTTCGAGCGCGGTGTTGCCGGCTCGCTCGCCCAGACCGTTGATGGTGCATTCGATCTGACGCGCGCCGCCCTCGACGGCGGCCAGAGCGTTGGCCGTGGCAAGACCCAGGTCGTTGTGGCAGTGGGTGGCAAAGATCACCTCGTCCGCGCCCGGTACGGTTTCGATCAGGCGGCGGATCAGATCAGCCGATTCCAGCGGCGCGGTATAGCCGACGGTGTCGGGGATGTTGATGGTGGTGGCGCCGGCCTTGATGGCGATCTCGATCACCCGGCAGAGATAATCCCATTCGGTGCGTGTCGCATCCATGGGCGACCATTGCACGTCATCGACGAGATTGCGCGCATGAGTCACCGTGTCGTGAATCCGCTCGGCCATCTCATCCATGGTGAGATTCGGAATGGCGCGGTGCAGGGGCGATGTCCCGATAAAGGTGTGAATGCGGGGTTTCGCAGCCTTGCGCACGGCCTCGGCGCAGCGGTCAATATCCTTGAAATTGGCGCGCGCCAGACCGCAGATCACCGCGTTCTTGGAGCGTTCGGCGATCTCGCTCACCGCTTTGAAATCGCCTTCGGAGGCGATGGGGAAACCGGCCTCGATGATGTCGACGCCCATCTCGTCCAGAAGGCCCGCGATTTCCAGCTTTTCATCGTGGGTCATGGTGGCGCCGGGGCTCTGCTCGCCGTCGCGCAAAGTGGTGTCGAAGATCAATACGCGATCTTTTTCAAGTGCAGTCGTCATGTCGGTAGCTTTCTTAAAACTCTGTCCTGGATCCATTCTCGTGGCGCGCAAGCCTCCTCCTCTGAGCGGGCGCGCCGAATGGCACGCTCAGAGGCGGGTTAGGATCAGTAGGTCGCGCAGAGCCGCACCGCAAATGGCGGTGGCCGGGCCGAAGATATGTGCGCGAGCTGTCATGCGGCAAAGTTATACAGAGCGCGCCGCGAATGGAAAGAGCGAAAATAGCTCAGTGATCCTGACCATTTGGCGGTCGGCAGAGCGCTTTGGTGCGGGCAGATTTGATTTGTGGGAAATTCCTCCTAGCTGCGCCAGAGCCTTGGCGATGAGCCATAGGCAAAAGGTGCGGCAGAGGCAGGACACATGGCAAAACTCATCCTAATTCTTGGCGATCAACTGAGCCTGTCGCTGTCGGCGCTGCAGGTCGCGGACAAGGACACCGACATCATCGTCATGGCCGAGGTTGCCGAGGAAGGTACCTATGTGCGTCACCATCCCAAGAAGATCGCGCTGATTCTCGCGGCGATGCGGAAGTTTGCGGAGCAGTTGCGGGCAGAGGGCTGGACTGTCGCCTATACCCGGCTTGACGATGCGGACAACACCGGCTCCATCGCGGAGGAAATCCTGCGCCGGGCGGCCCAGAGCGGCGCTGATGAGGTGATCGCCACAACGCCGGGGGAATGGCGGCTGATCCGGCATCTGCAGTCTCTGCCTTTGAAGGTCGGCCTCAAGCCGGATACGCGGTTCATTGCCACGCGGGCTGATTTCAACGACTGGGCCGAGGGGCGCAAGCAACTGCGCATGGAGTATTTCTATCGCAAGATGCGGCGCAAGACCGGAGTGCTGATGGAGGGTGACAACCCCGCTGGGGGCAAATGGAACTACGATCAGGAGAACCGCAAGGCACCGCCCAAGGACATAAAGACCCCAGGGCCCATGCAGTTCACCCCGGATGACGAGACGGAAGAGGTTCTGGACCTTGTCGAGCGGCGGTTTGGGGACCACTTCGGCGATCTGCGCCCGTTCCATTTTGCGGTCACCCGTGCCGATGCCCTGAGGGCAATGGCGCATTTCATCCGGCATGGCCTGCCGCTGTTCGGGGACTATCAGGATGCGATGATGACAGGGCAGAAATGGCTCTACCATTCGGTGCTGTCACCCTATCTCAATATCGGACTGTTGCACCCGATGGAGGTGTGTGAGGCTGCAGAAGAGGCGTGGAAAGCAGGTGATGTGCCGCTCAACGCCGCCGAAGGGTTCATCCGGCAGGTCCTTGGCTGGCGCGAATTCGTGCGTGGGATCTATTTCCTCGAAGGAGAGGACTATCCGCAGCGCAATGTGCTGGGCCATGATCGTGCGCTGCCGCCGCTTTACTGGGGCGCTGAGACGGGCATGCACTGCCTGTCACAGGCGGTATCGCAGACCCGGGAAGAGGCCTATGCCCATCATATCCAGCGGCTGATGGTGACCGGCAATTTCGCGCTTCTGGCCGGCATTGATCCGCAGGAGGTGCACGAATGGTATCTGGCAGTCTATGCCGATGCTTTTGAGTGGGTCGAGGCGCCTAATACCGTCGGGATGAGCCAGTTTGCCGATGGCGGTATCGTGGGTTCCAAACCCTATGTCTCCAGCGGCGCCTATATCAATCGCATGTCGGATTACTGTAAATCCTGCACCTATTCCGTCAGCCGCAAGGTGGGGGAGGGCGCCTGTCCGTTCAACCTGCTCTACTGGCATTTCCTCGACCGCCACCGGGAGCGGTTCTCGGCAAATCCGCGCATGGGCAACATGTACCGCAGCTGGGACCGGATGGATGCGGAGAAGCGAGCGCAGATTCTGGAAGAGGCTGACGCCTTTTTGGCCGGGTTTGAGGCGGGCGTTACGGTCTGACCCGAAGGGCGGACCGCCGCTGGATCAGTTGTCGGTGCTGGCGGCGTTGTCGTCCGCAGCGGCGTCCGTTTCAGTAGTTTCGGTCACCAAGGCGCCGTTCTGCCAGTCACCGTCGGTTTCCTGACCAGTGGCATAACGCATTTTGCCGGGGCCCTGCCGCTTGCCGTTGACGAAGCTGCCTTCGTAGACGTCGCCATTGGCATAGGTGGCAACACCTTCGCCGGTGATCTTGCCTTCCTGCCAGTCGCCTTCGTAGACAAAGCCGCCGGGCATCTCGATCCGGCCCTTGCCGTGGCGCTGGCTGTTGGCAAACTGCCCGGTGTAGACCGATCCATCCGCATAGGTGACCTTGGCCTGACCGTGGCGCTGCCCGTCCTGCCATTCACCTTCATAGCGGTATCCGCTGGCATAGGTCATCACGCCCTGACCGTGGTTGCGGGCGTTCTTGAAACCGCCGGTGTAGGTCACGCCGTTGGGATAGGTGGCGGTGCCGGTGCCTTCGATGACACCGGCGATCCAGTCGCCTTCATAGGTCGAGCCATCGGGATAGGTGATCTTACCTGTGCCATCAGCCAGATCATCGCGGAATTCCCCCACGTAGACCGAGCCGTCAGGATAGGTCACCTTGCCCGTGCCCTCGATCTGGCCCGCCAGCCATTCGCCCTCGTAGACGTAGCCATCGGTCTTGGTGAAGGTGCCGGTGCCGTGGCGCAGGTCATCCTGAAATTCGCCGACATAGACGTCACCATTGGCATGGGTCTGTTTGCCAATACCCTGCCTGCGGCCGTTTTCCAGCGGACCTTCGTAGACGTCGCCGTTGGGCTGGGTCAGCTTGCCGGTACCGTGCATCTGGTTGCTTGCCCAGTCGCCTTCGTAGATCAGCCCGTCGGGCATGGTCAGCGTGCCGGTGCCATGCAGCAGACCATCGGCGATTCCACCTTCGTAGGTTGCACCGTCAGGATAGACGATCTTGCCTTCGCCTTCCTTGCGGCCCTCGACCCAGTCGCCAGCGTATTCATAACCGCCGGGATTGCGCATCACGCCCTTGCCATGGTGCTGGCCGTTGACAAAGCTGCCTTCGTACCGCGCGCCATTGGCGTAGACCGCGATGCCCTGACCACTGATCACACCATCGGTCCATTCGCCTTCATAGGTGCCGCCATCGGCAAAGGTGATCTTGCCGAGCCCCTCGGGTTTGCCCTTGGCGAACTCGCCTTCGTAGACGGCGCCGTTCGGGTAGCGCGCCACGCCCTGACCGCGGATTTCGCCATCGACCCAGTTGCCAGAATACTCATAACCATTGGGCAGCCGGTAGGTGCCGGTGCCATGCTGCAGGCCGCCGCGAAAGGTGCCTTCGTATTCGCCGCCGATTTCATCCTGCGTGGTGAGGACCTGACCGTCCTGCGCCTGCAGGGGAGAGGCCAGCGCCATAGCTGCTGAAATCACGAATACGGAGCCGAAACGGGTCATGAAACTTCTGCCTGCCCTTTAGTTCTGCGCCGGACCAATGGGCCGGGCGCGGTGCCAGTCTGCGGATGGAACACCGCCTGATGTTGCATCTCAGCTGCGAAACTATGCGACAGGGCGGCCTGTCGCAATGTCTTTTGCGGCCTGCACTCTTTCCCTTGGCCGGGGATCTGGTAAACGGCTGAGAAGAAGTTTTGCGAAGGGCACGACCACCATGGCAGACCGTTTCCGTATCTCTCTGGCGCAGCTGAACCCGACGGTCGGCGATATTGCGGGCAATGCGGCCAAGGCCCACGCGGCCTGGGAGGAAGGTCGCAAGGCCGGTGCGCAGCTTGTGGCGCTGCCCGAAATGTTCCTGACAGGCTATAACACCCAGGATCTGGTGATGAAGCCGGTGTTCCACCGCTCCGCCATGGCGGCTGCCGAACAGCTTGCGCAGGATTGTGCCGACGGGCCCGCGCTGGCCATCGGCGCGCCCTGGGCCGAGGGTGGCAAGCTCTATAATGCCTATCTGATCCTCAAGGACGGGCGGATCGCATCACGCATCCTGAAACACCACCTGCCCAATGAAACCGTCTTTGACGAGGTTCGCGTCTTTGATGCCGGGCCGCTGGGTGGGCCTTATGCGATTGACGATACCCGCATCGGCAGCCCGATCTGCGAGGATGGCTGGCACGAAGACGTGGCCGAGACGCTTGCAGAGACCGGCGCCGAATTCCTGCTGATCCCGAACGGCTCGCCCTATTTCCGGGGCAAGATGGAGGTGCGCTATAACATGATGGTGGCGCGCTGCATCGAAACCCATCTGCCGGTCATCTACCTCAATATGGTTGGCGGGCAGGACGATCAGATCTTTGACGGTGGCAGTTTCGTGCTGAACCCTGGCGGCGCGCTGGCGCTGCAGATGCCGCTTTATGACGAGGCGGTGACCCAGCTGGATCTTGAACGCACCGACGAAGGCTGGCGCGCGGTCGAGGGCGAGAAAGCGCATTTCCCCGATGAATGGGAGCAGGACTACCGCGCCATGGTCGAATCCCTGCGCGATTACATGGCCAAGACCGGGTTCAAGAAGGCGCTTCTGGGTCTGTCTGGCGGGGTGGATTCGGCCATCGTTGCCGCCATTGCCGTCGATGCCATCGGGGCCGAAAACGTGCGCTGCGTGATGCTGCCCTCGGAATACACCAGCGCGGAATCCCTGGACGATGCCGAAGCCGTCGCCAAGGCGCTGGGCGTGCATTACGATTACGTGCCGATCAGCGAAGGGCGGGCCGCCATCACCAACACGCTGGCGCCGCTGTTCGAAGGGCGCGATGCCGACATTACCGAGGAAAACATCCAGTCCCGCCTACGCGGCCTTCTGCTGATGGCCATGTCGAACAAGTTTGGCGAGATGCTGCTGACCACCGGCAATAAGTCCGAGGTCGCGGTGGGGTATGCGACGATCTATGGCGACATGAACGGCGGCTACAATCCGATCAAGGATCTCTACAAGACCCGCGTCTTTGAAACCTGCCGCTGGCGCAACGCCAATCACCGGCCCTGGATGATGGGCCCGGCGGGTGAGGTGATCCGCCCCAATGTAATCGACAAACCCCCCAGTGCCGAGCTGCGTGAGGATCAGAAAGACAGCGACAGCCTGCCCGATTATCCCGAGCTGGATGCCTTGCTCACGATCCTGGTGGACGAGGAAGGTTCGATTGCCGATTGCGTCGCTGCCGGGTTCGACCGGGATGTGGCGAAACGGGTGGAACACCTGATTTATATCAGTGAATACAAGCGCTTCCAGTCCGCTCCGGGCACCCGCCTGACGCCGCGCGCCTTCTGGCTGGACCGGCGTTACCCGATTGCAAACCGCTGGCGCGATCCGGGCTGAACCGGCGTATTTGCCAGCAAGAGTGCGCGTCCAGGGGCAGGAAAACCATACCCCCGCGTGCCTGGGCTGACGCGAAAAAGCCACAGCTTGCACGGGGTGGATGAAAGAGCGCTCTTGCCCCATGGACCAGGGGCGCGGGGCACGGCATAGACCTCTTATGCCTGGACCTAAGCTGCCACATTTCCAAGCTGATCTTGCCCTGCCCAAACGTGTCGATGCAGTTGTCATCGGCGGGGGAATCATCGGCTCTACGACCGCTCTCGAATTGGCCGAGCGGGGATATTCCGTTCTTCTTTGTGAAAAGGGCCAGATTGGCGCCGAGCAAAGCTCGCGCAACTGGGGCTGGGTGCGTATCTCGCAGCGCGATCCACGCGAATTGCCCCTGATGGCCAAGGCGATGGAGATCTGGCCCGGGCTGGAGGCTCGCACCGGACATCCCACCGGCTATACCCGGGCTGGTATTCTGTTCACCGCCGAACGGGCGCGGGCCGAGGCCGAACTGGCGGCCTGGGCAGAGCATCTGACCCCCTATGACATTCCGGCACAGATGGTGCGTGGAGAGCAGCTGGCGGAGCTGATGCCGGGGCATCAAACCGGCACCATCGCAGCGCTGCATACGCCCGAAGACGGCCGGGCCGAGCCGCAACTGGCCACCCATGCCATCGCCAGCGCTGCACGGGCCGCCGGGGCCAAGGTGATGACCGAATGCGCCGTGCGCAGCGTCGAAACTGAGGCTGGACGGGTCAGCGGCGTGATGACCGAACGCGGCCGTGTCGGCTGTTCGGCCGTGGTGGTTGCGGGCGGCGCCTGGTCGCGGCTGTTCCTTGGCAATGCGGGTGTGGCGCTGCCGCAGCTCAAGGTGTTGAATTCTGTGCTGAGAACCTCGGCGGTGCAGGGCGGTCCCGAGGCGGCCATGTGGGCCGCCGGATTTGCCATGCGCAAGCGCGCCGATGGTGGCTATTCCATCGCCGATGGCACCGAAAACGTGGTGGACATCGTTCCCGATAGCTTGCGGCTGGCACTGAAGTTTTTCCCGGCGTTCTTGGAGGAATGGCGATCCCTCCGCTTCCGCCTGTCCGACCGTTGGCGGATCGAGGCGGGGCAGGACCGGCGCTGGGCACCGGATCAGCGCACGCCGTTCGAAACCTGCCGGGTGCTGGATCCCGCGCCCTCGCAAAAGGCGATCCGCAACAGCTGGGCCGCGGCGCAAAAGGCCTTTCCTATCCTGCAGTCTGCTGATGTGGTGCAAAGCTGGGGCGGCATGATTGATGTGACCCCGGACGCCATTCCGGTGATTTCGCAGGTGGACGATCTGCCGGGCCTTTTCGTCTCGACCGGCTATTCCGGCCATGGCTTTGGCATTGGCCCTGCTGCCGGGCGGCTGACCGCAGATCTGGTGACGGGCGATGCGCCCATCGTGGACCCGCGCGCCTTTGCGCTGAGCCGGTTCACGAAAAAGGCGCGGACAGCCATGCCCGCGCCCGAAGTCATTGGCACCGCCCGCTAAGGCGCGCGGCGCAATTCTCAGCCCATCATCTGATAGCTGACCGGGACAAAACGGAAGCCCTCGCCACGGGTTTCGACATAGCCGGCTGCCGGGAAGGGCATGTGATAGCCGATCATTGGCGTGCGCGTGGCGGACAGCATATCCAGAATACGGCGGCGCGATGCCGTGGCAGCAGCCTTGTCCATGTCAAACCGGACCTCCCATTCCGGGTGGGCGAAGGACCAGACATAATGGTTGGCCAGATCCGCTGTCAGCAGCAACTGTTGATCGCCGCTGTCCAGCATATAGGTCATGTGACCGGGGGTATGGCCAAAAGCGGCCATCGCCGTGATACCAGAGGCCACTTCGCCGCCGTCCTCGACAAAGGTCATCTTTTCGGCCATCGGGGTCACCTTCTTGGAAACCAGATCGGCAACGCGGTTTTCGGCGTCCATCTTGGCCCAGAAATCATACTCGGTGCGCCCCGTCACATAGCGCGCATTGGCAAAGGTCGCGGCGCCGCTGGTGGTCATGCCGCCGATGTGGTCGGGGTGCATATGGGTGATGACGACCACATCGATCTGATCCGGGGTGACGCCTGCCTCTGCCAGGGCTTTCTGGATGCCGCCCTGACCAAGCCCGGTATCGAAAAGGATCTTTTCTTTGCCGGTATCGACAAGCGTGGGGGTGAAAAAGAACTGCGCCATTTCGGCAGGAATAAAGTTCTGGGCCGAGACTTCGGCGAATTCCTCGTCCGTTGCACCGCCGCCGAAAATTGCCTTGGCGCCGTCGCGGGGCAGGCTGCCGTCCAGCAGGGTCGTCACGGTGAAATCGCCCAGCTTGAAACTGCGAGCGTGGGTGGCCGGTGCCATGGCCGCGTGGCCCTCTGCCAAGGCGGGTGTGACGGTCGCGGCCAGGGGGAGGGCGGTTGCGCCGGTCAGCACGCTGCGGCGGGACATCTTTACGGTCATATTCTGGTCTCCTCTGTGTTTGTTGGCACTTGTTATGCGGTCTTTGGGATCGAGATAGGGCTTTTTGGCGGGGGACAAGGTACGCGCAGCGCGCGGTCACGGGATCGTGTCGCTTTACGATGGGTTCAGCGGGTAAATCTCCTCTGGGCCCAAGCAAAGACACCAATCCGAAAGGAGGGGGCGCTATGGGTGCCGAAACTGGACAAAACCCGTTCCATGTGAGATGGGGCACAGCAACAGGAGACCATTCATGACCACCACCCGTTTTGCTCCGTCGCCCACCGGCTATATCCATGTGGGTAACCTGCGCACCGCGCTGATGAATTACCTGATCGCCCGCAAGGCTGGCGGCACGTTCATCCTGCGCATCGACGACACCGACCCCGAGCGGTCTAAGGAAGAATATGTCGATGCGATCAAGCAGGATCTGGAGTGGCTGGGTCTTGGCTGGGACCGGATCGAACGCCAGTCTGAACGGCTGGACCGCTACCATGAAGCGGCTGACAAGCTGCGCGAGATGGGCCGGTTCTACGAGGCCTTCGAGACGCCGACCGAATTGGATCTGAAGCGCAAGAAGCAGCTGAACATGGGCAAGCCGCCGGTCTATGACCGCGCTGCGCTGGAGCTGTCCGAAGATGAAAAAGCCGCCCTGCGCGCCGAGCGCGGCGATGGTGTGTGGCGATTCAAGCTGGACCATCAGCGCATCGAATGGAAAGATGGTATTCTTGGCGATATTTCGATCGACGCGGCCTCGGTTTCAGATCCGGTTCTGATCCGTGGTGACGGGCAGTTTCTGTATACGCTGGCCTCGGTCGTGGATGACACGGAATTTGGCGTCACCCACGTGGTGCGTGGATCGGATCACGTGACCAATACCGCGACCCAGATCCAGATCATCGAGGCACTGGGCGGCAAGGTGCCGGAATTTGCCCATCACTCGCTGCTGACCGGCCCGCAGGGGGAGGCGCTGTCCAAACGTCTTGGCACGCTGGCGCTGCGCGATCTGCGCGAACAGGGCGTGCAGCCGATGGCGCTGCTGAGCCTGATGGCGCGGCTGGGCTCCTCTGACCCGGTCGAGTTGCGCAGCGAGATGGCCGAGCTGATCGAGGGCTTCGACATCAACCGTTTTGGCGCCGCGCCGACGAAATTCGACGTTGAGGATTTGTTCCCGCTCACCGGGCGCTATCTGCAGAGCCTGCCGCTGGAAGCCGTCCAGGAGCAGGTCGAGGCGCTGGGTGTTCCGGCGGAAAAACAGGCCGCCTTCTGGGATATGGCCAAGGAAAACATCACCACGCTGAAAGACCTTGAAGGCTGGTGGACGCTGTGCCGCGACGGGGCTGAGCCGCTGATCGCGGATGAAGACAAGGACTTCATTGCCGAGGCGATGGCGCTGCTTCCTGATGGCCCCTACGACTCAACCACCTGGGGCAGCTGGACTGCTGCGGTGAAAGAGGCGACTGGCCGCAAGGGCAAATCCCTCTTCATGCCGCTGCGCCACGCAGTCACGGGCATGGAACGCGGCCCCGACATGAGTGCCCTTCTGGCGCTGATGGAGAAGGTCCGCGCCAAGGGCTGAGCGGTCGGGGTGCGATCTGCGCCTGATTGACCAGAAAAAGACGGTCCGGTTTCCGGGCCGTCTTTTTCTTTGAAGGCCAGTCGTACCAGCAGATCTAGGGCTATGCTTTCAGCTCTTTGCCCATGTCGGTTGCGGAATTCGCCAGTTCCCTGTTCGGATGCGAGGAGAGGGCAGTCAGCGCTTGCTGCATCCATTTCATCACGAAAGGGTCCTCCTTGCCGCAATGGGCAATCGGGGCAAAGCTGCTGTCCAGCAAAAGCTTGGGCGATACTGGCACCATACTGACATGTTCAAACATGCAGTCATCCTCGGTCGGATCTTCGGGGAGGGTTTCCCACAGCAGGCGTTCCAGCCGTCCCATCACCTCAATCGCGGTGCCAGGGTCGTTGACCCCGGGCGACAGGGCCTTTTGTGCCGTCTCGGCCAGCAGCGTCAGGCCAAAAACCGGATCCTGATCGAAACTGCGTACATCGCCGATTTCAATGGCTTTTGCGGCTTCCTTGCAGAGGCTCTCATCGCCGCTTTCTGCCCAGGCGACAGGGCGGCCGCGCAGGACAAAATCACCCGGGGCGCGGTGCAGGGTGATATGCGCATCGGCCTCGGCGGCGATTTCGTTCAGGCGGGCCATATCGGCAAAACGCACGAAACCACTGCGCCTGGCCGGAATGGGCAGGGCGCCCTCTGGCTGTTCATCGCTGTCAGCGGGTTTGCCCCCCAGGCAGGGGCGTTTTGCCTGCTGTTTCAGGCTGGTACGGCTACGGGTTTCAATGAGACGCAGGGTGTGGTCCATGCTGCCAAGTCCCGACAAGTGGTCGATCCACCGCAGGATGGCGATGACGATCAGTGCCACGACAAAGATGGTCATGGCAAAGACGACAATGGCGGATTCAGGCGCGTAGACCTTGGCCCGGAACAGGATGATCGCGCACAGCGAATAGACGAACCCGCCGACAAAAGTGGCAAGAACGCTTTGCGTGACCGTGTCTTCGAGCAGCAGTCGGTAGACCCGCGGCGTAGACATCGAAGAGGCGGTCCGGTAGGCGCTGACCATGACGTTGAGCGAAAAGGTCGTTACCGCCAGCATGCCAGAGGCAAGAATGGTCAGGATCGGCAGGACTGCGTCACGCCCGAACCGGTTGCTCAGCCCCTCAGGCAGCATGGGGGTCAGAAGCGGCGCCAATGCCAGAGCGAGCACGGAGCAGAGTGAGATCAGAACCACCCTCAACCACAGCTGGCGCGTCAGGCGCTGGAAATAGAGCAGTGTTTTCGAGATCATGACGCAGGGCGCAGTCTGCGGGCGCCGGTTGATGCGATCAGATCGTCAAACAGGCTGCGTTCTTGCGCGGTGGTGGGTTGGTGGCGCGGATAACGGGGCGCGTCGCGGTCATCCAGAATAGGCGCGTCCCAGCCATCGGTGGTCGCGACAAAGTCGATCACGCCTTCGCGGCCAAAGACCTGCATGTATCCCTGAAGCACCACGTCAAGATAGCTCAGCAGGATCGGATGGCGGTTCGACCCCGGTGCTTGGCGCTCAGCCGGAACCGCGTAGACCGAAATTTCCGGCGCGCCGGGCAGGTCGTGGCCCACCGCTTGCGAAGCGAGAACCCGGTCATAGGCGTACTCGCGTTCATCAAGCGCCGCCCAATCCGCGCCGGGAACAGCAGCGATCAGCCCGTCGATGGTATCGCCCGGCGCCGGTTTGGCGGTTAGAAAGGCCACGTCGCGCAGATCAGTATGTACCCAGGTGCGGCGCCAGCCACTCAGTCGGGCAGGGCGCGGATCGCTGTAATCGTGGGTCGCCGTGTTCACGAGGCTGCCATATCCGAAGAAATACGGAGCGGTCTGGGTCATCTCGGGTCCTCCTTGCCATTTGATCTATGTCAAATCGGGCGCTGAAAAAATATATACTGTAATCTGCATGTTTTGAGGGGTGCAGAACGATGCGAATTACAAAGAGGACGAATATTGCCGTCCGGTTGCTGATGTACTGTGCGGCCAATGCTGACCGGTTGGTGACCAAATCAGAGATCGCAGAGTCCTGCAATATATCAGAAAATCATTTGGCGCAGGTGATCAATCAGCTGAGCCAGCTTGGCTACCTGCACACCCAGCGGGGCCGCAATGGCGGTATGAGCCTGGGGCGAACCGCCACAGAGATCCGGATCGGTGACGTGTTTCGTCATATCGAAGGCGATCTGCCGATGGTGGAATGTTTTGCTGACGCCGATAACACCTGTCCCTTGGTCGATGCCTGTCGGCTGCGGCTGGCGCTTTCGGATGCGGCGCAGGCTTTTTACGAATCCCTCGACAACGTCTCATTGGATTCTCTGATCTGCGACAATCCGGATCTGATGCGCTTGCTGCAACCAGCTACCTGCACCCGGTGATCGCAGTTGCCGCCCCGTTATCGGGGCAGCTGATCAATCTCGGGCGCGCAGAATGCGGGCCGGGCGTGCCGCCAGCGGACGCAAGGCGAAGGCAAGACCGGCCAGCAGTGTCGTCAGGATCCCGCCGCCGACCACGGCCAGCGCATTCGGCCAGATGATGCTGTAGCTGGTTTCAAACACATAGGAATTCACTGCCCAGGCTCCGGCGATACCTGCCGCCAGCGCCACCATGCCCGCGCCTGCGCCCAGAATGATGGAGCGCAGTGCAAAGCTTTTCAGGATCTGCGCGCGTGGTGCCCCGAGTGTTTTCAGCAAAGCAGCCTCGTAGCGGCGGGCGGGTTCTCCGGCGGCTGCGGTGCCAAGCAGCACCAGGAACCCGGTCAGCAGAGTTGCCGCCGCCCCGTATGAAGTCGCCGCTGCCAGTTGGCGCAGGATGTCGGACACCCGGTCCACCGCATCGCGCACCCGGATCGCGGTGATATTCGGCATTTCCTGGGCCAGATCCCGCAGGATCTGCGCCTCGGCCTGCTCCTCGGCATAGACGGTGGCGATATAGCTGTGCGGCGCAGCGGCCAGCGCGGATTCGTTCATGGCAATCACGAAACCCATCCCTGCGGTGGAAAAATCGACCGAACGGAAACTGGTGACCGTGGCGGTGATGTCGCGGCCCAGTACATTCACCGTCATGGTGTCGCCGATGGCAATGCCCAGCTCTCCGGCCTCTTCTTCGGCCAGGCTGATCTGTGGCGGGCCGTTGTAGTCTTCGCCCCACCATTCCCCCGCAGTGACTTGGGTGTTTTCGGGCTTGGCGCCTGCGTAGGTGAGGCCACGGTCGCCGCGCACCACCCAGTGATCTCCAGCGACTTCGCTGGCGGGCTGACCGTTGATGCCAGTCACGACCCCGCGCAGCATTGGCGCGCTTTCGATACGGCTGACGGCGGGGTCACCTTCGACCCGATCCAGAAAGGCGGGCATCTGATCGCGCTGGATGTCGACGAAGAAATAGGAGGGCGCGACATCTGGCAGGGTGCCGGTGATGGCGCGGCGCATATTGCCGTCGATCTGTCCGATGGCGGCCAGAACAGTCAGGCCAAGACCCAGTGCCAGAACCGCCGGAACCGCGCCGTCGCGGGAGGTGCCGATGGCCGCCAGTGCCCACCGCAGCGCCGGGCGTCCACGGGCAATGCGCGCGGCGCGCCGGGCCAGACCGCCAAGGATCAGCGCAGCCACCATCAGGACGGCCAGCGTTCCCCCAAGCCCGCCAGCGGTCCAGAGCGTCAGCCGCACCGATCCGCTGAACAGGGCCGCCGCCGCCACCAGCAGCGCCAGTGCCAGCGCGGTTGCCATCACATACCGGGGCGCGGGCAGGCTGCTGCCACCGGCAAAGGCATCGCGGAACAGCGCCGCTGCGCGGATCCGCTCAGCCCGGGCCAGCGGCCAGAGCGCAAAGATGAAGGCGGTCAGCAGACCATAAAGCGCCGCCTCGGCCAGCGCGCCGGGGTAGACTGAGAAGATCGCGGGAAATGGCAATTGCGCGGCGATCAGCGGCCCCACCAGAACCGGCCCAAGCCCGCCGATCGCCATGCCCATGGCAATGCCCAAGAGCGCCAGCACCCCGATTTGCAGGAAATAGGTGAGAAAGATCACCTGCCGCCCGGCGCCAAGGGTGCGCAGGGTGGCAATGGTTTCGGTCTTGCCCGCCAGAAAGGCACGCACGGCGGCCGAAACGCCGACGCCGCCCACCGCGAGGCCGGAGAGGCCGACCAGCACCAGGAACCCGCCCAGGCGCTCTACAAAGGAGGTGATGCCCGGGGCACCATTGCGGGCATCGCGCCAGCGCATGCCGGAATTGGCAAACCGCTCCTCGGCGGCAGCTTGCAGCTGTTCAAGGTTTGCACCGGGGGGCAGATCAAGCCGGTATTTTGAGGAATATAGCGTTCCCGGCTCCAGCAAACCCGACTGCGCCAGCGCGGTTGTGGCAACAATGGTGCGCGGGCCAAGGGTGAAGCCGGATGCCGCCGCATCCGGTTCGTTTTCGATAATGGCCGCGAGGCGCAGATCCTGGGTGCCAAGACGGAAGACATCCCCGGGCGCAAGGCCCAGACGGTCCGCCAGAACCCGCTCCATCAGACCGCCGGGCAACCCATTCGATCCCGCCAGCGCGTCTTCCAGCGGAATGTCGGGCGACAGGCGCAGGGTCCCGGTCAGCGGGTAAAGCCCATCGACCGCCTTCACCTGTGTCAGCGCGCGTTCATCGCCCACTACTGCCATTGAGCGGAAGTCGGCAATTTCCGAGCTGCGCTCGGCGATGGAGGCCATCCAGGCGCGCTCTTCGTCGTTGGCAAAGCGGTAGGTAAAGGACATCTCCGCATCGCCGCCCAGCATGGTGGCACCCTCGCGGGTTAGCCCGGCCTCGATCGAGGCACGGATTGATCCGATGGCGGCGATCACCCCGACGCCCAGCGCAAGGCAGGCCAGGAAAATGCGAAATCCCTTCAGCCCGCTGCGCAACTCACGCAGGGCAAAACGCCAGGCGAGGCGAAGATCTGGAAACTTCATTCCGCTGCCTCGTGCGTGGCCCGATCATCCAGCAGATGCCCATCGCGCAGCCGCACGACCCGGTCGCAGCGGGCGGCGAGTTCGGGCGCATGGGTGACCATGATCAGCGTGGCGCCATAACGGTCGCGCAGGCCAAATAGCAGATCCATCACGGCGGCGCCGTTGGCCTCGTCCAGATTGCCGGTGGGTTCATCCGCCAGCAGGATCGCCGGGCGCGGCGCCAGGGCGCGGGCCAGCGCCACCCGCTGTTGTTCGCCGCCGGACAGCTGCGCCGGGTAGTGACCTGAACGGTGGCCAAGACCGACAGCGTCGAGCTCCGCCTGCGCGCGTTCAAAGGCATCCGTAACCCCTGCCAGCTCAAGCGGGGTCGCCACGTTTTCCAGTGCGGTCATTGCCGGGATCAGGTGAAAGTTCTGAAAGACGACCCCCATATGATCGCGGCGGAAATGGGCCAGCGCGTCTTCGTTCATCGCGGTCAGATCCTGCCCCAGTGCCGTAATGGTACCACCGGTGGATTGTTCAAGCCCGCCCATCAGCATCAAGAGCGAGGATTTCCCCGATCCCGAGGCGCCGATCATGCCCAGTGTCTCGCCCTTGTGCACATCCAGGGTGATGTCCTGCAAAATACGGACGGGACCGGTATTGCCATTCAGGGTCAAAGACGCATCTTTGAGGTGAAGAACGGGGCGGTTTTGATCTGTCATAAAGGCGGCCTGTTGAATGTGTTCTTTCGGATATGGAGCGATTGTGACAATGCGCAAGGTATGGGTGATAATCGGATTTCTGATCAGTGTCTCTGCGGCCTGGGCAGAACCGGTGCGGATCACGGCGTTTGGCGACAGTCTGGTGCAGGGATATGGCCTGCCACAGGGGGATGGATTCGTGCCCCAGCTGGAACACTGGCTGCAGGCGCACGGCGCCGAGGTCGAGATCACCAACGCGGGCGTTTCGGGGGACACGAGCGCGGGCGGGGCGGCGCGGATCGACTGGACGCTGGCGGATGACCCCGACGCTCTGATCGTCCTTCTGGGCGGCAACGATCTGCTGCGCGGCCTGTCGGCCGAGGAAATGCGCGCCAATTTGAGCAAGATCCTGAGCGCCGCAGAACAGGCCGACACCGAGGTCCTGCTGGTCGGCATGCGGGCGCCCAATAACTATGGACCCGATTATCGGGCCGCGTTCAACGCTGTGTACCCGGATCTAGCCAAGGAGTTCGGTGCCCTGCTGCACCCGGATGCCTTCGCCGGGATTTTTGAACGTGTCGGAGGGGATCCCGCCAAGGCGCAAGAATTCATGCAGGACGACGATATCCACCCAAATGCCGAAGGCGTTCGGGAAAATATCGAGGCGCTAGGTCCGGTCGCGCTGCAACTCGTGGCACGGGTTTCGGGCTGAGCCGCCCCTTAACACTGCGGCAAGAACAACCGAGACAGCAGCCCCCAAGCGGGGAGCTGCAGCATCGTAGCGCTGGTCCGGAGGAATTACCCGGAAGTCAGAGCAGTTGCAGATCCACGGCCGACTCGCGGCCATCACGGCCCGGTTGCAGCTCGTAGGATACTTTTTGGTTGTCTGCGAGGCCGGTCAGGCCCGAGCGTTCAACCGCTGAAATGTGAACAAATACGTCTTTGCCGCCCGCATCGGGGGCAATAAATCCATAGCCTTTGGTTGTGTTGAACCATTTGACGGTGCCTGTGGCCATCGTCTGTACTCCTAAAGTCTAGTCTCAGTCTAACCGCCGGTGCGGTCAGGCGGCCGCATCAGCAGATGGTCACGACCGTGCCTGTAAGGCGTACAGTAATGTCATTCGCGTAACGTCGCAGTAACAGCATTGGCCATCCTGCCCCCATCACGCAAGAAAAACGCGCGCCTTATCTTGGTGGGGATTTTTGCTGTGTGGCTAAAATGCGCCTGTTGCGATGCCCGCAGCGCCTAAAGAACGGTCACGACGGTGCCCAGCGGAACCCGTTCATAAAGGTCCACCACATGTTCGTTCAGCATGCGGATGCAACCGTTGGACACCGAATGCCCGATGGTGTCCGGCTGGTTGGTGCCATGGATGCGGAAATAGGTGTCGATGCCGTTCTGAAACAGGTAAAGAGCCCGCGCGCCCAATGGGTTATCGGGGCCGCCCGGCTGAATGTACTTGTTGCCTGCAAACCGGCTGTAGGTGCGCGGGCTGCGCTCGATCATTTCCTGAGTCGGCCGCCAGGTGGGCCATTCCTTCTTGGCCTCGATCACCGCGCTGCCGGTGAATTCCAGGCCCGCCCGGCCAACCCCGACCCCATAACGGATCGCCTTGCGGGGCTCTGTCACGAAATAGAGGTAATAGGACCGGGGCAGGACCAGAATTTGCCCGGGGGCGAATTCTTTCTTGATTCTCACGACCTGAGGAGTCGGATCGAAAGCACCCTCAGCAGCGGCAAAACCAGGAAGGGTCGCGGCGAGGGCGGAACTGGCGAGAAACAGGCGGCGTGAAATCATATCGGCCTCATTTACTATGGAACGTTACAGATCAATATTTTGATCTGGCGCTGAATTTGCGTCAATGGGGGCGGGAAGCATGCAGTCAGAGGTGTGATCACAATGACCTGAGGCGGTGATTGACTGTGCATGTGCGCCTCTTGCTGGAGCCAGTTTCATTCCTATATGGAATTTTGAATATTTTAGCAGAGGCGCAGCGCCCTCTGCGCCAGACCCCTTTTGAGGAGGATCCTGTCATGGGAGCCAAAACCCTGACCTGCCTGTCCTGCGCCCAGCTGAATCGGGTGCCCGAGGAGAAAGTGACCGCAGGCGCCAAGTGCGGCACCTGTGGCGCGGCTCTGATCCCGGATGCGCCGCTGGATATCGATCCGGCCATTCTGCAAAAGGCAGCCAAGAATGATGACCTGCCGCTGGTGGTGGATTTCTGGGCGCCCTGGTGCGGCCCCTGCCGGATGATGGCGCCGGAGTTCTCCAAGGCGTCGAAGAAGCTGGCGGGCAAGGCGCGGCTGGTCAAGCTGAACACCCAAGACCACCAGTCCACCGGCGCGCGCTATCGGATTCGCGGTATTCCGACCATGGTCGCCTTTGAGCGCGGCCGCGAGAGCAAGCGCCAGTCAGGCGCGCTGAGCGAAGGTCAGATTGTCGGATGGGTGCAAAGCCCGGCGTAACGGTCGCCTAAACGGGCTGCGTTCGAGGCTGGACCCAGCGTTCAGGCCTCGGCCGTCGCCTCGTCAGTCAGGTGCGGTGCATCAGAAAGATTGCGCAACAGCACCGCAATCGTCAGCACCAGCGCTGTTGCAATGCCGACGCCGGAGTAGACCAGAAGACTGGTCCAGACGGAATGGCCCAGTACAACAAGGCTGAACAGCGCCGAGAAGAAACCGGTCAGCGTTCCCATCATGATGCCTGCAAGTGCCATGTCTTCTCCTGTTTCCGGATAGATCGACGAAAGGACGATACCTCAGCCCGTGTCTTTCACTACAGACAATAGTTCTTAAGATTTTGTTTAAATCTGGATGGGTCTGCGGCGAAGCTGTGGAAAATCCACGGCAGGGAGTGGGGCGGTTGGGCATCTGGCCCTGCGTTTTGCAGGCTTTTTATAGTTCTGACCGCGCCAGACTTTCCCCGCGGCAAGGCGCTTTCGCACCTCCCTAGGGTCAGACCCGGGCCTGCCATATGGACAGGCCCGGCTGAGGTTTAACGCACGAATTTCTTGTGCTTCAGGCGCTTGGGTTCCAGCGCGTCGGCGCCAAGGCGGCGTTTCTTGTCTTCTTCGTAGTCTTCGAAGTTACCCTCGAACCACTCCACATGGGCATCGCCTTCAAAGGCCAGGATGTGCGTACAGATCCGGTCAAGGAAGAAACGGTCGTGCGAGATGACAACCGCGCAGCCCGCGAAATCCACCAGTGCGTCTTCGAGGGCACGCAGGGTTTCCACGTCCAAATCGTTGGTCGGTTCGTCAAGCAGCAGCACGTTGCCGCCTTCTTTCAGCAGCCGGGCCATGTGCACGCGGTTGCGCTCACCACCCGACAGGAGGCTCAGTTTCTTCTGCTGATCGCCGCCCTTGAAGTTGAAGGAGGAGCAATAGGCGCGGGAGTTTACCTGCGCGTCGCCCAGTTCGATGATCTCGGCGCCGCCGGAAATCGCTTCCCAGACGGTTTCATTGTCGTTGAGATCGTCGCGCGACTGATCGACGTAGGACAGCTTCACCGTATCGCCGAATTCGACGGTGCCATCGTCGGGCTGCTCCTGCCCGGTCAGCATGCGGAACAGGGTCGATTTACCGGCGCCGTTGGGGCCGATCACACCGACAATGCCACCCGGCGGCAGCGAGAAATCCAGCCCTTCGATCAGCTGCTTGTCGCCATAGTGTTTGGACAGACCGTGGACCTCGATCACCTTGGAACCAAGGCGCGGACCATTGGGAATCACGATCTGGGCGCGGCCGACCTTTTCGCGTTCGGACTGGTTCGCCATCTCGTTATAGGCTGCGATACGAGCCTTGGATTTGGCCTGGCGTGCCTTTTGTCCCTGACGCATCCATTCCAGTTCGCGCTCCAGCGTTTTCTGCTTGGACTTGTCTTCGCGGGCTTCCTGCTCCAGCCGTTTGGCCTTCTGCTCCAGCCAGCTGGAATAGTTGCCTTCCCAAGGCACACCGGCGCCGCGGTCCAGCTCCAGAATCCAGCTGGTGATGTCATCGAGGAAATAACGGTCGTGGGTGACGCAGAGGATTGTGCCTTTGTAATCAATAAGGTGCTGCTGCAGCCAGGCGATGGTTTCGGCGTCCAGGTGGTTGGTCGGTTCGTCAAGCAGCAGCATGTCGGGCGCTTCGAGCAGCAGTTTGCACAGGGCAACCCGGCGTTTTTCACCGCCCGAGAGGGTTTTCACATCTGCGTCATCCGGCGGGCAGCGCAGCGCCTCCATCGACACGTCGATCTGGCTGTCCAGATCCCAGAGGTTCTGGGCGTCGATCTCGTCCTGCAGCTTGGCCATTTCCTCGGCGGTCTCATCCGAGTAGTTCATGGCGAGTTCGTTGTAACGGTCCAGAATGGCTTTCTTTTCCGCAACGCCCAGCATGACGTTTTCACGCACCGACAGGCTTTCGTCCAGCTGCGGTTCCTGCGGCAGGTAGCCCACTTTGGCGCCTTCTGCGGCCCAGGCCTCACCGGTGAAATCCTTGTCGATCCCGGCCATGATGCGCAGCAGAGTCGATTTACCGGCGCCGTTGACGCCGACGACACCGATCTTCACGCCGGGCAGAAAGGACAGGTGGATGTTTTCAAAGCATTTCTTGCCACCGGGGTAGGTCTTGGAGACCCCCTGCATGTGGTAGACGTATTGATAGGCGGCCATGTGACTGCTCCATAATCGGGGAAATTCGCTGCCCGGTGTGATAGCGGATGGGCAGGGAAGGAGCAATCGGGTAGGCGCGCGGGGCTGAGGCCCTGACGCGCACAGCATCTTGGAGGTGTGCATGAACCATCAGTGCAACGCTCCAATGCGCGGTTTGCCTCACCTGGGAAGGACCCGCGTCCGAACCGAGGGGCACACCCAATTGATTTCCCCGCAGAACTATGCGCATCAAGCGGCCATGACCTGTGGATTTCCATATCTTCGGCCCGGCATGCGCGTGGGGCTGCTTGGCGGCTCCTTTGATCCGCCGCACATGGGGCATGTGCAGATCAGTCTTGCGGCGCTGAAACGGTTTGGGCTGGATCGGATGCTC
Source organism: Pseudophaeobacter sp. 1A09344 (assembly GCF_041008745.1). NCBI lineage: Bacteria > Pseudomonadati > Pseudomonadota > Alphaproteobacteria > Rhodobacterales > Roseobacteraceae > Pseudophaeobacter > Pseudophaeobacter sp. 1A09344. The sequence continues at coordinate 459,232 of NZ_JAXGFS010000003.1, forward strand.
TGGCTGGTGTCGCCCGGTAATCCTCTCAAATCCCGTGCCCCGGCCACGCTGGAGCGGCGGGTCGCGGCGGCGCGGGAGATGATGCAGCATCCGCGGATCGAGATCAGCGATATCGAGGCGCGCCTTGGCACGCGTTACACGGCGGAGACCCTGCGGCATCTGCGGGCGCGTTATCCCGGCGTGCGATTTGTTTGGCTGATGGGGGCGGACAACCTCACCCATTTTCACCGCTGGAAGGACTGGCGCGAGATCCTTGAGACGGTGCCGGTCGGGGTGCTGGCGCGCCCCGGCGACCGGATCTCGGCGCGGCTGTCTCCGGCTGCGAAGATCTATGGGCAATACCGGCTGAAAAGCAGCCAGAGCCACCTGCTGGCCGGGGCCGAGACTCCTGCCTGGTGTTTCCTCAATGTGCCGATGGTCGATACCAGTTCGACGGAAATCCGCGCGCGAGGGGACTGGTCAGCGACGTAAGCTGGCCGAGGCGATCCCGGCGCTGATCACCACCAGAAGCCCGGCCCATGTCAGAAGATCCGGCAATTGACCGAAGACGGCCCAGCCCAGCAGCACCGCCGCGATCAGCTGGAAATAGACGGTGGGCGCGAGACGCGAGGCCTCGCTCCGGCTATAGGCATAGAGCAAGAGTAGGTTCCCCAGCATGGAAAAGGTCGCGCTTCCGACGGTCAGGGCGGCGGTGGACAGGCTCGCCTCGGGCAGGTTCGAAAGGCCAAGCGGTAACAGGAACAGCGCGCTGAGCAGGAGCTGGGTGAAGCTCAGCTCGACCGGTTTGCCGACATGGGCCAGCCAGCGCGACGCCGTTAGGAAACAGCCGTAGAAACAGCCCGCCAGAACCGCATACATCAGATTGGCCGAGCCACCGAAGCCGGGGCGGACCACCAGAAGCACACCGCAGAAGCCTGCGCACATCAGGATTGCGCGCAGCGGCGTGGTACTTTCCCGCAAAAGGGTCACGGACAATACATAGCTGATCACCGGCCCGATGAAGAAGGCGGCAAAGACATCGGCGATCGCCTCGGTTTGCAGGGCCGTCTGGATCGACAGGATACCGCCGGTGATGAGGCTCGCGCGCAGCCAGATCCGCCAGTCCTTCAGCAGCCGCAGGCAGCCCCGGGGGGCAAAGGGCAGCACCAGCAGCGCACCGATGGCAAAACGCGACCAGGCCACGAACCCGGGTGTTGCCAGACCGCTGCTGGTCAATAACTTCCCGCAAAGATCCCCGGCGGGGATCATTGACATGGCGATGAACATGATAGTGACTGCTTGGAACATGGGGGCCAGCGGTAGCAGGCAGGGCACGGAGGCGAAACAGAAAAAGCCGCCCGGGTTTGCCGTTTGGCAGTTTTTATAAGACACTGACAGATATGATATCGCGACGAAAATTCCTTGGCGCCGGGGTGGCGGCACTGGCAGGATCGGCAAGCTGGGCCAATGCGCCGACGGTGTCCCTGCGTCCTGTAGCTCGGACACAAGAACGGACCGCTGCGGCGGTGGCGGATCTGGAGACGGTGCTTGCGCGCTCTGGCCTTCAGGGCAAGGTCGCCTGCGCGGTGGCGGATGTCAAAACCGGAGCGCGGCTTGAATCGCAAGCGGGCGCGGCGGGGCTGCCGCCGGCCAGCGTCGCAAAAACCCTGACGGCGCTTTATTCCCTTGATGTGCTGGGGGCCGAACACCGGTTTGCCACCCATATTCTGGCCGCAGGCCAGATCCGCAGTGGCGTGCTGCATGGTGATCTGATTCTTGCTGGTGGCGGCGATCCGATGCTGAACACCGACCATCTGGCGCAGCTGGCGCGTAGCATGAAGGCCGCGGGCCTGCGTGAGGTGCGTGGCGATTTCAAAGTCTGGGATGGCGCCTTGCCACAGGTGCAGTCGATCGATCCGGAGCAGCCGGATCACGTGGGTTACAGCCCGGCGGTGTCTGGCATCGCGCTCAATTTCAACCGTGTTCATTTCGAATGGAAACGCGGGGCCAAGGGCTGGTCCGTCAGCATGGATGCCCGCACCGAGAAATACCGCCCCGAAGTTGCCATGGCGCGCATGGCGGTGAAGAACCGCGCCCTGCCGGTCTATACCTATGCGGACCGGGGCGGCGCCGATACCTGGACCGTGGCCAGTCAGGCGCTGGGCAATGGTGGTTCGCGCTGGTTGCCGGTGCGGCGTCCGGCGGAATATGCAGGGGATGTGTTCCGGACCCTGGCGCGGTCGCACGGTATTGCCCTGCGCAAGGCCAAGGTCACGCAGAGCCTGCCGCAGACGCAGGTTCTGGCCCAGCATCAGAGCCCGCCGCTGAGTGTGATGCTGAAGGCGATGCTGAAGTATTCCAACAATCTGATGGCTGAAATGATCGGCATGTCGGCGACAGCAGCAGCGGGTAATCGTCCCGGATCGCTGCGGCAGTCCGCTGCCCAGATGAGCGATTGGGCAGCGCGTAAATACGGTATGAAAGACAGCCGGTTGGTGGATCATTCGGGCCTTGGCGATGCCTCGCGGATGACGCCGGATGATCTGGTCACGGTGCTGATCGCGGCCCATGGGGCAGGGCAGCTGAAGCCCTTGCTGAAACCGTTTCCGATGCGGGACCGCAAAGGGCGGGTCTTGAAATCTCATCCCATCAAAGTGCTGGCCAAGACCGGGACCCTGAATTTCGTCTCGGGGCTGGGCGGTTTCATGACGGCTGCCGACGGTACCGAGCTGGCCTTTGCGATCTTTGCCGCCAACACCACGGCCCGGTCACGGATCAAACGCGCCGACCGCGAGCGCCCGCCAGGCGCGCGTGGATGGAACCGCAAGGCAAAAGCGCTGCAACAGATGCTGATCGAGCGCTGGGGCAGCGTTTACGGAAGTTGACACTGGGGCCTTCCCAAAAGGCCGATGGTGTCCCGCTTACAATGAAAAACGCGGCCCCTATTGGGCCGCGTTTTTATTATCCTTGAGGAGTGGGCGGGGATCAGAAGTCTTCCCAGCCTACCGCCACTTTCGCGGGTGGCTCGTCCGCAAAGAAATCGTCGTTCTCGCTGCCGGGTGCCGGGTGGGCCGAAGGCGCGGGCATCGTCGCGATGCTGGCCACGGGGCGACGACCGCCCCCGGTGTTGAAGACCGAGACATGCCGGGCCAGTTCGTTGGCATCGTTGCGCAGGATCTGGGCTGCGGCGGTTGCCTCTTCGACCATGGCGGCGTTGTGCTGGGTGACCTGATCCAGCTGGGTGACGCCGGTGTTGATCTCGGCCAGTGTTGTCGACTGTTCCCGCGCGCCGCCGGCGATCTCGGAGATATGGCCGGAGATGGTGCCGACGCGGTCGATGATCTTCTTCAGCTCGTCACCGGCCTTGCCGACAAGATCAACGCCCTTGTTCACATGCTGGGAACTTTCGGCGATGAGGCCCTTGATCTCCTGAGCAGCATCCGAGGAACGCTGCGCCAGGGCACGCACTTCCGAGGCAACGACGGCAAAGCCACGGCCTGCTTCGCCTGCACGGGCGGCTTCCACCCCGGCGTTCAGCGCCAGAAGGTTGGTCTGGAAGGAGATATCGTCAATGACCGAGATGATCTGCGAGATCTTTTCGGAAGAGGTTTCGATCTGGGACATCGCGTTGACCGCATCGGTCACCACCTTGCCGCTTTGCTCGGCGGTGGATTTCGCCTCGGTCACGATGGTTTCAACTTCCTTGGCGCCATCGGCAGCGGAGCGGACGCTGACGGTCAGCTCTTCCATGGCCGCTGCAGTCTCCTCCAGCGTGGCCGCCTGGCTTTCGGTGCGCTGCGACAGATCGCTGGACGACTGGCTGATTTCCTCGGAGTTTTCCCGGATGCGGGTCGAATTGTCGATCACTGCGTCGATGATGCCGACCATTTTTTCCACGGTGGCATTGTAGTTCTGGCGCAGGCTTTCGTATTCGGTGGCAAAGGGCGTGTCGATGGTCTTGCTCAGATCGCCTTCGGACATGTCCTGCAGCGCCACGTTCAGCGTCTCGACGACCTTTTTCTGCTCAGCCTGGGCCACCTTGCGCTGCTCTTCCACCTCACGGGCGGCGGCCAGTTGGGACTTCAAATGATCCAGCGTCTGGGCAATCCGGCCGATTTCGTCGCGGCGGTCCAGGTGGCTGACTTCGGTGTCGTAATCGCCGTCGGCAATCACGTCGATCGACTTGGTGACGCTGCTGAGCGGGCGCGACAGGATAGAGCGCAGTGCAAAGACCGATAGTGTACACATGATCACAAACGCGGCGATCGCGAAGACCATGGACATCATTTCGTCAAAGGCGGCTTCGGCAAAGGCCACCTCGGGCGACCAGAGCATTGCGACAGAGCCGACAATGACGGATCCATCGGCCCCGGCTGTCGCGGGAGCGGCAACATAGTAACCGTCCGCCGACATTTCCGTCTGACCAGACTGGGCCGAGGCATGGCCGAGCTCGCTCAGCTTTGCCAGGTCGGCTTCGCTGATTTCTCCACCGGTTGCAACGACCTTGCCATCCTTGTTTACGGCAACCCCTGCCAGGGCGCGGCCATCGGACAGTTCGATCAGTTTCTCGATATCAGCCGACAGCCGGTCCGAGTCCCCAAACCGGATGGCGCCGCCACTGCGGGCTGCCACGGTGATTGTGACCCCGCTGCCCAGCGTGCGGACGCCCTTTTCAACGGCGGCCTTGAAGGTCTTCTCGTTCTTGTAGGTCAGCGATCCGGCTACCACCAGAGTGGTTGCCGCGATCAACAGGCAGCATTTCATGAATACCGACATGCCTTTGAACAGGGATATCGAGGGAAGACGGACTTTCATTTGTGCACCTTTCGATCTTTTGCAGTGCGTGGAACGCGCTGGATTACATCAGCGATTCAGCGTCAACAGCCACCGTCATTGCTCCGATCGGAGCGCCGGTTGCGGGATCCACAATGGTAAGCGAGATTTGCGCCTGATAGCTTTGGGTAGATGCATCAAGCTCGACATCCCCGAAGTGCGCGGCATCCGGGCCGACGGGGTAGGTCTGCTGGAACTTGGCCTCGTCGCCTTGCCACATGTCAGAGGTCGCCGCCGAGGCAGCCACGTTCAGCCCATGGGCATCCATGACGAAAACTTCGGTGATCTGGCCACCCGATTTCACCACCTGCTCGCGCAGGAAGTCGGCGGCGGCATTCTCCAGCACAGGCGTGATCGTCGGTGTGGAGGCGGTCCCCACTTCGGCGCGCCAAGCTGTGTCCATGGCATCGATCTGAGCCTGTGAATAGCCGGAAGTCCGGGCGTTTTGCCCGTTGATGGCATCAATCAGAACCGGGGCAGTTGCCCAGTCACGGATGCTATTTTCCAGATACGCTTTCATGCTTGGCTCAAAGTCGTTGGCCCAGACGGGCGACAGAACAAGGGAAAACAGGGCGGAACAGGTAACTATACGCATTGGATACTCTTTGCTGTGATTTAGGTCGGGATGCAGACCATGATCGACGCTAGGTCCAAGGGTTTACGGATGAATTAACGGTGCAGTGAGGGTCCTGGGCGGCCTTTGGGCCAGGTTTTGAAGGGAATTTCTGCGTTGCAGCGACTGATCAGGGGCGTGCCTGCGAAATGCAGCAAGCCTCTGAATTACATTCAAAATCACGATTGTGTGACAGGGCGCAGTAAGGAAGACACGGCCTTGAAACAGGGGGAAGGGAGGCGTGTGCAGGGGGGCATTGGAGATAACAAGCTTAAAATTGTAAATGTTATCTCGCGGTTTTCATGGCGTTTTTGATGGTTGAATATTGACGGCACAGGCGCGGCTACCAGTCGATTCCATTCATGGCATCGCATTCTGCCTATGTCAGGCATCGCGAGCTTTCGAATATTGGAAAAGTCATTGTGATCTGGACCGAACCGCGCGGCATTGAAGTTGCACTCTGCAAGCCCCTAATGTCACCGCATGATTGAGCTCAAAGACCTACAGCTGCTGACGGCGCTGGCCCGACACCAGCATTTCGCCAAAGCTGCACAAGAATGCGGCATGTCGCAGCCTGCCTTCTCGATGCGGATTCGCAACCTGGAGGACAAGTTGGGCGTGTCCATCGTGCGGCGCGGCAACCGGTTTCAGGGGCTGACAGGCGAAGGCGAGCTGATCGTGGCGCGGGGCCGGTCGCTGCTGGATGACGCCCGGGCGCTGGAGCAGGAGATCGCGGCGGCCCGCGGGCAGGTTACTGGCACGCTGGATCTGGGTGTGGTGCCGACGGCCACCAGTTTCGCGGCGCGGTTGGTCAACCGGCTGCAACAAGCCCACCCGCGCATTCTAGCTCGAATCAACGTGATGTCTTCGGCGGCCATCCAACAGCGTCTGTTCGAGGGAACGCTGGATGCGGGGCTCACGTATATGGACTCCATCGAACAAAATCTTGTGATCAGGCAGCCGCTGTACGACGAACGCTATGTGGTTCTGGCGCCGGTCGGCTTGGTGGCGCAGATCGCTCTGCAGGCGGGCGAGGGCGCCGGTGAAATCAGCTGGGCACAGGCTGCTGAACTGCCGCTGAGCCTCTTGGATCAATCGATGCAGAACCGGCGTATTCTGGATTGGATCTTTGCCGAGCAGGGGCTGCGGCCCGAGGTCCTGTCGGAATCCAGCGGCTTTATGTCCGCTATTATTATGGCGCGTGAGGGGCTTGTGGCTACCATCCTGCCGCAAGCGCTGGCCGATGCGCTGGGCCCGATCGAAGGAACCCGGGTGCTGCGGCTGGAGGCGCCGGAACAGGCGCGGCCGATCTGCATGGCCACTTTGGACCGCGAGCCCGAGCTGACCACGGTCCGGGCGCTGAGGGACGTGGTTGCCGCCTTTGAACAATAAGTCTTCGTTATCGTGCCTTATGAATATGCGATTTGACGATATTCACAGCTGATGAAATGCCAAAGCGCATGGCACCAGCGAAGTGGAGATCAACGTGGCACCGTTGGACAATAGCAAGGGCGTATGGAAATCCGGCAAGGGCAAGGGACGCAAAACCCCCAAGGGTCGTCAGCTTGACGATCAGGCCCACGAGGAAGTCTTGGCACTTCTGGGGGACCGCCCCCGCAATCGCGATCTTCTGATCGAATTCCTGCATCTCATCCAAGATGCGTATGGCTGTCTCAGTGCGGCGCATATCCGGGCGCTGGCCGAGGAAATGCGCACCGGTCAGGCCGAGATCTATGAGGTCGCCAGTTTCTACGCACATTTCGATGTGGTGAAGGAAGGCGAGACCCCTCCGCCTGCGCTGACCATCCGGGTTTGCGACAGCCTGTCCTGCGAACTGGCCGGTGCCCAGCAGCTGCAAAAAGCGCTGGAGGATGGGCTGGACCCGTCCGAGGTGCGTGTGCTGCGCGCGCCTTGCATGGGCCGTTGCGACACAGCGCCGGTGCTGGAGATCGGTCACAATCACATCGATCACGCCACCGCGGAAAAGGCGATTGCCGCCGTTCACGCCGGTGACACCCACCCGCAGATCCCCGATTACCAAACCTATGCCGAATATGTCGCCGATGGCGGCTATCGCATCCTTGCCGAGCTGCGCGATGGCGGCGACTGGGAAGCGGTGCAGGACAAGGTGCTTGAGGCCGGTCTGCGCGGTCTTGGCGGCGCCGGTTTCCCCTCGGGCAAGAAATGGGGCTTTGTACGCGCCAATCCCGGTCCCCGCTATCTGGCCGTGAATGGCGATGAGGGCGAGCCCGGCACGTTCAAGGACCGTCACCATCTTGAGCGCGACCCGCATATGTTCCTTGAGGGCATGCTGATCGGCGCCTGGGCCGTCGAGGCCGAGAAAGCCTTTATCTATATGCGCGACGAATATCCGGCGGTGCTGGAAATCCTGCGCCGCGAGATCAAGGCGCTGGAAGACGCCGGTATTGTCGAGGAAGGCTATATCGATCTGCGCCGCGGGGCAGGGGCCTATATCTGCGGCGAAGAAAGCGCGATGATCGAAAGCATCGAAGGCAAGCGCGGTGAGCCGCGTCACCGCCCGCCGTTTGTGGCGCAGGTGGGGATCTTTGGTCAGCCGACACTCGTGCACAATGTCGAAACCCTCTACTGGGTGGCGCGCATCTGCCGGTTTGGCCCCGAAGTGCTGAATTCGGTTGAAAAGAACGGTCGCAAGGGGCTGCGCAACTACTCCGTCTCGGGCCGGGTCAAGAACCCCGGTGTTCATCTGCTGCCCGCAGGTTCCACCATCGCTGATATCATCGAGGCCGCGGGCGGTATGCTCGATGGCCACGCCTTCAAGGCCTATCAGCCGGGCGGTCCGTCCTCCGGTCTGTTGCCAGCGCATATGGACGATATCCCGCTCGATTTCGACACGCTGCAACCTCATGGCACATTCATCGGCTCGGCTGCCGTGGTGGTCCTGTCCGATCAGGACAGCGCCCGCGAGGCCGCGCTCAATATGCTGCGGTTCTTTGAGGATGAAAGCTGTGGCCAGTGCACCCCCTGCCGGGCTGGCTGCGAGAAGGCGGTAAAACTGATGCAGGCCGACAAGTGGGATCAGGGCCTTTTGGAGGAGCTGAGCCAGACCATGGTCGATGCCTCTATTTGTGGTCTGGGCCAGGCTGCGCCGAACCCGATCCGTTTGACCATGAAGCATTTCCCGGAGGAGATCTGAGCATGATCCTTCAGTTGATGTTCCGCCCGGCGGGTAACGCCGGGCAGCGCCCGACCCGCCCCCATGGGCGGGCGCTTCACGCCCACCCCGGGTCGGGCACTCCCCTATTCTCATCTTCGCAAGCCAAGGAGATCTGAGCCATGTCGAAGCAAATCACCTTTACCCTCGACGGCGAACAGGTCACCGCAGATGCGGGCATGACCATCTGGGAAGTCGCGAACGGTCGCGGTCTGAAAATCCCGCACCTGTGCCACAAGCCGCAGCCCGGCTACCGCCCTGACGGCAACTGTCGCGCCTGTATGGTGGAAATCGAGGGCGAGCGCACGCTCGCAGCTTCCTGTATCCGCGAACCCGCCGAGGGCATGGTTGTCACCACCAATAACGCGCGCGCCACAAATGCCCGCAAGATGGTGATGGAACTGCTGGTGGCCGACCAACCCAAACAGGAAGAGGCGCATGATAAGTCCTCGCACCTGTGGGACATGGCCGAGCTGAACGGGGTTTCGGAGTCGCGTTTCCCGAAACTGGAAGAGGGTCGCATTCCGCTGCTCGACGACAGCCATGTCGCGATGAGCGTGAACCTTGACGCCTGCATCTCCTGCGGCCTCTGCGTGCGCGCCTGCCGCGAAGTGCAGGTGAACGACGTGATCGGCATGGCCGGGCGTGGTCACGATGCCTATCCGACCTTTGACATCGCCGACCCGATGGGCGCGTCCTCTTGCGTGGCCTGCGGCGAATGCGTGCAGGCCTGCCCGACCGGTGCGCTGATGCCCGCCTCTGTGGTGGACGAGGCGCAGGTTGGCGACAGCAAGGATTACGATTCCGAAACCGAGAGCGTCTGCCCCTTCTGCGGCGTCGGCTGCAAGGTCAGCCTCAAGGTGAAGGACGGCAAGGTCAAATACGTCGAGGGCATCAATGGCCCGGCGAACGAAGGCCGTCTCTGCGTCAAGGGCCGCTTTGGTTACGACTATATCCACCACCCGCACCGCTTGACCAAGCCGCTGATCCGTCGCGACGACGCGCCGGCCAAGGGGCTGAACGTCGATCCGGGCAACCTCTCCACCCATTTCCGCGAAGCGACCTGGGAAGAGGCGCTGGACCTCGCGGCCAAGGGGCTGATCAAGCTGCGCAACGAGGATCCGCGCAACGTTGCGGGCTTTGGCTCGGCGAAATGCACCAACGAGGAAGCCTATCTCTTCCAGAAGTTCATTCGCCAGGGTTTCAAGCACAATAACGTCGATCACTGCACCCGTCTGTGCCACGCTTCCTCGGTGGCGGCGCTTATCGAAAACGTCGGCTCCGGTGCGGTGACCGCCAGCTTCAACGAGATCGAAAACGCCGATGTGGCGATCATCATCGGTGCCAACCCGATCGAGAACCACCCGGTGGCGGCCACCTACTTCAAGCAGTTCACTAAACGCGGTGGCAAGTTGATCGTGATGGATCCGCGCGGTGTCGGTATGCGCCGCTACGCGACTGAGATGCTGCAGTTCCGCCCCGGCGCGGATGTGTCGATGCTGAACGCGATCATGAATGTGATCGTCGAGGAGGAGCTCTACGACAGCCAGTACATCCACCGCTGGACCGACAACTGGGCCGCCGAGAAAGAGCATCTGCGCCAGTTCACCCCTGAGAAGATGAGCGAAATCTGCGGCATCCCGCCGGAGCAGCTGCGCCGCGTGGCCCGGATGTTCGCTGGCGCGCAATCTGCGCTGATCTTCTGGGGCATGGGCGTCAGCCAGCATATCCACGGCACCGACAATTCGCGCTGCCTGATCAGTCTGGCGCTGATGACCGGGAACGTCGGGCGTCCGGGCACGGGCCTGCACCCGCTGCGCGGTCAGAACAATGTGCAAGGCGCATCCGATGCCGGCCTGATCCCGATGTTCCTGCCGGATTACCAGACGGTGACCAGCGACGAAGTGCGCAGCTCCTTTACCGATGTCTGGGGTGGCGGCGACTTCTCGAACGAGAAGGGCCTGACGGTGACCGAGATCGTCGATCAGGTCTATGCGGGCAATATCAAGGGCATGTACATCCAGGGTGAGAACCCGGCGATGTCCGACCCCGACGCGGATCACGCGCGAGAGGCCTTTGCTAAGCTGGAACTGATGATCGTACAGGATATCTTCCTGACCGAGACGGCGAACTTTGCCGATATCATCCTGCCCGCTTCGGCTCTTTACGAGAAAAACGGCACCGTCTCGAACACCAACCGGCAGGTGCAGCGGGTCCGCCCGGCTGTCACCCCTCCGGGTGAGGCGCGCGAGGATTGGTCGATCACCGTCGATCTGGCGCAGCGGATCGGTCTGCCCTGGACCTATACCGATGTGTCCGAGGTCTTTGCCGAGATGAAGCTCAACATGAAATCGCTCAACAACATCACCTGGGAGCGGCTGGAGAACGAGACCGTGGCCTACCCGTCGCTGTCGCCCGAGGACCCGGGCCAGTCGGTGGTGTTCGGCGATGGCTTCCCGCGCGAAGGTGGCAAGGCGATGTTCACGCCGGCGGCAGTGATCGCCCCGGATGAGGCGCCGGATGATGAGTATCCGATGATCATGACCACCGGCCGCCAGCTGGAGCATTGGCACACCGGAGCGATGACCCGCCGGTCGCTGGTGCTGGATGCAGTAGAGCCGGAAGCGAACTGCTCGCTGCATCCGAAGACCCTGCGCAAACTGGGTGTCGAGCCCGGCGGCATGGTGCGTCTCTCCACCCGGCGCGGCTCGATCAAGATCATGGCGCGCGCCGACCGGGCCGTGTCCGAAGATATGGTCTTTGTGCCCTTCGCCTATGTCGAGGCGGCAGCCAACGTGCTGACCAACTCGGCGCTGGACCCCTACGGCATGATCCCCGAGTTCAAATTCTCGGCGGTCCGGGTCGAAAAGGCGGAAGAGCAGATCGCGGCGGAGTAATCCAGCCAGATGAGACTGTTACCGGGCGCGATGTCATCCACATTGCGCCCGGTTTTATATGTATGGTTTAGCCCAACAGGGTGATGGCCCCGTTGCCCGCGGCCTGACGCAGGCCGTGCACTTCTTTCAACTCTTCATCGTTGATCCAGCCGAGCGCAGCCTCGGTGCTGTCGAATTCCAGGATCACGCCGACCCCGGTTTCGTCACGGGAGCCTTCAATCACCCGCTGCTGCGGGGAGGAGGTCACGACCCGCACCCCGTGTTTTGCAAGCGCGGCGCCTGCTTTTTCGCGATAGGCGGCAAAGCTGTCCGGGTTGGTGATGGGCAGATTGACATAGGCATAGACCATGATGCGTTTCCTTCTATGGAGTGGTCGGGTTTGCGACCCGTGTTTCAACCCGTGCTGAATGCCCGGCAGTGTGGTGTAGAAAAACGCGTGAATTTCGACATCAGACATGCAAAAACGCACGCATGAAGATCACATGGGATGATATGCAGACCGTTCTTGCGCTGGTGCGCGGCGGCAATCTGGCCGCTGCGGGCGCGCAGCTGGGGCTGACCTATACCACCGTGGCGCGCCGCATCCGCCGCGCCGAGGAGGCGCTGGGTCGTCCGTTGTTCGAACGCCGCCCCGAGGGCTATCACCCGACCGAAGAGGCGCATGAGATCGCTGCGGCCGCCGCCCGAATGGAGGCCGAGGAGCAGGCGGCGATGCGGCGCCTGTCGGGCCGGGCGCAGGATCTGAGCGGCCCTTTGAGCCTCACCGCGCCGCCCTTGCTGATCCAGGCCTTTCTGGCGCCGCTTTTGGCAGAGTTCACGGCCGCGCACCCACAGTTGGAGCTGACCGTCAGGGCGGCCAATGGCGTTCTGGATCTCGCCCGGCGTGAGGCTGATCTGGCGCTCAGGATCAGTCGCCACCCGCAGGAGACGCTGGTGGGGCGCAAGCTTGCCGAACAGCAGAGCGGGTTTTTCGCGCTGCCCGAGATCGCCGAAGCGGCAGCGCGTGATCCGCAGGCGCCGCTGGATTGGGTGCTTTATGCGGGGCACGATGCGCCGCCCGCCGCCGCCAGCAAGATCCATCCCGATATACGGGTGCGGGCGCGGCTTGATGATATGCCCAGCATGATTGCCGCGGCGCTGGCGGGGATGGGTGCCCTGCGCATGCCCGTCTTCCTTGGGCGCGCCTATCCGCAGTTGGTGCCGCTGCCGCATCTGCCGGTACAACCCTACGCGCCGATCTGGTTGCTAAGCCACCGGGACCTGCAGGGATCGGCCAAGGTCACGGCGCTCAAGGGCATTCTGGAACCTTGGTTTCGCGACAACAGAACCCTGTTCTCATGCCTGCCCTGAGGCGCTAGCATCGCGGCAGATTTCAAAAAGGATTTCCCATGCCGCGCCGATTTGTCGATCTTTCCGTTGCTCTAGAAACAGGTATCCAGTCCGACCCCGAGATCATGCTGCCGCAGATCGAATACCTTTCTCACGATCAGACCGCTGAACAGGTGATGAGCTTTTTCCCGGGGCTGAAACGGGAGGATCTTCCCGGCGGTGAGGGCTGGGCGATCGAACGGCTGCAGATCGCCACCCACAACGGCACCCATCTGGATGCGCCCTATCACCATCATTCCACCATGAATGGCGGGGAGCGGGCGATCACCATCGACGAGGTGCCGCTGGAATGGTGCATGGCGCCGGGGGTAAAACTGGATTTCCGCCATTTCGACGATGGCTATGTGGTTACAGCCGCGGATGTGGAGGCCGAGCTGGACCGGATCGGCCACGAATTGCAGCCGCTTGATATCGTGGTGGTCAATACCTCGGCCGGGGCGCGTTATGGGCATCCCGATTACCTGGTGCGGGGCTGCGGCATCGGGCGGGGGGCGACGCTGTACCTGACCGAGCGGGGTGTGCGTGTCACCGGCACGGATGCCTGGAGCTGGGATGCGCCCTTTCCGCTGACGGCGCAGGAATACGCAAAATCGGGCGACCCGGCGATCATCTGGGAAGGGCACCGCGCCTCGATGGAGGTGGGCTATTGCCATATGGAGAAGCTGACCAACCTTGACCAGCTGCCGCCGACAGGGTTCGAGATTTCCTGCTTTCCCTTCAAGATCAAGGGTGCCTCTGCCGGGTTCATTCGGGCGGTGGCGATCTTCAACGACTAAGGAACAGCGCGCTGTTCAGCGATGGCGCGCCATGAAGCGGTCGATGTCCTTTTGCGCGGGCTTCTGGCCGGTGAAGACCTCCATATAGCCCGGCATCCGCGCCAGACGCTGGGCCGCGTCCTCGTGCACCTGCATCGAGATATAGCCGATCTGGGTGTAGATCATGGTGAGTGCGCGGATCTCGGCGTCCTCGGGATCATACCCGTACCGGATCAGCATATCGGTCATCGCCCTCTTGCGGCGAGCATCGGCCAGATCCAGTCGGGCCTGTAGCGATGGGTCGCTGCGCGCCCAGTTGCGGATCGCCAGATCCAGCCGGGAATCGAACAGATCCGGGTCTAGCCAGCAATCAAACAGGTTGAACACCGCCTCGAACAGATTCTCCGCATAGGCTTCGGTGCGGGCGACCAGATTGCCGGTGTTCTTGTCCTCCCAGTGGCGGATCATCGCCTCCAGCAGCGCCTCGCGATCCTTGAAATACCAGTAGAAACTGGTGCGCGAGACCCCCAGTTTTTTCGCCAGCGGCATGATCTTCACCGCGCCGACGCCATGGGCGGTCAGCTCTTCATAGGCGGCCATCAGCCAGGCATCCGCGCTGCTGGTCTGCTGAGAGAGTTCTGCAAGGGTCTGAGAAGTGTTCATGGCATTTTGCATAACAGCGACATCCTCGTGACGCAATCGAAGTTGACGCATGTGATTATTGAATTGACACTGGTGTCAACAGATGATGTCAATTCGATAAGAGGAGGTCGCACAGATGGCAGAGGTGGCAGTCAAATCGCGGGGACGGCGGGCGCGCCGCAGCGCCGGGCGCACGGCAGAGCCGGGGCAGAACGAACACCTGCGCGTGCCCTATATCAGCCGCAGGATTCCCACCTACGATATCCTGTCCGAGGAAAGCCTTGCGAAGATCGAAGCCACCGCCGAGCGGATCATGTCCGAAATCGGTCTGGAGTTCCGCGACGATCCAGAAACCGTTGCCCTGTTCCGCGCGGCAGGCGCCGAGGTGACCGATCTGACCGCCAGCAGCTGGAACCTGAAATTTGCCCCCGGCATGATCCGTGAGATCCTGAAAACCGCGCCCGCGCGATTTACCCAGCACGCCCGCAATCCTGCCAATTCTGTTGAAATCGGCGGCGATGCCATGGTGCTGGCGCCCTCATACGGCTCGCCTTTCGTGATGGATCTGGACAATGGCCGCCGCTACGGCACCATCGCCGATTTCCGCAATTTCGTGAAACTGGCGCAGATGAGCCCCTTCCTGCACCATTCTGGCGGCACCATCTGCGAGCCGACCGATATTGCCGTCAACAAGCGGCATCTGGATATGGTTTATGCTCATATGCGCTATAGCGACCGGGCCTTCCTGGGGTCGATCACCGCGCCCGAGCGTGCCGAGGACAGTATCGAGATGTGCCGCATCCTGTTTGGTGCGGATTTCGTCGACCAGAACTGCGTCATCATGGGCAATTTCAACACCACCTCGCCGCTGGTGATCGATGGCGTCACCTCGCAGGGGATCCGCGCCTATGCGGCGGCGGGACAAGGGTCGATCCATCTGCCCTTCCTGCTGGGCGGGGCGGTGTCGCCGCTGACCATGGCCGGGTCGCTGGCGCAATGCCTGGCCGAAACCATGGTGTCCTGCGCCATCACCCAGCTGGAGCGTCCCGGCGCCCCGACCATTCTGGGCTCCTTCATCAGCTCCATGTCGCTGCGGTCGGGCTCTCCCACCTTTGGCACACCGGAACCGGCGCTGGCCTCGCTTGCCATGGGGCAGCTGGCGCGCCGTCTGAACCTACCCCTGCGCTGCGCCGGGAATTTCTCAACCTCGAAGCTGCCCGACGCGCAGGCGATGCAGCAGGCGATGATGTCGATGATGTCAGCGGTGCAATGCGGCGCGAATTACATCCTGCATTCGGCGGGCTTCCTCGATGGGCTTTTGTCGATGTCCTATGAAAAGTTCATCCTTGATACGGACCTTTGCGGGGCGCTGCATGCTTATCTGAACGGGTTCGAGGTTAACGACGACACGCTCGGGTTCGACGCTCTTGCCGAAGGCGGCCCCGGGCAGCACCTGTTTTCCACCCAGCACACCCTGCGCCATTACCAGACCGCCTATTGGGACAGCGCGGTGGACGATCACCAGCCCTGGGAAACCTGGGATGAAAAGGGCGGCGTCGATGCGGCCTCCCGCGCCAACGCCCGCTGGAAGGCACAGCTGGCCGCCTATGAGGCGCCTGCCATGGATGAAGCCACCGATGAGGCGCTTCAGGCCTTTATCACCCGGAAGAAAGCCGAGGTCCCCGATGCCTGGTATTAAGTCCTGTACTGAGGCCTTTTCCTGAACCCGTTTCCGTTTCACCATTGACCCGACAACCCCGCAACAGATGCCCGCAAGGAGAGCGCCAAGATGTCCAATGATCCGCTTTTGCAGCCCTACCAACTGAAACACCTGACCCTGCGCAACCGGATCATGACCACCAGCCATGAACCGGCTTACCCCGAGGATGGCATGCCAAAGGAACGCTATGCGGCCTATCACGCGGAACGGGCCAAGGCGGGGGTGGCGCTGACCATGACGGCGGGGTCGGCGGCGGTGTCCAAGGACAGCCCGCCGGTGTTCAACAACGTGCTGGCCTATAAGGACGAGGTGGTGCCGTGGATCCAGGCGCTCACCGACCGGGTGCATGAACACGGTGCGGCGGTAATGATCCAGCTGACCCATCTGGGTCGCCGCACCAACTGGAACAAGGGCGACTGGCTGCCTTCGGTCAGCTCCACCCGCCACCGCGAACCGGCGCACCGGGCCTTTCCGAAACTGGCCGAGGATTGGGATATCGAACGCATCATCACCGATTTCGCCGATGCCGCCGAGCGGATGAAGGCAGGCGGCATGGATGGCATCGAGTTGCAGGTCTACGGCCACCTTCTGGATCAGTTCTGGTCGCCACTGACCAATGATCTTGATGGGCCCTATGGCGGCGCGAGTCTGGAAAGCCGCATGAAGATGCCGCTGGATGTGCTTCAGGCAGTGCGCGACCGGGTCGGCGAGGATTTCATCGTCGGCCTGCGCTACACGGCGGATGAGGATCAGGCAGGTGGCATCACCCCTGAAGAGGGGCTCGAAATCTCCAAACGCCTGTCTGCCACCGGCATGGTGGATTTCCTCAACGTGATTCGGGGGCGCATCCATACCGATCCGGCGATGACCGACGTGATCCCGGTGCAGGGCATGGCCGCCGCGCCGCATCTTGATTTTGCCGGATCGGTGAAAGAGGCGACCGGCATGCCGACCTTCCATGCCGCGCGCATTCCCGATGTGGCCACGGCGCGCCATGCGGTGGCCTCGGGGCTTCTTGATATGGTGGGGATGACCCGCGCCCATATGGCCGACCCCCATGTGGTGAAAAAGATCATGGAGGGGCGCGAGGACGATATCCGTCCCTGCGTCGGGGCCACCTATTGTCTGGACCGGATCTATCAGGCGGGCGATGCCCTGTGCATCCACAACGCCGCAACGGGGCGCGAGCTGACCATGCCGCATGACATTCCGGCGGCAGACGAGAAGAAGAAGGTTGTCATCATCGGCGCCGGCCCTGCTGGACTGGAGGCAGCGCGTGTTGCCGCCGAGCGTGGTCATGACGTGACTGTGTTCGAGGCTGCCGCCGACCCCGGTGGGCAGGTCCTGCTGACGGCGCAAAGCCCGCGCCGACGCGAGATGATCGGCATCATCGACTGGCGCATGGCCCAATGTGCGGCGCGTGATGTGACCTTCCTCTTCAATACCTGGGCCGAGGCGGCGGATGTCACCGCCCTCAACCCCGATGTGGTGATCGTCGCCACTGGCGGTCTGCCCAACGGCCACCTGTTCGAGGTCAAGGAGGAAGCCGCCAACGTGATTTCGGCCTGGGATCTGATTTCAGGCGATGTGAAGCCTGCGCAGAACGTGCTGATCTATGATGAAAGCGGCGATCACCCCGGCCTGATGGCGGCCGAGGCTGCGGCTGCGGCAGGCAGCACAGTCGAGGTGATGACCCCGGATCGTGTGTTCGCGCCGGATATCATGGCGATGAACCTGGTGCCTTACATGCGCAGCCTTCAGGACAAGGATGTGCGCTTTACCGTGACGCGTCGTCTGCTCGATGTGGCGAAGAACGGCAATATGCTGACCGCCACCATCGGCACCGATTACAGCGATCACAGCTATACCGCCGATTATGATCAGGTGGTGGTGAACTATGGCACCCTGCCGCTGGATGATCTCTACTTCGATCTGAAACCGCTTAGCCGTAATGGCGGTGAGCTGGATCACGAGGCGCTGATCGCAGGGAAGCCGCAACAGGTGGCGCGCAATGAAGATGGCACCTTCCAGCTGTTCCGCATCGGCGATGCGGTTTCGGCCCGCAACACCCATGCGGCGATCTATGATGCCTTGCGCCTGATGAAGGACATCTGAGATGCGCATTGGCGTCATCGGAACCGGCACCATCGCGGCCGCGGTGGTGCGCGGCATTGAGGGCGACGGCCACCAGATCACGGTTTCGGAGCGCAGCACGGGTGTCTCTGCTGCGCTGGCCGATGCGTTTGAAAACGTGACCATCGCGCCGAACCAGCAGGTTCTGGATCAAAGCGATGTGATCTTTCTCGGGCTCATGGCCGGGGCCGCGCCGGGTATCCTCGCGCCGCTCACCTTTCGCGCGGATCAGCGGGTGATCTCCTTCATGGCGGGCGCCGATCTCGGGCTGGTGGGGGAGCTAGTCGCCCCCGCGCGGGCCTCGGCGGTGATGATGCCCTTCCCCGGCATTGCGCAGGGCGGATCCGCCATCATGGCGCAGGGCGATACCGATCTGGTCAATGAAATCTTTGGCATCCGCAATACCGTTTTTGCGCTGAAGGACAGTGCGGAACTGGACGCCTATCTTTGTGCGCAGGCGGTGCTGTCACCGGTGGCGCGCATGGTTGGCGATGCAGCGGATTGGCTGGGGGAGCGCGTTGCAGATCCGGCGCAGGGAGAGGCCTTCCTGCGGATGCTGGTCGCCACCAGCCTCGCCGAGGCAGGCTGCGCCGATCTGATCGAAGCGCTGAACACGCCCGGCGGCTATAACCAGCGCCTGCGCCTGCATATGGAGGACGCCGGGATCACCGGCGATCTGATGTCAGGACTGAACGACCTGGAGGGCTGAGCCATGAGCACCTTTCCGCATATCTTTCGCCCGGTGACCCTGCGCCATAAGACGCTGCGCAATCGTATCGTTTTTGGCGCCCATACCACCAACATGGCCCATGGCGGCCTGCCGGGGGAGGCGCATACGGCCTATTACCGCGAACGGGCGCTGGGCGGCGCGGCGATGATCGTGGTCGAGCCGATGCCGGTGCATGCCTCTGCGGTGCTGACGCGCGGGAATTTCCTCCATTCCAGCGATGAAGTGATCCCCCACTTCCGTCGCCTGACCGAGGCCAGCAAGGCCGAAGGCGCGGTGATGATTCAGCAGCTCTATCACGTCGGCGCCCACGGCGATCAGGACAACTCCTGGCACGCCGCCTGGTCGCCCTCGGGTGGGCCAAGTTACCACGACAGCGACGCCAGCCACATGATGAGCGAGGCCGAAATCGAGGAAACCATCGAAGGGTTCGTTCAGGCCGCGATCCGCTGCCAAAAAGCAGGGTTCGACGGGGTCGAGGTCTGGGCCGCCTACCATTGCCTGCTCGATCAGTTCTGGACGCCCTTTTCCAACCAGCGCGATGATCGCTGGGGCGGCAGTCTGGAGAACCGCACCCGCCTGTCGCGCGAGATCCTGCACCGCATCCGCCGCGCCTGCGGGGAGGACTTTATCATCGGCCTGTCGGTCAATGACGAACCGGGGGTCGATATTGCTCTCAGCCGTGAAAGCATGGCCGAGATCGTCGCCCTGCACGACAGCGAAGGTGCGATGGACTATGTGACCATCGGCTCCGGTTCCTATTTCGATTTCGCCCGGCTGCTGCCCAGCTTTCAGCACGGGGAGAAGCTGACCTCGGATCTAGCCGGAACGCTGAAGGGCGCTGTGCAGCAGGCCCTTGTGACATCCGAAAGTCATATCCGCACGCCGGAGAACGCCAATGCCCTTTTGGGCGCGGGAGAGGCAGATCTGGTGTCCCTGGTGCGCGGCCAGATCGCCGATCCGCATCTTGTCGCCAAGGCAGAGACGGGCAGGGCAGAGGATATCCGGGGCTGCCTGTCCTGTAACCAGCAGTGTTGGGGGAGGCGCAGCCGGGATTACTGGATTTCCTGCCTGGTCAATCCATCCGCCGGGCGAGAGCATGGCTGGGGCGGTGATCGCTTCAACCCGACGACCGATCCGAAAAAGGTGCTGGTGGTCGGCGGTGGCCCCGCCGGGCTGGAGGCTGCCCGGGTTGCGGCCGAGCGTGGCCACCACGTGACCCTGGCCGAGGCGGCTGCGCATCTGGGGGGGCAATTCCATCTGGCGGGGCTACAGCCACGCCGGGGGCAGATCACCGATCTGATCAGCTGGTACGATCGCCAGCTCACCCGTCTGGGCGTTGATGTCCGGCTCAACACCTATATGGATGCGGATGACATAAAGTGCGAGGGCGCCGATAGGGTGGTCCTGGCTACCGGCAGCAAGCCGACGGAGACCGGGTTCCAAAAGGCGCTACCGCATCTGGCCCACCTGCCGGGGATCGAACACGGCCACGTCTGGTCCGCCGAGGATGTGATGGCCCGCCGTGCCCGTCTGGGCCAGGAAGTGATCGTCCTGGATGAAGGCGGCAACTGGCGCGGCTGCGGCACCGCCTGGCGGCTGGCCGAAGACGGGCACCGGGTGACGCTGGTGACGCCGGACCCGATGGTGGGCAAGGAGCTGCAGCGTTCGGCCACGGATCTCCACCTGCGCCGCGCACTGGCTGAGTTGGGTGTCACATTTATAACCGAGGCCGCCATCGCAGGCTGGGACGGGCAGGGCGCGACGGTGACCTGCCTGCTGACCGGCTCGCAAAGGGCCATTCCGGCCGACGATTTGGTAATGGCGGTCTCGAACCATGCGGATATGTCTCTGCGGGACGAGTTGATCGGGCTGGGTGTTACGCCGCAACTCGTCGGTGATGCCGATGCGCCCCGGATGGCGGCGCAGGCAATTTTCGATGGTCGTCGAGTCGGTTTGGCCCTCTGACCGGCTCTCGTCCGGGCGATTCCCATCCGATTCCAACCCGATTCAGGTGTGATTCAACGGTGCTCTGTGGATAACCCTGTGGAGGACTAAGCGTCCCTCGCCGAGTGTGGGGGGGAGGACCAGCAAATAGGAGAATGTACTGCTAAATCGCACATCGGGGCCAGATTTAAGTTTGGGTTAAGCATTTGATTTTGTTGAGTATTGCGAGAAATTTCCCGTTTTTTCGGTTTTTGTTGATTTTGGGGTTGCGGGTATTTGGAGTTAGGACTAGAACCCCCTTCACCGGCGGCGCTGAGGCGCTACGGGGCGCGGCGGAGACGCTGCTGACGGATCGGAAAGACGGTTGAGACGCTCAGGATAGACTGGGGCATCTTTGAGGATGAGGCAGGCGGGCGCGCTGAGAGATTGGCGCATCTGTTTGTTTTGGCCGCTGGGTGTTGCTCTTTGACATTGATAGATAACTGAAGAGATATGTGGGCGGTTTGGTTCATTTCGATGGATCAACGTCTGTATATCGCGCTGGTAGGAATTTCGGTTCCGATGATCCAGTGTCAGCTTCACTGTTTGTACGGCTTCGGTTTCTTTTGAAACCAAGCACACAAACAGAGACTTTCATCAGGATTAG
>NZ_JAXGFS010000040.1:0-873 GCF_041008745.1 Pseudophaeobacter sp. 1A09344
TTGTCGCTGACCACCATGCACGGATAACCGCGCGTTCGGGCGATATTATCGAGCTCACGGGCAACCCGCTGGCCGGAGAGTGAGGTGTCCACGACCGCGGCCAGGCATTCCCGGCTGAAGTCGTCGATGACGCAAAGCACCCGGAACCGGCGCCCGTCCGAAAGGCTATCTGAGACGAAGTCCAGGGACCATCGCTGGTTTGGCCCTTGCGGGATCGTCATCGGCGCACGCGTTCCAATCGCTCGCTTGCGACCGCCACGCTTGCGCACTGTCAGGCCTTCTTCACGGTAGATCCGATAGAGCTTCTTCCAGTTAACTTGCCAGCCCTCTCGGCCCAGTAGGAGGTGCAGTCGTCGGTAGCCAAACCGCCGACGCTCCCCGGAGAGCTCCTTCAGCCGCTCTCGGAGCTCTGTATCCTCAGGCCTGGCTGGTCGCCGCCTGTAGACGCGCGGATCAATCCCGGCCAAGGCACAGGCCCGCCGCTGGTTGTAGTTCTTCTCTGTCATGGCCCAGTCCACGGCTCTCCGCCTTGCACCGGGCTTCAAAAGTTTTTTCCCAGCATTTCCTTCAGCGTGGCCACGTCGAGCATGTGTTCCGCCAGCATCTTCTTCAGCTTCGCGTTCTCGGCTTCGAGCGCCTTCAGCCGTTTGGCCTCCGACACTTCCATGCCGCCATACTTCGAACGCCACTTGTAGAACGTGCCATCACTGATGCCATGCTTCCGGCAGAGCTCCTTGGCCCCGATGCCAGCTTGGTGCTCCTTCAAGATGCCAATGATCTGTTCTTCGCTGAATCGGCTCTTCCGCATCGTTTGTCTCCTCGTTTGGAGAACAGGCTAACTTCAAACCGCGGACTTTTCAGGGGAGCAGGTCA
>NZ_JAXGFS010000041.1:0-692 GCF_041008745.1 Pseudophaeobacter sp. 1A09344
GTGGCCTGCAGGAAACCTGCCTTGGAACCGCAATCAAAGCGCTGGCCGCGGAAGCGATAGCCGTAAACAGGCACATCTTTTTCGATGTCCTGAGCAATGGCGTCGGTCAGCTGAATCTCGCCGCCCGCCCCCTGCTTCATCTTGTTGAGATTGCGCAGCACCGAGGGCTCAAGGATGTAACGGCCAATCACCGCCAGATTGGAGGGCGCCTCACCCATAGCCGGTTTTTCGACCATGCCACGGGCCTCGACCACGGATCCCATGTCGTTCTTCACATCCAGAACACCATAGGCACCAGCCTTTTCCGGTGCGACTTCCATCGCCGCAACCATGTTACCGCCGGTTTCAGCATAGGCCTCGACCATCTGCTTGAGACAGGGGGTTTCCGCCGCGATCACATCGTCGGGCAGGATTACCGCGAAGGGTTCGTTGGCGATCAGCCGCCGCGCGCACCAGACCGCATGGCCCAGACCCAGGGCCTGATGCTGGCGGATATAGGCGATGGCGCCGCTTTCCATATTGGTGTGCTTCAGAGTTTCGAGCAGCGCATCCTTACCTTTCTTGCGCAGCTCCTGCTCCAATATCGGGGCTTGGTCAAAATAGTCTTCCAATGCACCCTTGCCACGCGAGGTCACGAAGATGAATTCCTTGATCCCCGCCTCGCGAGCCTCGTCGATGGCATATTGCACCAG
>NZ_JAXGFS010000042.1:0-457 GCF_041008745.1 Pseudophaeobacter sp. 1A09344
TGCAATATGTCGTATTGACTCCATATGACTTTATGGCCTTAGTGTCGTGAAGTAGAAGGGCTCTCGTGGGGAGAGTCCGAACATGCCGATAGCGCGCAACCAGATCCTGATCACCATCGATGGTGTCAAAGACCTGTCCGAGAAGGGCATAGCGTTCCGCTGCCGGTATGAACTCGTGGGGTTCACGGACGATGGCAAGCCGCGCTACCAGTGCATCTACCTGCGCGAGGGCGAGCCGGAAGCCATTCTGGTCTCGACCCGGATCACCCCGCACGGGCCAGAGCCGCGGTATTTCAACATATGGCCGGGACTCTTCAAACATCATCTCGAGTTCGGTGACGGGCGCGATCTGCGCTTTGGTCCTGACTACAGCATTACCCTCGAGGAGCGCGGCTGACGTCATCGCCTTCGGCCGCGACGGGACAGCCCGGACCTCGGGCTGGACCTTTCATGGCGA
>NZ_JAXGFS010000043.1:0-259 GCF_041008745.1 Pseudophaeobacter sp. 1A09344
ACCATTGGCGCGACGGCACTTAACTTCCGGGTTCGGGATGGGACCGGGTGTTTTGCTCGTGCTATGACCACCAAACCGAGTAAATACCAAAAGCTTCCGGCTTTTGGTATTGCGAGCTCCGTTGTGTCACGGGGCGCTTTCCAAAAGCGGAAGGTTTCAGATCAACATGTTGTCCAGGTTTCGTTTTGCTTTTTGGTGTTTATGAGACTGTCTGTTACTGGAACAGATCAAGCCTATCGGGCGATTAGTACCGGTCAAC
>NZ_JAXGFS010000044.1:0-253 GCF_041008745.1 Pseudophaeobacter sp. 1A09344
TTTCTACGCGAAAATAGGTTCTGAGAAAAAAGCATTTGATATTGCAGATGTTGCCAATTCTATTTCTGAGAAATTGATTGACAGGCATCCTCATATCTACGGAGATGTTGAAGTTGAAAAGGAAGAACAGGTAAAACAAAATTGGGAAAAACTCAAACTAAAAGAAGGTAAAAAGTCTGTTTTAGAAGCAGTTCCCAAAAGTTTACCTGCCATGGTAAAAGCCAACCGTATTCAAGATAAAGTTTCGGGAGCT
>NZ_JAXGFS010000045.1:0-252 GCF_041008745.1 Pseudophaeobacter sp. 1A09344
GGAGGGCGCGGCGCAGACCCTGAGCCCGGCTGCCGCCCTCGGCGCGATGGACGCCATCGCCCTTGCCCGGCACCGCGTCGCCGGCAACACACCGCCGGCACTCGCGCTCGAGGCGATGATGGTCGCGGCGAGCGGCAGGGTTCCCGCACTAGGCTCACTCGCGTGACGCGACGCCCCCTTCTCGCCAGCCTCCTCCTCGTTCCCGTGCTGCTGCTCAGCGGGTGCGTGCCCCCGTGGCTCGCCACCGTCCTC
>NZ_JAXGFS010000046.1:0-238 GCF_041008745.1 Pseudophaeobacter sp. 1A09344
CATGCAGCAACGCGACCTCGCGCGCGTGGCCGCTCCCGAACACACCGGCTACGCGGCTCACCACCCTTGCGGTCGCCCGTGCGTCGGCCGGGATGGCAGCCTCGCTCGACACGTCGCCCCAGGGGGCGTCCTCGGCCAGGGCCGCCTCGACGACAGCCTGCACGGCGGCGCGCGACGGGTCGACCGCCGCTTCGGAGTCTCTCGTGCTCATGCGTGCACCTCCGAGGGCTCGGTCGTG
>NZ_JAXGFS010000047.1:0-237 GCF_041008745.1 Pseudophaeobacter sp. 1A09344
CGCCTCGCCCCGCGGCGCTACAGCTCCTACCCCCCCCCCCCCGTTGCGGCGCACGGCGGCCTCCTCATCGACCACGCGGATGCCCCGAGCATGGCCGCGAGCTTCGCCCGGCTCGGCGCGCAGGCCGATGCGATCGCGTGGCGCGAGTTCACCGCGGGCACCGGACGCCTGGCCCGCGCGCTCTTCCCGACCATGACCGAGCCACTGCTGACGCGCACGGAGGCGCGAGCCGCGGTC
>NZ_JAXGFS010000048.1:0-235 GCF_041008745.1 Pseudophaeobacter sp. 1A09344
CGGGAAAGGCCTCGGCCGAGACCGCCCCGCCACCGAGAACGTCGAGCCGCTCGAGCACGAGCACGTCGAGGCCCGCCTGGGCGAGGTAGGCGGCCGCCGTGAGGCCGTTGTGCCCGCCGCCGATGATGACCACGTCCCGTCGCTGCGTCATGCGGTCACCCTAGCCCTGCAGCGTGCGCCGGTCAGGGTGAGACGGGGGCGAGGGCGCGGGCGAGCAGCTCGCACACCGCGACGA